>NZ_JALBYT010000081.1:0-621 GCF_022690845.1 Shewanella sp. N2AIL | reverse complement strand
TTGTCATCCCAAAACCACCGCCTCTGGCGGTGGTGATTGTTCCTTGAGGCTATAGCCTGAATTACGCCCATGCTAAAAGAGACTTCTTATTCACCACAAGTAAGAGGAGACGAAAAGCATGGGCGATTATAGAAGTTCATCACATGTTTATTGGCGTTGCAAATATCATATTGTTTGGACTCCGAAGTACCGTTTTAAAATTTTAAAAGGAAACCTTGGTAAGGAGTTATACAGGTCAATTTATATCCTTTGCAATATGAAGGGTTGTGAGGTTTTAGAATTAAACGTTCAGATAGACCACGTTCACTTGGTAGTCATAATCCCGCCGAAGCTGTCAGTATCAACGCTGATGGGAGTATTGAAAGGAAGAAGTGCGATAAGGCTATTCAATAAATTCCCTCATGTACGTAAAAAGCTATGGGGCAATAGCTTTTGGGCCAGAGGTTATTTTGTAGACACAGTAGGTGTTAATGAAGAAATCATTAGACGATATGTGCGCCATCAAGATAAACAAGATCAGGAACATGAGGCTCAATTGTCGTTGCAGATGATGTAGGTTCTTGGAATAGCCCCTTCCAGGGGCAAGTCAAAGCCGCCTTCTAAGAAGGCGGATTCTTTACT
>NZ_JALBYT010000080.1:0-631 GCF_022690845.1 Shewanella sp. N2AIL | reverse complement strand
CCAACAATGCCAACGTGCAGGCTAACGTCGCTGATGCGAAGAGCCGTATTGTAGATGTGGATTTTGCCAAAGAAACCTCAGCTATGACTAAAAACCAAGTATTACAGCAAACCGGTTCTGCTATGCTTGCACAGGCTAACCAGTTACCTCAAGTGGCATTGTCGTTACTTGGCTAATGTGAGTTTAGCGCGTATTGGGATGTGAATTTTGCCTGTCTCTTTTGTTTATAGCGAAAGAGCAGGCAAAGTTTTTTATATTGTTGTAGGTTTTATTTGCATGAAATATATAGTGTTATTTTTAAAAAATAATTTTTTAAAAATTTCCCTAAAGATAAAAAAACTGCTGCCGTTAAATATACTGTAACCACTAAGACCCGCCTGGCTTAATAAGTAGACAGGCAAGTTGAATAAGCCAGGTATAAAGAGGAAACGAATCATGGCCATTACAGTAAATACTAACGTAACATCAATGAAAGCTCAGAAAAACTTAAATGCTTCCGGCGGGGCATTAGCAACGTCAATGGAGCGTTTATCTTCTGGTTTACGTATCAACAGTGCAAAAGATGATGCAGCAGGACTCGCTATTTCTAACCGCTTAAACAGCCAAGTGCGCGGTTTGGATGTGGGGATGC
>NZ_JALBYT010000007.1:0-148886 GCF_022690845.1 Shewanella sp. N2AIL | reverse complement strand
TACAGAGATCAGAAATTGTGAAGCGGTTGGCGCTGTAACACTCAACCCAGATAAGGCACCAGAAGAAGGCGTAATAAATGCAGCTTAATATTTAAACAAAGAGTGACAACTATCTTGAAAAACACCGAGAAAGCTGATAAGTTGTTTGCATACAGATAGTTAAGTGTGCGCATTTTCACTGGTACAACGAGGTAAACGCGCATGCGCGCTAATAAAATGTTTAAGCGATTTATGCCCTACAAACAGCGCAGCGCATAAATACTAAGACGTTAGCCATCAAAAGGAGTTCCAGTGGCATCTTTAGATTACGATTTCGAAAAAAACTATTTTAGAGAGTTTTATAGTGATAACTTGAAAACTCTTGATGATGCAAAGACTTCGTTCTGTGCATTGATAAATGCTTTGGTTTCACATTCTGGGGATATCGCAATTTCCAAAATAGAAGGCAGAGTCAAAGATAAAGAAGAATGCCTTGGAAAGTTTAATCTAAAGTATCGTAAAGAGCTTGAAGCGAATGAAACTGAATATGAAATTAAAGACCATATTTCAGATTTAATTGGCCTCAGAGTCGTTTGCTTATATGAGGATGACATCGAAAAAATTAAGGCGGTATTAGATCGGCATTTTTCAGTCATTGACGTGACAGATAAAATTTCTCTAATGGAGAAAACTGAAGATTCATTCGGTTATAAGGGGTTGCACTTAGACTTAAAACTAGGAGACGATCGCAGTGAGATGCCTGAATATAAAGCATTTGTGGGTTTTAACTTTGAAATTCAAATACGAACTATCGTTCAAGATTCATGGAGCGTTTTGGATCATAAAATCAAATACAAGAAAAAAATCCCAAATAAATTAAAAAGAAGAATAAATACATTGGCTGCATTATTTGAATTGGCTGATAGGGAATTCCTTGCAATAAGAAATGAGACTGAACTTGAAATACAAAAAGCCGAAGATGATGATACAGATGAAGCATTAGACTCTAACGTTGCAGGCCCAAAAAATTTAATATCATCTAATGGGAATGGATTATTAACTGCATTCGGACTTCTAAAAATAGCTAATCACTTCTTCTCTGGTTTTGATGCTGAAGCACATAAAGTTGATGGGTTTACAGATGAAATTGTTTCTTTGGAACCTGATATAACAAGAACTAAGTTGAATACCTACATGAAGGAAGGTATTGCAAAAGTAAAACGCTATAAAGCTGACTTTGAAGCCAATGGAAACTCAAAAGATACTTTAAATCCATATACCATGATAAGACACTGCTTGTACTATGGTAATAAAGATGTATTCAGTTCAGTTCTCACCAATGCTTCTAAAGAAACATTTGAAAAATGGCTTGGTGAAAATGATGGCTAACAAGAAAATCAACAGGACTTAAAAAAGTTTGTTGTTTTTCGTTCCTCAAGCATTTTAACAAACCATTTTAAGCCCGTTATTTTGGCGTTATGTGCCATTGTTGCCTAGTTTGATTGTCAATTAATAAGGTTTTTGAAGTGAATGGAATTAGACGATACATTGATAAGGAATATTTTTACCTTTTTTATGGTGTGGTTTTTTGTATAGCAATAATTATTTGGTTTCAATTTTTTGCATCTGACTGGCGGGAAATTGTCACTCAGGGGCAAGAAATTTCTGACATTATAGTAAACTTTTCTTTATCCTACTTGGCGGGTTGGATTGTTTATATGGTTTCTACTTTTATTCCCAAGATAAATACGCGTAAAAAGAGAAGAGAAACGCTAAGGCCATTACTAAAATAAATAGTCTATGATTTTAAATTTAATATCAGCAACTCATTACTTATTCCAAATCAAGTTGATAATAAGTTGTTGTATGATAAATATCATAATAAGCCATTAACTATTGATTAAAGACGGTTTCAACGCATTAAATAAATATATTGATGTCGAACGTAGTTCTGTAAGAATGAACATTCTAGGTATGAAGATGCAGCCTCATACTTATAAAGAACAGCTTGTGTGCCTTTGTTTAAACGATAAAGCTAAACATTTTAAATGTTAGACAAGTTTAATGTGTTGCTAGATGAAACAGCACTTGAGTTAATCAATAAAATTGAATACTCAGACTTCATAAAAATTTCAACTCAACAATACGAGCATTTTAATGATTATTGTTATACTGAAAGTTCATTTTTCGATCACTACAAGGCGGTGGTCGCTTTAGATTTATATATCGAAAATAAACTGTAGCTTAATGAAGTCGCACATAACAAAAACCTCTGGGGGATCCCCTCATAATTGAGGTCTTCCAGCGTCATGAACTAAGTTTATATATTCGATTAATGCCCAGCGAAAAATTGTCTCCTTAACCGGATATTTGTCTCTTTTGCGTACTTCCTTTCCAAGTCTAACAATTGATAGCACAGCCTGCTTTCTCACTGTATTGGCTTGAAAATATCTTTGCCATCCAAGGTGTTGTGCCGCTAACCCAATACACCACAACACGATTTCAGCCAGCATAGAGATGAGCAGCAATACATCATATCGCTTTGGACAACGGCTGCGGCTTTGTCTAAGGCCCATGCCATATTGCGGACTTTTTAAATCGCGGAAGGTTTCTTCAATTTGCATTCGCTTAGCATATAAATCGACGACCTTTGAAGGGCCAAAGTAGTCCGGCGGTAGATTTGTTGCGAGTAGCCAAGGCTCTTTACTCCCTAAGCTGTAACTCTTTTGTGCGGTGTGATTTCGCCCAGCTTTAGAAGAATGTTTATCCTTACGCAGCTTAGGTTTAGCTTTAAACAAGTGCAGGTAACATTGTAGCGGAGACTTGCGCGCTAACTTGACGCTACCCATGTATTTCGCGGTTGAATTCGCTTTAGGATAGAGGGATTTATTTGACTGCCATGATGTTTGGCCGTTGAGCATAAAACTGACATCACCGCGAACTCTACCTAGCCAAAACCAGCCATGGCGCTCGACTTCCCTAAACCAAGTATTGCGATAACCTGCATCGGTGACGATGAGCGGGCAGCATCCTGGCGGCAATACGTTAGCAAGCTCAGCTAAGTAAGCGTTATGACTGCGTGGGGCATTGTAATCTTCAAACAGAAAAGTGCGTTCGTACAAAGTAATGGAGCGACCTTTAACACTGATTGATGCGCGTAAGGTCATCATTCGCAGTTGTTCGCGCACATCAGACCAATCCACAAGAATAATTGGCATCGGATTTGAGCCGCAGAGATACTGTGCATGCCATTGATAAATAGCGAACTTATCTTTGACAACATGTAGATTTCCGAGCAGTCGGTCAATACGCTTGATATTGTGTTTTGGTGCAACGTTACCCGTTATGTTCCGTCCTAACTGGGTTAACGAGAGTTGATTGCCATCGAGTAAAGACTCAGTAGCAACCATCAGAGAATTAAGGCGTTTTTGGTGTATTTGAGGGCATTGTTTTTTGAGTAAATCGTGTAATATGTCGATATCACGCATGATGTTGGATCTAGTAGGTTTTTGGCGAAATTGATTAGATCAAACAGCATCATGCGTGTCTACTTATTTGAATCCCATCGAATTTATCTGGGGATTCGCTAGCAAAAACCTAAAGCAGACGGCCAAAACTGTCACATTTTTTCGCAAAGAGACGCAAAAATTGCGCCAGCACGTCGCCGGTTAGCTTGGCGTTAATCCATAGAGATTTTAATCCGAAACTCACGAATTAGAGTTAGGAACCTAACTCACTTTTGCCCCAAAGTATGTTTGTAGCGAGTAAATTTAAAATTGTAGCAAAGGTTTGTTGACCAAACTTTTCTAATGATACAAAGTGATTATTGAATCAATATTGATTATTCATAGATTAGAGCGAACAACGATGTCAGAAAGCAATACTGTTATTAAGCTAAAAATCACCTGTGTTGCTGATGCTATCAACCTGGCCAAAACAGAAACATCACACAATCTTGATCATTGGTGGTTCCGTGGTCAGTCTAATTCTTGTCATAAATTGACTCCAAGTTTATTTCGCCCCGTAGATGGTAAGTTTTATGACGAGAATAAGCTCATTGACGAATTCTTACGAATGCATCCTGAAGCGAGAGAGAAGCATGTTGATACACTTGAACTGCTCACCTACGCACAGCATTATGGTTTGCCGACAAGACTTCTTGACTGGACTGAAAACGTTTTAGTTGCACTCTATTTTGCTTGCAGTAATGACAATAACAATGATGGTAAGTTGTTCTTTCTTCCCAATTACATTGAAGAATTAGACTTTTTTGACTATTACAATTCTAATTTTGGAACTAAATTTACAGAAGAATTAATTATTTACAGCGACCCTGATGATTTTGATTATTTTATGTTTTCATCCATACATAAAATAAATGAAAGGGGTACCAGTTTTATATTAGAGCAGTTATACATCGATGGTTATAAATTAGGGGAATATGTCGATAAAAAATCATCATCCCCTAAAGATAAATTTCCAATAGGACTGGATTTACGATTTGATTCCAAGGGTTTTAGTAATAATGATTTCATAAAACATGCTGGGTTTATGTATATTCCCAAACGCATCAATAAACGGCTAATAACACAACAAGGATGCTTTACATGCCACACTGGAAAGATTTTTCATGGCACGCAATACGTAAAGGTTAACGATAGTTTTGATGGGTATTCAAAATCATTCATAGTCCCTAAAGAGTGCAAAATCGATATACTTCGAGAACTTAGGTTGTGTGGAGTATACGAAGCTACATTATTTCCTGAGCTTGAATATCAAACAAAGTACATAAAAAGTTACTGTCTCTCCTGAAGTTAATATCTGGGTGGTAGTGAAAGTGATTAACTTATTCTTGCCCCAAAGCGTGTTAGCAAGCGTTTGGCGAATCGAAAACTTATGCACTATTTACTCTACAAATTTTTAGTATCCACTGTTTTTAATTCTTCGTCATATAGTGTTCGTAACTGGATAGGCATATAGTTGTATTTGAGAACGTTGGTTTTTGAGGCCGTTTGGTTACACATTCGTGCGTCACACCTCAGACGCATTGATTTAAGCCATTTAAAATAAGATTGTTAATGGTAGTGACGGTTGGGAGGTAGGTTTGAACAACGCGCATGCGTACTAATAAAATGTTATGCTTCGGAGGTAAGATGGTATGGGTATATTGAATATGGATTTTCGGTATCCAGGCATTGAGATCAAGGTCGAATTGATCGTACTACAAGCTTATCTTTCGCAGATAGAAAATGGCGTAAAATCTGTGTGTGAAAGCTATATCTCAGCGGAAATGAAAAAATATTCAGATTCGGATTGCCACGAGTATCAGCATGTATATCAAATTGCCGAAGACGAAATGCCAAGAATTATTAGGATTCCATTTATTGTTACCATCTACGCGATATTCGAAAATTCAGTTGCACGGCTTCTTGATTATGCGAAGATGAAAGAAGAAAAAGAGTTATCCCTGAAAGATATTAATGGAAAATCTCCAATATCAACTCAAAATAAGTATATGAAGCACGTTTTGGGTTATGAATATCAGTTTTCCAAAAAAATAATGCAAGATATAGGAGAAATCAATACAGTAAGGAATTATATAGCCCACTGCAATGGAAATATAGGATCTCTTAGTGAGGACAAAATCGAAAAACTAAAAAGTATTTCAGGCAAAGTAGTTGGACTCTCCATAGAGTCGGATGTTATTGATATATCTTATCAGTACCTAGAAAGTTCTATGCATACTATAGAATCCTCGTTGAGAGAGTTAATGAGCTATATGGAGTCTCGGTATGGATTTTACTAAAAGTATAACAATCAAACTAGTCTGACTGGCTTTTTGCGGCGTTACCCCATACAAATTTTAATCCCAAACTCATAAATTAGAGTTAGTAATCTAGCTCGTTTTTGTCCCAAAGCGTTTGTGTTGTAACATGTTGCTAGAGCATCATCAAATATGATCTATGGACTTAATTTGTGCACAAGTTTGATTCGGTATGAAAAGCGAACCCTTTCGGGTTCGCGAGTAAGTGGCTAACGCTTAACATTACGGCTGAATGTTAGCTTAAGCTTCGGCTTCAATAATCTGCTCAGCCCAGAATTGTTCGGCAGCGTCAAAATAGAGGCTCGGTGGTAACCCGAATATCTGTTGAAACTCCGCGGTAAACAACTCGCAAAAGGCAGAAATATCATCTTTATACATCAACAATAGCATCATCATTTCCAAGCCCATTAAATACTGAGTATCAAACTCAGCATGTTCCTCAAGAAGCGATTTACTGATGCTAATGCCTAAGTGTTGTCCTTTGATGTCGCGATGAAGATAGATATATCGAGTGAATTGTAAGGCTCTAGGATTATTATCATTTTCGTCAATGTCAGCGAGTAACAAGACGGTACTATGATCATCCCAAGGGCTTTTTGATTTTCGTTGATATACGCGAATAAACGGTGACTGACTCATTATTAACTCCTCGTTATTGTCCTTATCAATAACTAGAATTGGGCACCGGAAATTCTGTCGGTTCAGGGGTTAAGTTTAACGTTTTAAGTAAGAATCCCTTCTTAGCCTTTTGCTGGTAACTAATCTTCCCCTCAATCTGCTAGTTTGCATTTTTCAACAAACATGTACCTAGGGTACTAAGTAATTGCAATTTATAAACTCTACTTCTATAGTTGGTTTAATTTACTCTATATTTTGGTACTTATGGTGCAACTATGTCATCAAAAATAAACTGGCTTATTAATCATACGAGTCCTGGTGCGGTAGTGCTTCAGTCGTGGTTGACACAAAATGAGATCAGCTCATCTTTGGTGAGAAAATATGTGCAGAGTGGTTGGTTGTACAAGATAAGTGCGGGGGTTTACGTTCGTCCTGAGTCAACAGGCAAGTTACAGCCTCATTGGGTTGAAGCGCTCAAGGCTGTGAATGAGCAGCTAAAGCTTCCTGTTCACCTTGCGGGAGTCAGTAGCCTAACGCATCAAGGGCTTAGTCATTATCTTCAACTAAGCAGCGAGCAAGTTTGGGTTGGCTGTCAAAGTAAGCAGGCGTTGCCAAAGTGGTTCCGCGAATTGGAGGAGCAAAACTGGCTTTTCTATACCAGTAGCAAGCTGAGCCAAACGTTGGAAAAAGACTTTATAACTATAGGGGTGAACAATAGGGAAGTTAAGGCAAGTTGTGCGGAGCTTGCAGCCTATGAGGTCGTCAATGCCATTGGCAAACATATCAGTTTTGAGCATGCCGCGGAGCTGTTTCAAGGGTTAGTGAATCTCAGCCCACGTAAAATACAGTCAATACTGAATCGAAGTGAAGCCGTACAAGCTAATCGCGTATTTCTCTTTTTAGGCCACTACTATCAACACCAGTGGAGCAAAAGGCTAGATGAGCAGCAAATCACGCTAGGCGCGGGAAAGCGTCAGGTGGTGGCTCATGGCCGTTACGATGGACGCTATCAAATAACAGTGCCAGCATCGTTTATTAAGACAGAAGAAAATCGATATGAATAAGTCATCGATATACTACCAGCAAGTGACCTTGCTTATTCGGATGCTGCCGCTCGTCGCCCAAGAGAAGGTATTTGCCCTAAAGGGCGGTACGGCTATCAACCTATTTGTGCGCAACTTCCCACGCTTATCGGTCGATATCGATTTGGCTTATCTTCCTTTGGAGCCAAGGGAACAAGCGCTACAAAGTGTGAAGGAAGCGCTTGGTCGTTTGACTGCGCAGATCAATCTACAACCGAACCTTAGTGCAGTATTTCAAGACAATAAATATGATGAGCTCAGGGTTGTCGTGACAAGTGATAGAGTCACAATAAAAATTGAAGTCTCTCCTGTTGCTAGAGGTACGCTACACAAAGCGGTATTAATGCCAGTCGTTGAGTTAGTTGAAGAAGAATTTGGGTATGCAGAGATCCCCGTCGTAAGCCTGCCTGATCTATACGGTGGTAAGTTATGTGCAGCGATGGATAGGCAGCACCCAAGGGATCTTTTCGATGTGAAAATGCTGCTGGCGGAAGAGGGGATCACTCGAGAGATTTTAGTCGGCTTTCTCACTTATACACTTAGCCATCCAAGGCCCATTAATGAAGTGATGTCTCCACGCTGGAAACCGCTTGATGAAAGCTTTCAAACTGAATTCAATGGAATGACGACAAAGCCGATTAAACTCGATGAGCTGGTTTTAACTCGCTCAGAAATGCTAACAGCGTTGCAGCATCACTTTACTGTAAGAGACAGAGACTTTTTATTATCCTTTAAACAGGGTCAGCCTGATTGGTCATTGTTTGATGAACCGAGCGTTGCGGCACTACCTGCGGTGAGATGGAAGCTATTGAATATCCAAAACCTAGCGAAAAACAAATCCAAGCATCAAGAACAACTCATTAAACTGGCTGATGTATTGGAAACGTGGGTTGCAGGTCGGATACTGTAATGTACAGTGTATTGCTGATTTTATCTGATAGTTCGCTGTTTGTGGGCGTTGGCTGCTTAGATGTGAGCTAAGGCTTTAAGCAAAAAAAGCGAACCGTGAGGTTCGCTAGTAGGTGATTATTGAGGCGCGTTAGATTGTGCTTCAATAATCTGCTTTTCCCAATATTGTTCCGCGGCTTCAAAGTAGACTGTCGGGTGATACCCTAAGACATACTCAAACTCTGCGGCAAATAATTGGCAAAAATTTGTTATATCATCAACATACATGAGTAATAGCTGCATCATTTCTAAGTTGTTTAAAAACTGAGAGCTAAACTCAGGATGCTCCTCAAAAATAGATTGGCTAATACTCACACCTAGAACATAACCATCTATATTTAAGTGAAGATAAATGTAGCGTGTAAACTGCAGCTCTATTGAGGTTTGGTCGTTCAGTTTAATATCTGCAAGTAACACGACTTTGCAGTGTTCATTCCAAGGACTCAATGTTTTAAGCTGATTTACATGAATAAAAGTTGAGTGTTCCATTTGTTACTCCTATTGGTTTGGCCTTTCAACTTTTACTTAGGTCTGTGCCATGGAAATTAGCCCTGTTTGCATAAATTGCTCAGCAAATGAAATTGCGAGTTCAATCTGAACGACGGACATTTTTTCACGCACTAAGCGTTGTTTAAGCATGTGCAGGAGTATTTCTTGCTCAACGTTGTCCTCGTAAGAAAAGGTGTTGATATCAGGCATCTCTTTTTTAATTACATAGGTCATCAATTCGAAGACCATCAGCAGATTGTGGGCTTGTTGTTCAAACGCAGTCGATTGCATCATCGTGGTTTCTCGCTTTGCAGGAAAGTATGTCCTGAATAACTAGAAACATGGTGTGATAAATTGTCGTATTTGGGGATTCAATGGTTCAGTTTTGTGCAAAACATCTGTGTGAATTTAAAATTTTTTTCTGAGTGTTAAGAAGATCCCGAGTGGGATCTCTTTGGGAACTTTTTGGGATCCAAACAGGTTCTTATAGACCCTCACAGACCCTCCGAAAGCCACATAAATGGCGCTAATACGGTACTTTAGAGGGTTCGACTCCCTCTCTCACCGCCAAATAAAATATAGAGGAAGCCGTTGATAATCAACGGCTTTTTCTATTTCTGGCGTTTGAGCTGCCTTTAAAGAGGATTGACTCAGACAATGTACCTTTATAGAGCTCCCAATCACGTGTATTTCACACGTATCTGTTTGGCCAAATCGTTACGCGATAAAGGCTTTCCATTTGACATAAAAGTGTCTTTGCTAACCCGTGACAGGGCCGAAGCGATTATTCGCAATATCGAGGTTGCAGGCACGCTGAAACAAATCATCCATTCCATTGACCACCAAACCCGTATTAATGATTTTATTCACTATGTTGATGAAGTGATTAACAGCCTTCGTGTTCAGTTTGATAAAAACAATGTAACCACTATTGCTACGCCTAAGCGACACAGCATCCCAATACGGGAAACTAAGCTGTCGGAACATCTTATTGCGCAAGGAAGGCTACCAGGTTGGTCGCTATCTCGTTCGTAAAATTATGCACCGCCTTCGACTCAAAGCAACCCAGCGACGTGCTTACAAGGTGACTACGCAGCGGAAACATTCAGATGCAGTGGCAGATAACCTGTTAAACATGAACTTTAATCCAGTATCGGCTAATCAGGTCTGGGCGAGTGACGTGACCTATTTAAAGACGGGTGAAGGCTGGATGTATTTGGCAGTGGTGATGGATTTATATTCACGCCGGATTGTGGGATGGCACATAGATAAACGCATGACCACAGATTTGATATCTAAGGCATTAATAAAAGCCTACAACCTGCGACAACCAGCGCGAGGGCTGGTATTCCACAGTGACCGAGGCTCGCAATATACCAGTAAGCAATTCGGTAGGCTGCTATCGAGCTATGGTATCCGAGCCAGCATGGGTGATGTGGGGGCGTGTTGGGATAATGCCGTTGTTGAGCGATTCTTTGGCAGCTTGAATCACGATTGGATTTTTAAAGTTAATCAACCAACAATGGAGTTTATGAAGCAAGATGTGAGTGCTTACATGAAATAATACAACTTGGAGCGGCTGCATTCTGCTAATGACGATCTGTCACCTGTAGAGTTTGAAAATTCTCAAGTAAAAGTGTCCAGTTTGGGTTGACCAGTACACGAGTGAGGGTGCCCTGAGTTTTGGCGTTTTCGCGACCGAAGCGCCAAGTGAGCGTTGTGAAGTCGCTAATTGTGATACCTCAGTTCCTGCAACGGCGGTCACTTATCGCGAGCAAGGTGGGCTTGGATTTTTCCCCTTTGGTATACCCGACACACACTTTTCACAACGAGACCGTTATTTAAGACTCTTGCTCCTTAGCGCCAATGCCGATAGCAAAATGGCATTTGGCGTCGATGAAAATACAGCATTATTGGTCGATTTATCACATCGTTCGCTCTCAGTGGTCGGTGAGCATGGAGTATGGGCATTAGCGCAAGTTGGGCGATTGAAACAAAGCCAAGCTAACTCTGAAATAAATGCGGTTTCGCACTATCTCACTCCGGGTTCCTATGCTGAAATTGAAACCACTGGTGAGCATTTGACTCATATCCGCCTAGCTCAGACTGCCAAATTAACGCCAATAATGAGTAAGCAGAGTGACTTTTTTACTTGGGTCAGCAATGCGTGTCGGCAAGGTATATATTCAACATCATTGAGTGATAAGTACGAATTAACCATTACTCCAATGGCGGCATTAAGTTGCCAAGGCATTTTAAATCAAGAACGCGGATATCAGTTGATGGGTTTAACACTAAACCGCTAGAACAATGACAGTGAGTTGAATTAATTTTAGTGGTATGGCTATGAGATCAATAGGATAGGCTAAATTGATTAAGGTTGAGTGTATATTAGGTAGATTTTAAAACGTGAGAGGATAATTAATCTACTGATTTTAAGTTAAGAAGCTATAATTTAAGATTTTTTACTTTAAGTAAGTTTTAAGTCAAGCGATTGAGGTTAAATTAGGTAAAGTAAATTTATATTAAGCAGTGTTTATTAAGTATGATTTTTTTGCGAACTAATTAATTTAAAAACCGCTACGAAAAATAATGAATCGCTCAGCAAAACTGAGCGATACATTATATCAAAAGAAATTTTTATCGTTTTAACGATCAGCTTTGGATATTAATCGTCACTTTCTCGATAACTATGGGTTCTCGGGGCACGTCTTCGTGGCCGGCAACTGTGGTGGTTTTGACTTTCTCAATCTGTTGGATAATGTCCATTCCTGCTGTGACCTTACCAAATACCGCGTAACCCCAACCGTTATTAGTGGTGGCAGTGTGGTCTAAAAAGTCATTATTGGCGGTGTTAATGAAGAACTGCGCCGTGGCCGAATGAGGCGCATCGGTGCGAGCCATAGCGATAGTGCCTATGGTGTTACTTAGGCCTTTGTTGGCTTCGTTCACGATAGGCTCGTGGGTCGGCTTTTCTTTCATTTTTGCGGTAAATCCGCCGCCCTGAATCATAAAACCTTTGATAACACGGTGAAAAATCGTATGTTCAAAGAAGCCTTCTTCACAATAGCGGACAAAGTTTTTTGAACTGACAGGCGCATGTTCAAAGTCGAGTGCTATGGTGATGTCGCCTAAATTGGTGCTGAATGTAATCATGCTAATATCTTCTATCTTAATGAGTTTCTACTTCTAATAAGTCACGACTGGTACTAGATCATAACTTTATACGGGATCGCGACTTTGTACGGGATCATGATTTTGTATTAGGCCATCAGTTCGTTTTAGAACCGCTGTTCCACGGATTAAAGGGCGCACTGCGACCCGTAGTCTCGCTACTGTTATCAGTCTGCGCGGATTGTGGCCGCGCTACAGTGGCTTTTGCCTCCGGCTTAGATTTAGCACTGCGATGCTTTTTCGCATGGGCGGTTTCAAAGGAGCCTTCTTTCGCGGGGCGTGAGGTTCTGGCCTCAGGTGCGCGGGCTTTAAAGGTTTTTGGCGTGGTATTTTTCGGCACAAAGTCGAGGATAGAAACTGGCACTTCTTTGTTCGGCACAAAGCCTTCAATTTCTTTACGCACTATGATGTGGCCTAAACGGCGCTCGATAGCACATAGGTTTCTAAAATCATCTTTGGAAACAAAGGAGATGGCTTCGCCGCAGGCGCCAGCACGGCCGGTTCGGCCAATACGGTGAATATAATCATCGGCTTCATCGGGCAGATCATAGTTGACCACGCGGGTAAGGGCGTCGATATCGATACCGCGAGAAGCCACGCCGGTCGCAACTAAAAAGCGCAGTCTTCCGGACTTGAAATCGACTAATAATTGCTCGCGTACCGCTTGGCTGCGACCACTGTGAATGGCTTCGGCGGCAATACCGCGTTTTTCGAGTTGGCTGACCAGTTTGGCGGCACCTTGTTTAGTCTGGATAAAGATCAGTGCCTGTTCCCAAGCTTGCTCAGTGATGAGTTTGCTTAACAGGGCAGACTTTTTATCTTTATCGACAGTGATCAACCATTGGTCGATTTGCGGTGCGTTCGCACTGTCGCGGGCAATTTCAATCTCAACAGGGTTTTCAACCGCTGTTTTCGCTAAAAAGCGCACTTGCTTAGATAAGGTTGCCGAAAACAACAGATTTTGGCGTTCTGTTGGCAGACGTTCGATGATTTTATTGATGTCTTCGATAAATCCCATATCGAGCATTCTATCGGCTTCGTCTAGGACTAATACCGAGATTTCATCGAAATGAATCGCTCTTTGGGTGTACATATCGAGCAATCTACCGGGGGTCGCTACCAGAATATCGACGCCTTCGATAAGGCGTTGTTTCTGTGGTGCGGCATCGACGCCACCATACATGGCCATAGATGTCAGCGGCAGGTATTTTGCGTATTTGGCAATATTGTCTTCTACCTGAACGGCCAATTCGCGGGTTGGCGTTAAGATCAAGGCGCGAACGCGTTTAGCCCGAATTTTCGGCATATCGGCAAACATTTGCAGTATTGGCAACACAAAACTGGCGGTTTTACCTGTACCCGTTTGCGCGCCAGCCAGCAGGTTTTTACCTTTCAAGATCACCGGAATGGCTTTTTCTTGGATTGGAGTAGGTTGTGAATAGCCGAGCTCAGTGATGGCTCTTAAAATCGGATCGCTTAATCCAAGTTTGGAAAATGGCATTGAATGTCTCAGGTAAAGGGTCAGGTCAATAATGTATAAGCAAACTGTTACGCCAACGCGTTAACAGCGGAGCAGGGCGATATTATATACCCAAACAACCTGAAGATGCAGGATTCAGCGGTAATTTAACGCACTTTGGGCAAGGCCATTTATTGCTCCTGCATAAATTGCATTCACGCCGTCCATGGCGATTGCGGTTATTTGCAGACCTAGTGGGCTAAGTTAAAAATAACCAACACGGCATAAAGTGCGTTACCCCGTGGTTAACATCAGCCGCCGGAACGGAGCGCCTAGGGCACTCCACTTCTATGTTGCATCAATTCAAAAGGTAGCCGACATTCTGTCATTGATGTGCCTTGAATTGGAGCCCCCTAGGCGCTCTGAAACTCGTATATTCAGGTAGCTTGGGTATATCAGGAGGTGAAACAGAATTGGCGATTATCGTTATCTGAGTTCGTTTGGCAAAGTGGGAATTTTACCTTGAATCTGTGAATGATAAGCGGCATAAATATCGATAACTCACAATTTTGTAACCGTAGATGTATTCACGGCTAACACTGCTGCAATTATTGGGACAATATGATTAACTTAGGTAATTTTTGCATGCCTGTTAAATATCAACAAAGGACCCATAATAATGAAAAAATCCGCTATTTCCCTTGCGATAGTGTTATCGCTGGCCGGCCTTGCTGGTTGTCAATCCCATACGAGTCAAACCAAGCCTGTGGTTGCAGCTGAAGTTAAAGCCCAGTCATTTGAGCAATTTTCAGCCTCCTTTATTGATTCACTGTGGGAGTTATCACCGACGTGGGCCTTATACAGTGGCAAGCATGTTAATGATGGCTACCTTGAAATCCCCGATGCGGCAGGTCGTGCGAAAACACTAGCGTTTGTGAAAGCACAACAAGCCAAATTGACTCAGTTCGAGCAAAAGTCGCTGACGCCAAATGAACTGATTGATTATCATCTGATCGACAATTTACTCGGCAGCATGGCATGGGAAATTGACAGTTTTAAATCTTGGCAGTGGGATCCTTCAAGCTACAACGTATCGGGCGGTTTTGCCCAAATCATCAATGAAAACTTTGCCCCATTAGATGACAGATTACGTTCGGTATTAGCGCGTTTAGAAAATGTACCGGCTTATTATGCTGCCGCGCAGGCAAACATTAGCAAGCCGACATTGGAACATACCGAATTAGCTGTGATGCAAAACCAAGGTGCATTTTCGGTGTTTTCAGATGACTTATTAAAACAGGTCGCCGATTCTGGTCTGACGGCTACGGAAAAAGCGTTATTTAACACACGGTTTGATGCTGCCACTGCCGCAATTAATGGCCATATCGCTTGGTTAGACAAATTAGTGGTTCAACTTAAAAAAGACGGTGCCCGTAGTTTTAGAATTGGCGAGGAGCTATATGAGCAAAAATTTGCCTTTGATATCCAAGCGGGAATGACAGCAAAACAGCTGTATCAAAAAGCCGTGGCCGATAAAGACCGTGTTCAAGGGGAAATGGCAAAAATTACCGATAAGTTATGGCCTAAATATTTTACTACGGCAAAACCTGCTGACAGTAAGCTCGCCATTCGCCAGTTAATCGATAAATTATCGACTCAGCATGTTCAGCGCGATGAATTCGTGAATGAAGTACGTAAGCAGATTCCCGAGTTAATTGAATTTGTAAATAAGAAAAACCTAGTCACATTAGATCCTAAAAAGCCACTTGTCGTCCGTGAAACACCCGAATATATGCGTGGTTATGCTGGCGCTTCTATTAGTGCACCAGGACCTTACGATATATCTGGTAATACTTATTACAACGTGACGCCGCTCGATGGCATGAGTGATGCGTCTGCCGAGAGTTATTTACGTGAATATAATCACTGGATCCTGCAAATCCTCAATATTCATGAAGCAATTCCTGGGCACTACACTCAATTAGTTTACTCGAACCAATCACCGAGTTTAGTGAAAAGTTTATTTGGTAATGGCGCTATGGTCGAAGGCTGGGCGGTATATACCGAGCGCATGATGCTAGAAGAAGGCTATGGCAACTTTGAGCCTGAAATGTGGTTGATGTACTACAAGTGGAATTTGCGTGTTATCTGTAACACTATTTTGGATTACAGCATTCATGTGAAAGGCATGACCGAAGAGCAAGCCATCGCCCTGATGATGAACGAAGCCTTCCAACAGCAGGCAGAAGCCGAAGGCAAGTGGCGCCGCGCTACGCTTAGCCAAGTTCAGCTGACGAGCTACTATTCTGGTTATCGTGAAATCTATGATTTCCGTGACGAATACAAGAAAGCGCAAGGCAAAGATTTTGATCTTAAAACCTTCCACGAACAATTCTTGAGTTACGGCAGCGCGCCAGTGAAATATATTCGTCAATTAATGCAAAACAAATAAGTTTGCATGTTGATATAAATTAGCAGAGCTCAGGCTCTGCTTTTTTTATGCCGAATCGTTGCACACATTACAGTGAGGAAGTGAAGTCAACACAGTTACTGATGAAATGAAATCTTTAGCACTCAGCAAATAATGGCAAGCAGAACCTATTGCCATATAACTGAAAAATTATATATTTCGTTATATGGCATATGCAGGTGTTAGCCGAATAATTTGACGGCTTAATGATAGAGCAGAATAGCGTTATGTTTAATTCTTAGATTTAGATGATGTCATCAGCGCTAAGACTTCATCGTAAGAAATGTTAAATTCTCTCGACAAGTTAATGATTTTTGTTTTGTAGGTTTGAATGTTTTCTTGCTGGGCTAATTGATGTTTCTTTTCTTCAACTAACTCGTTAACTGTTTCTTGTAATATCAATAATCGACGTAAACTATAGTCGAGGGATTTAATATATTTACCCATTTGTTGCTTGTTACGTGCTTGCTCAAGATCCGTTGAGACTTTTTTATCATATCCATATTCATCTAGAGCCGCGATTGCGCTCTGTAAATCAAGATCAGTAGTCATTTGGTTTTCGCTTTATAACAAAGAGGTGTGAGAACAGATTGATGAAACTTTCTTATGAAACATTAAAGGGTGTCATAGGACGTTAACTATCGCAGATTATAGTGCCTATGCCAATATACACCAAGCCTTTGCTGGTTAAAATTAAATAAAAAATTCGCTGATTTTTGCTTTGACCTTGTCGGGGTCTACAATTATGGGTAGTCTAAAGTGATAGGCTATTATGGAGATTCAAATGCTTGATCTACTACCAGATTTATTTGACCACTATCCGTCTAAATTACAGTTACTTCCCCTCGAATTTAAACCCTATGGCGGTAAGCGGCTCTTTTGGGGCGAGATAGTCACAGTCAAGTGTTTTGAAGATAATTCTAAGGTAAAAGAAATACTTGCACAGGATGGGCAAGGAAAAGTTTTGGTTGTCGATGGGGGCGGTTCTCTGCGCCGCGCATTGTTAGGCGATCTCATTGCGCAAAGCGCACTAGATAATGGCTGGCAAGGGATAGTGATCAATGGTTGTGTTCGTGATGTAGCCCGATTAAATACTTTTAATTTAGGTGTTTATGCCTTAGGGGCCATGCCCATAAAAACCGAGAAGTTAGGTCAAGGCCAAATTAATGTTGCTGTAGATATGGGCGGCGTGATGGTTACGCCCGGTATGATGCTCTATGCCGATGAAAATGGTATTGCAGTAAGTGATGAGATGTTGAACTTTGCATTTTTAAATTAACATTTTTAAATGAATTAGTTGCTTTAAATTCAAGTTGTTTTTGATAAGGATATTTATATGAAATTCATTAAGTGGCTCCTGGCCTTAGTGGTGACGCTCATTCTTTTAGTCACAGTGTATCTCACCGTATTTTTCGACCCTAATGATTTTAAACCTGAAATAGTTGATGCCGTAAAAAAACAAACGGGTCGTGAATTAGTCATTACTGACGATTTATCCTGGACCTTTTTCCCTGTTATCGGCATTAATTTAGGTGGCGTGTCTTTATCTAATCCTGAAGGCTTTACCCCTAAGGCTATGTTAGAAGTCAACAAAGCCGTTGCCGAAGTGGCGTTGATGCCATTGTTTAGTCAGCAAATTGAAATTGCGGAGCTGAGTCTCGATGGCGCAACCATTAATTTAGTGACTCGCAAGAATGGCACCAGCAGTTTTGATGGATTAAGTGGTGATAATAGTAAGAAAGCCGCAACGCCAGCGGCCGAAACTTCCTCAAATGCCAAACTGAACGATATTAATATTGGCGGTATTTCAATCACCAATACCCAAATTAATATGATTGACGAAGCGAAAAAGCAAACTCAAGTCTTTACCTTAAAAAGCTTCACCTTAGGTGAGTTCGCTTTAGAACAATTTGCTCCCATCGCCTTTGAATTTAGTGCAACTATGCCGGACATGACGGTAAGCAGCGAAGGCAAAGGTGAGCTAAAACTAAGCCGAGACTTTACGCAACTCGTCGTCAATGGACTCAAAATTGACACTGTGGTGGAAGGTGAAAGTATTCCCAATAAGAAACTCGAAACATCGATTAGCTTAGCGACTCAAATCGCATTGGATAAACAGCAATTGTCCGTCGATATTGCGCAGCTTAGCGCGGCGAGCATTACCGCTGCGGGTAAAGTTGGCGTGAATTACGCCACGAAAATTCCGCAAATCAATGCTGATTTTCAAGTCGGCGATATCGATTTAGATACGCTGTTACCTAAAACGGAGACCGCTGCCGCAACAGAACAAGCACCCGCTGCCAGCACTCCGGCAGTTGAGCCTGATCTCTCTGCCCTTAAGCAGCTTGATGTAAAACTCAAGTTGACCGTTAAGTCTATTAAGGTCGCTAATCTGTCGACTCAAAATTGGTTGATGGATGTGGGAATTAAAAATGGCGTGTTAGATCTAACGAAACTGAATGCGGATTTATACCAAGGTAAGTTGCTGGTGAGCGCTCAGGTCGATGCACGTCAAGCGGTGGCAAGTTATCAATTCGATAAAAAAGTGACGGGTGTACAAATTCGTCCTTTGCTGAAAGATGCGGCGGATGTGGATTTACTGGCGGGTACAGCCAACTTTGATGTGAAGGGTAAAGGTAAGAGTTTGCTCCCTGAGCAGTTAAAGAAAAATCTATTAGCCAATGGCCATTTTGATATTAATGACGGGGCTTTGTACGGGGTTAACATACCGCAGATGATCCGTAGCGCCCAAGCTAAGTTAAAGGGTGACTTATCGCCAGAAACCAAGGAAGAGCGCAAAACCGACTTCTCGAGTCTGACCGGTAGTTTCTCGCTGGATAATGGCGTTGCTACTAACCCAGATCTTGCTATGTCTTCACCTTTATTGCGTTTGGCGGGCAAAGGTACGGCGAATTTATTGACTGAAGCCTTAGACTACCGATTGACGACTAGCCTAGTGAGTTCATTAAAAGGTCAGGGCGGTAGCGACAAAGATGCGCTGGCTGGAATTGACATTCCGTTGGCTATTACCGGGACTTTCCAAAAACCTGAATATGCCTTGGATACTAAAGCGTTACTGAATAATCAGTTAAAAGAAGAAACCGACAAAGCTAAGGAAAAATTAAAAGACTCCTTACTGAAAAAACTAGGAGGTTTCTAATGGTTGCTCCAATGCGCTACGGATTGCTTGTTTGCGCGAGTGCTTTTGTCGGCGGGCAACTTGTTGGGTGCTCGGCGCCTGAAGCCGCTGACACGGGTCAGTCTACCAAGGGCGAGACGACAACAGCCGCGGCGGTTCAGCCTGAGATCGTTCGCGCTGCCGATCTTGCGCTCGATGTTTCAGGCCTTAAAAGTACACCGACATTAAAGGTTGAACCTATGACGACTGATGCTAAGCCAGGACTGCTTCGCGGCGAGTTAGCCTTAGAGCCATTTGTGGATTTCAAGCAGCCAGTTAAGGCAACGTTGACTGTGACCAATCCACAAACCTATGCCGTCGGCCTGCGTTACAACTCAGGAATGACGGCGGATTTGTGGCTAGTAACGCAGGAGGGCAAACGTCTGTGGGCATGGTCCGATGATATGATGTTTACCCAAGCGTTACGCGATAGCCAATTGGCAGCGGGGAAAGTGATCAGCACTTCCTTTAGCATTCCGCCCAAAGCGTTTGCTGGAATACCCGCAGATGGCGCTCGTTTAGAAGCGCATTTTGCTGCTAAAGCATTAGAGTCTGATGCCGTCGTTATGGCGCCTGTTGTCTTATTACTGACGATGGAATAACGCCGCATCTTATAATAGAGCAGGCTCATAATAGAAAAAGGCAGCAATCCGATAGGGTTGCTGCCTTTTTGTTATCTGTGGATCAATCTTGCTAAGGGTTTATATTGCACCAATCAGTTCGAACTATGAACCTGTTTAGCCTTATGCATTTAACTTACTTTCATCGACTACTAATTTAATCACTTGGCCTGGTTGCAAATATTGTGATTGCGCTAGGCTATTCCACTCCAATAGTTCTGCCACAGTCACGTTAAATTTGCTGGCGATACGGGCAAGTGAATCACCGGATTTGACCTTATAACTCACAGTGCGAATTTGCGCAGTTTGCTCAAGATTTTTCGGCGCTAAGATCACCAGTTTTTGACCATTTTGTAGCTTGTCACTCTTACCTAATTTGTTCCAAACGCTAAGTTGTTTCACTGTCACTTTATGGGCTTGGGCGATTTCAGAAAGTGTGTCACCAGACTTAACCAGATAGGCAATTTTTGTCGATTCAGTCGCAGCGTGCGATTTCTTCGGCAATTGTTGCTGAGTCGACAGGGCATAGAGCTGTTTGTCTTGCGCATCGACAGGAATAATCAAATGCTTGCCCGCGACTATGGTATTGTTTTTCATGCCGTTGGCGGCGCGAATTGCATTAATCGTCGTGTGGTGCTGCTTCGCAATTTTGCCAATACTGTCACCTGATTTGATCGTGTAGCGTAGCCAACTGATCCTATCTTCGGTTTCTGTTTCGGCGAGCGCTTTCTTAAATTCTTCCGATTTATCAATCGGTAATACTAAAGTGTGCGGCCCCAGTGGCGAAGTGGCCCAGCGGTTGTAACCAGGATTGAGCTTTTGCAGCTCAAGTGTGGTCATGTTTGCTAAACCTGCCGCCATGGCTAAATCAATTTGGCTATCAATATCAACTACTTCAATTGAAGGATTGTTGCTGATTGGCGCTAAGGTGATGCCATATTCATCGGCGTGTTTAATGACTTCTGCCAGCGCAAGCAGTTGCGGCACGTAGCGTTCGGTTTCACTGGGTAAATCCAATGACCAAAAGTCGGTTTTTAAGCCTTTCTTCTCGTTACGTTTAATCGCATTGAGCACCCGAGATTCACCCGAGTTATAGGCCGCAATAGCATAAAGCCAATTGTTATTGGTTTTATCGTAAAGATATTCCAACATGTCGAGCGCCGCAGTCGTTGAAGCGGGCACATCACGGCGACCGTCGTACCACCAGTTCATTTCTAAACCGAAATGGCTGGCCATAGGCGTGGTGAATTGCCACAAACCCGATGCCGCACTTGCTGAAGACGCCGATGGATCAAAGGCGCTTTCTATAATAGGTAATAGGGCGATCTCAATCGGAAGATGACGCTTTTCAAGCTCTTCCACGATCAGGTACATATAAGGTGCAGCCCGCTCTGAGATGATCTCTAGATGCTGCGGATTTTTGATGTACCAATCGCGATATTGGTTTACCAATTTTTGATCCGGAACCGGTAACTGCATACCTTGACGTATTCGCTCCCACACATCGGTAATTTGCGCCGACGGAGCCTCAGTTGCGAGGTAATATTCTGGGACTGTATTTTCGGTTGTGACGGCTTCAACTTCTGTCTGATTAACGCCATGGTTGTCTAATGTCTGACAACCCGTGAGTAGGGCAAATCCCCCTACAACAACATAAAGTGATACTCTCATTGAAAACGGTAGTCCTCTGTTAGTGCATAGCTTTTCTTTATAGTAACAGTATGTTTTATATGAAGATAAAGACGACGCAGCGCGCAAAGTTTTCACGCAAAACGAGCCATTCTATGGGATCTTTTCGATCTTGTCCCTTAATTATCGTACATAATGTAAGGCCATTTTTGATTTACATCATCAAAAATGGAAAAAACTGTTTAAATTTCAATCTATAATATTGCTTTTGTGATCAAAAATTATCTTTCCACTGTCTGAGCAGGGTAAAACCGCCAAGTTCGTCTAAATTGGCATGATTTAGATCGCTAAAATGCTGTTTTATGCTGTCAACAATCTCAGTGTCGCTGGCACGTAGAAAGGGATTGATGGCGCGCTCTAAAGCGATGGTGGAGGGGATAGTCGCTTTGTCTTGGCGACGCAACGCTATGGCGCGTTCGTTATAGTCTTGCAGCGCGCGATTGTTGGGATTGACCGCGAGGGCAAATTTGAGGTTTGAAAGTGTGTACTCATGGGCGCAATACACCCGAGTGTCGGCGGGAAGCTGGGCAAGTTGCTGTAGTGAGTTGAGCATTTGCGCTGGCGTACCTTCAAATAAGCGTCCGCAGCCACCGCTAAAGAGGGTGTCACCGCAGAATAAGGCATCTGCAATAACATAGGCGATATGTCCTGCTGTGTGCCCCGGTACATCCAAGACTTGCAGCTCGCCACTCATATAGTCGAGTGTAAATCTGGGCTGCGCTGCTGCTGCGTGCAGTGGATGGGTGATGCCTTTAATCTTCTCATTGTCTGGGCCAAAGACTGTGAGCCTGTCTTGACTGTAGGCTTGAAGTTCAGCGACGCCACCCGTATGGTCATTGTGGTGGTGGGTCAGTAAAATGCCCGCTAGCGTGAGTTGATTGGCCTCTAGATAGTCAATAACTACATTCGCATCACCGGGATCGACAACATAAACCTGTGTTTGCGGCTGTTGTTGTAACACCCAGATATAATTGTCATTAAAGGCTTTAATCGCTGTTATAGTGAGCATAGAACTGCCTATGTCTGTATTTCAATTCGAAGATAAAGGTATTATCCATGAGTGAACGGCCCTTGGCGACCTTTGCCGCTTTTGCCCTGTGGCAAAATGGCAGCAATTTTTAACCCAATTGGATACTTGTCTACCAAGCTAACGGAGGAACTCTGTGTCGCATTTTAGTACTGAGCTCAAACCCGAACAATGGAGCGACTTACCCAATGGTGAGGCGTTGCAACAAGCCGTTGCTAAACAACTTGAAGATTGGTGGCCAAGAGTCTTTGGTTATCATTTATTAAAGTTAGGGCCTTTGAGTGCCGAATTGTCGAGTATGGCATCGCCAGTCGCCCATCATTTTTCACTCTCGCCATCCAAAGGCGCCTCGATTGAAGGCGATTTTTGCCATTTACCCTTGCAGAATGCGGCGATAGATGCGGTGGTGATGAGTCTATTGCTCGAATTTGAACCCGATCCTTACCGTATTCTTCGCGAAACCGACAGGGTACTCATCGCCGGAGGTTATCTTTTTATCATCGGTTTTAATCCCTTGAGTCCGGTATTTTTGGGTAAGTTGTGGCCTAAATATCAGGATTGCCTCCCATGGAATGGCCGCTTCTTTATGCCATCAAGGGTGCGAGATTGGTTAGGTTTATTGGGTTATCAAGTGGTGGGCGATGAACGTTTGGTCTATCACCCTTTAATGGGCGATTTCACCCAAGGCAAATTTTTTCAACAGAGTTTAGCGTCATGGCTGCCTAGCGCGGGCAGTTTGTATTTGATTGTGGCACGCAAACTTGAGTCGCCACTCACGCCTATCCGCGATAAACGTAAGGTGCGACAGACAAATTGGACCACGGCACCGACCGCGGGACGTTCAGGGCATTTATCAGAGCATTCGAAAAACGGATAAGCCTTTTCCATTTTAAGTACAGGTTTTTATATGCGGATCACCCTAAGACAATTGGCGGTATTTGAGGCTGTGGCGCGTAGCGGCCAAGTCGCAAAGGCGGCGGAGCAAGTTAATTTATCACCACCTGCCACTTCTATGGCCTTGGCAGAGTTAGAAAAACAGCTCAATGCCCGCTTATTCGAGCGCATTGGTAATCGATTACAGCTGAACTCGCAGGGTAATTTATTGTTGCCACTGGCGACGGATTTATTGCACCGTGTCGAGCAAATTGAGCAGGCATTTACCTACCATGGTGGCGATTTGGTTGGGCGGTTAAGTATTAGTGCCAGTTCGACCATAGGTAACTATCTGATGGCGAAAGCCGCAGTGGCATTTTGTCAGCAGCACACTCAAACCCATGTGGATGTGGCGATCACAAATACTCAAGATGTGATCCAAGCGGTTGCGCAGTTCCGATCTGAAATGGGCTTTATCGAAGGTCATTGCACCGATAATCGTTTGAGTGTTGAAGCTTGGCATAAGGATAGGCTGCTGGTGTTTTGTCATCCGGCGCATCCTCTGGCGGGAAAAGTGGTTAAACCGGCGCAAGTGAGAGGCCAGTCATGGGTGTTACGTGAAGAAGGCTCGGGCACTCGTGAGTATTTTGTCAATGCTGCCAATGAGTTGGATATGCAGCCAGAAGCTAAGTTCTGCTTTACTACGCCTGATGCGATTAAACTGGCGGTGAAACAAGGTGCTGGGCTTGGGGTGTTATCTGAGCTGGCGCTGGAGAAAGAAATCAGCCGCAAAGAGTTGGCATTAGTCACGATTGAGGGATTAGTGCTGGAGCGGCAGTTTTATCGCATCACCCATAAGAGCCGTCAGGCGACATCCCTTGGCCAAGCTTTTGTGCAGTTCTGTGATAATTTTTTCAATATCGCAGGCGTTGAACCCAAATAAGCCGTTTGATAGCAATGGCCATATGCAGTGAGCTTAAGTGGTTAATTTGAACTGTGGGTTTACGGTGAGATGAATAGTGAAATAAATCATCACGCCTAAGTGTTTAGCTTAGGCGTGATGACATAGAACTTACTTTCGAATTTAGCTCGTATGAACTGGGGTTGTTCAAATTTAGCTCGTTTAAGTAAGGGCCACAGAGTTAAGGCTGGTAGCCTAAGTCGGGTTGGGTTGGTTTAGATTCCGCCGCAGTGCGAGCTAACACGTCGCAACGTTCGTTTTCGGCGTGTCCTGCGTGGCCTTTAACCCATTGCCAGTCGATGGTGTGCATCTGTGAGGCTTTATCTAAACGTTTCCACAGGTCAACGTTTTTCACTGGGGTACGGTTTGATGTCATCCAGCCTTTTTTCTTCCAGCCATGGATCCACGTCATTATGCCTTGGCGCATATACTGACTGTCGCTGGTGAGCACGACTTGGCAAGGCTCTTTCAAGCTTTCTAACGCTATGATGGGAGCTAATAACTCCATGCGATTATTGGTCGTGAGCGCAAAACCGTCGGACATCTCCTTTGTATGGCCTTTATAATTCATTACAATGCCATAGCCGCCAGGACCGGGATTGCCTAAGCAAGAACCGTCGGTGAAGATGTGGATCAGTTTTAGTTCAGTCATCAAATTGTTACCATAGCCGGGAATTTCGGCCGAGTATAACCAAAAATTGTCATAAGAAGCGCATAAAAACATGAATATTATCTCTAATGCTAGCCGTCAGGTTATTTTGGATACCGAAACCACAGGTATGAACCAGGGCAGCGGCGCCATTTATTTAGGCCATAGGATCATCGAGATAGGTTGCGTGGAAGTGGTGAACCGTCGTTTGACGGGACGTTATTACCACCAATATATCAATCCTGGGCAAGCAATCGATCCTGAAGCCATCGCCGTTCACGGTATTACTGATGAGCGTGTTTCTAAAGAGCCGCGTTTTCATCAAGTTGCCCAAGAATTTATTAACTTTATCGACGGTGCAGAAATCGTCGCCCATAACGCGAACTTCGACGTGAGCTTTATGGATCATGAGTTTTCACTGTTGCAGCCGCGTGGACCGAAAACCGCTGATATTTGTCAGATCCTCGATACCTTAGAAATTGCTAAGTTCCTGCATCCCGGCCAGAAAAACAATCTCGACGCTCTCTGTAAGCGTTACGGTGTGGATACGTCTCGCCGCGAGTACCACGGCGCTTTACTCGACGCCGAGATCCTCGCCGATGTTTATTTGATCATGACAGGCGGCCAGACAAAGTTTAATTTGTCTAACGAAGAAGCGGGGCAGGAAGCGGGGGGGATCCAACGTTTTGATCCGCAATCACTTAATCTTAAAGTGATCGGCGCATCGGCCGATGAATTGACTATGCATGAACAACGCCTTGATTTAGTCGCAAAATCAGGTAAATGCCTCTGGAGAGGATAGAAAAATCATTATGCCGATGTCGTGCCATAAACTTATTTTAGCGCTTTGCCTTGCTGTCACTACACCGCTTGTGAGTGTGACGTCTGTATTGGCCGCCGACCAAGAGCCTGCCCAAAAAGTTGTTAAGTCGCCTAAGGCTGCCCCGATTGTAGGATTGGAGACGGCCTCAGAGCTTAAAAACCGTTTTCGTATCGACCATATGGTCGATAACATGACGCTGTTAGTTGAGCGTGAATACGGCTCTGCGCCAGTAGTGATAGTATTGCCCGATGGCAGTAAATGGTATGCCAATCGCCATCCCGAATCCGTTAAATGGGTCGATGGTATTACTGGCGATATTATTTACATTGAGTCGCCTATGCCTGGACCTTGGCAGTTGGTGGGTAAAGTCGTCCCAGGTTCGACCCTCAAAAAACTCTCTAAACTCGAAATCGAAGTGCAGCCTTTGCCGCAGCCGATATTCCAAGGTGAGCAAGTTAAAATTGTTGCCCAGTTGATGGGGGATGCCCAGCGTGTGCGCATGCCGGGACTCGACTTTCTGGTGGAGTGGACGGCTCATTTTGTGAGTAAGCACAGGGCCGGCGATGAGAATTTTGCCGCGGGTGACATTATTGTCGGCTCCTATAAAGACAATGGTGAAGATTATGATGAAAAACCTGATGATGGCGTATTTACCAGTAATATCAATGTAAAGCAGCCTTGGGGTGACTATGAGTTTGTGGTGCAGGCACGCAACAACGTGTTTGAGCGGCAGATTTCATTTCCGTTTAGATTATCACCGCGGCCAATTAATTTAGAAGTCATTACCCCAGACGATCCGTTAACAGGGCAATGGAAGATCATGTTGCACGTCGATAGTGCTGTGCTGCAACTGGCTGAAACGCATTTTTCCTTTGAGCTAGTGGGCCCTGCGGGCTTACAACTGCCTTTGACTGTTAATGGTCTTACAGAGCCGGACTCTGAATTAGATTTACCGACTGTGACTGAGTTTGGTAGTTATCGAATTAAAGGTTTCGTGGCGACGACGACGATTACGGGTCGAGAAATCGTACTGGATTTGCCAGAACTGTTTTTCAACTTAATTCAGCCGCCAGAGCCGCCACCAAGCGCTGAAGAGTTGGCCGCCGTTGCTGCACAAAAAGCCGCAGAGGAAGAAGAACTTGCGAAGAAAGATGCCATGTTCTGGATCATCACGATCAACGCTATCTTATTAGTCTTGGGCGTCGTGGGATTAATTGTGTGGCGTAAACGCCAAAGTTTAGCGCAGGCCTTAGCTGCCGCTGAGTTACGTTTATTGGAGGAAGCATCGGCGAACCCAGCTGCTGCGCCGTCATTAGATGAAATCGATCTCACTATGCCAGATGAGGCGGATAAAGACCGTTAGCCAAGTATCGCTGATGTGTTTGAGTTATGACTTTGAACAAGGGCGTCGCAGCGATATTTGGCACATAAATCAAGGTCGGAAATTGATTTGGTTTTTTTTTAATCAAATGATAAATCAAAGTAAAAAAACGGTTGACGCCCGCAGGGCTCAACCGTATTATTCTTCGCATCTTAAGCAGAAGCCTTGATAAGTCAGTTAAATTATCGTTCTGTTTAAAGAATCTGAAGCGTGGTTTAATTTTATTAGACTATCGCTTTGACATCAGCGGCCTATCACGCTGGGGTTAGCGGGTTTTGAAACATCGTCAGATGTTGGATATGGAAGAATTTGGAGCGGTAGTTCAGTTGGTTAGAATACCGGCCTGTCACGCCGGGGGTCGCGGGTTCGAGTCCCGTCCGCTCCGCCAAATTAATAAAAAGGCCTTACAGCAATGTAAGGCCTTTTTATTTCTATCTTTTTCATCAAATAATTGCAGCGCGTTAACTGCTGCAGCTCGCAGTCCATAGCTGTTGCGCCTTGGTTTCACTTAGGTCATGCAGTCTTCGATAAACTTTATAACGTTTATGCATTTGCTGCTATTGTTAAGCGAAATAGATAATTCCCGAGCCATTATCATGCTCATGTCATCTATTTCATTAAAGATAATGTGAGCTCATTGTTTTCCTCACCTAAAGGATTTTTTATGGTTGAACAAATCACAGGTATGTTAGCGCTGATTGGGGTGTTATCGCTTTTTTGTCAATGGCTTGGTTGGAAACTGCGGTTACCGGCGATTTTGCCTTTACTGCTCTGTGGACTCACCCTCGGCCCCGGACTTGGCTTCCTTAATCCCGATGAGATTTTTGGCAATTTACTCTTTCCGATCATTTCTCTCGGGGTTGCCGTGATTTTGTTTGAAGGCGCATTGACTCTCAACTTTAAAGAAATCAAAGATCATGGTCGTATGGTGACGCATCTTGTGACCATAGGGACAGTGATCACTTGGGCTTGTATTAGCACGGCCACCTTTTATTTACTTGATTTTAGTTGGGAAATTGCACTCCTCTTTGGCGCATTAGTGGTGGTGACGGGACCGACGGTTATCGTGCCTATGCTTAGAAGTGTGCGCCCTAAATCCCAACTTGCCAGTATTTTGCGCTGGGAAGGCATAGTTATCGACCCCATAGGCGCATTGCTGGCGGTATTAGTTTTTGAATACATTACTGTTTCAGGCGATCCCACAACACATGTGCTCTATGCATTAGGCTCTATGCTTTCGCTAGGATTAGGGCTCGGCGCTGCGGCAGGTTACCTCACAGGGCAAATATTAAGACGCAACCTGTTACCACATTATTTGCGCAATACCGCAGTCTTGACCTTAATGCTGGGTATCTTTGTCGGCTCTAACCTATTACAGGAAGAGTCGGGTTTACTGACTGTGACCGTTATGGGCATTTGGCTTGCCAATATGCGCGGTGTGGATATTGCTGAAATCCTCGAATTTAAAGAAACCTTAACCGTACTGTTGATTTCGGCACTGTTTATTTTATTGGCGGCGCGATTAGATTCTAATGCCATGCTCGACTTAGGTTGGGGTGGACTGGGCATTTTAGCGGTCACTATGTTGCTAGCGCGGCCACTGAGTATTTGGGTTTCTGGTATAGGCACCTCTTTATCGAGGGCTGATAAGTGGTTTTTATGTTGGATTGCACCGCGAGGCATAGTCGCTGCGGCGGTATCGTCATTGTTTGCGATTAAGTTAGAAGCCAACAATGTGCAGGGCGCTGATGCGATTGTGCCCTTAGTGTTTTTAATTATTATCGGCACGGTTGTTATCCAAAGTTTAACCGCGGGACGTTGGGCGCGATTCCTCGGTGTCAAAGCCGATTCTGCCCAAGGTCTATTGATTTTCGGTGCTTCTAAATTTTCCCGTGAGTTAGCTAAAATATTAAAAGCCAAGGATATCAAAGTGCTATTGGCTGATAATAACTGGGATAATATTCGCCTGGCACGTATGGATAATATCCCAGTGTATTTTGGCAATCCCGCATCGGAACATGCTGAAACCTATATGGATTTAACTGGGATTGGCCGCGTGTTGATCATTTCCCCTTATCGACAATTGAACCCTTTAGTGAGTTTCCATTTTCAAGATTTTTTTGGCACTAAGAAGGTCTTTGGCTTAAATAATACCGAGGTCGGCAGTGCGCGCCACCAGCTCTCTGAAACTTATAAGCAGCGTTTATGTTTGTTTGGTGATGCCGTGTCCTATGCCAAGATAGCAAGCCTAATGGCGAGAGGCGCTCAGCTTAAAGTGACCAATTTAACTGAAAACTTCAGCTTTGAGCATTTCCGTAAGCGTTACGGTGAAACGGCTATGCCACTGGTTTATTTAACCAAGGAAGGTAAGGTCGTCGTAGTGTCAGGTAATGATACTGTGTTCCCGAATGGTATTGAGCTCATTAGCCTGCTACCGATTGAAGCCTTAGAAGAAGCCAAAGTACAGCAAGCGATTGCAGAGCGAGAAGCACAGGAAGCCCAAGAGAAAGCCGCAGCAGAAGCCGCTTTAGCGAAGATAAAAGCGGATGAAGAGGCTGAACAATTAAGGCTTGTACAGGCTGAAGCTAAAGTGGCTATTGAGGATAATACCGCTGATCCACTTCAAGCTGCAGATGAGACTTTAGCGAAGAGTTAACCTAGGCTGTGATTGGTATTAGACTCCACTCAGTGATGGAGTAGTTTGAATTGTCATTGGGTCAAGGCATTAAAAAAGGAGGCTGATTAGCCTCCTTTTTTGTGGGTTTAAATCTTACTGAATGGATTACGCTGCGCGTTCCTGTGAAGTGGTAGAAACCACTTCTGGACGCAGTTCAGCTGGGTCAAAATCATCAACGTTAATTGACTTCATACGACCGATTTCCGCTCTTTCTAGCAAGCTAACTTCATCGTCGCTCAGCACGCCTAGTGCTTTACCTTCAGCGGCTACTTTATCTAACCACATGAAGGGTAGACGTTTACCGCTCGCTTTACAGACTTTATCATGTAGCGGTTCAGACGCGATGATGTCCAGTAGCGTTTGTTCTTGGATCCCCACAGCATTGTGCTCAGAGTTGGTCCAGAACTGGCCTTTACCTAGACGGTCACGGCTTTCACACGGTGTTTGCATGATCTTAGCAACTTTATGATCTAACACATCGCTTGGGCGTTTCAGTGGACGACCGAATGGGAGCATCACCACGCGTAATGCGCCGCCAAGACCCATAGGGAAGTTATCCAGCAAATCGTCAAGAGAGGCTTGTAACTTGTACAGCGCATCTTCAACCGCCCATTGCACTAATGGTAAGTCGTCGGTTTGGCGGCCTTCATCTTCATAGCGTTTCAGCGTGGCTGATGCCAGATACAGTTGGCTCAGTAAGTCACCTAAACGGGCAGAGATACGCTCTTTACGTTTAAGGTTGCCGCCCAAGGTTGCCATGGCTAAGTCAGAGAGCAAGGCAAGGTTGGCACTGAAACGGTTCATCTGTTGATAATAACGTTTGGTTTTATCTGAATAAGGCGCGTTAGAGAAACGGCTTGATGTCAGACCTAACCAGAAGCTACGGATGAAGTTACTGGTCGCAAAACCAATGTGACCAAAGATGGCTGCATCGAAGTTAGCTAAACCTTGACCCGATTCGGTATCAAATGCTGACTCCATTTCTGCCAGTACGTAAGGATGGCAACGAATTGCGCCTTGGCCGTAGATGATCATAGAACGGGTCAGGATGTTTGCACCTTCAACGGTAATCGCGATAGGCGCAGCTTGGTAGCCACGGCCTAAGTAGTTATTGGGGCCAAGACACACGCCTTTACCACCGTGAATATCCATGGCATCGATAACGCATTTCTGCATACGATCCGTCAGGTGATATTTCACAATTGCAGAGATAACCGATGGTTTTTCACCTAAGTCGATACCTGTGGTGGTCAAAGTTGTCACTGCATCCATCAGATAGGCGTTACCGCCGATGCGTGCCATTGGCTCTTCGATACCTTCAAGCTTACCGATAGGCAATTTGAACTGACGACGAATGCGAGCATAAGCCCCTGTTGCCAGCGCTGCGGTTTTTACACCACCTGCTGAGTTTGATGGCAGCGTGATACCACGACCCACAGATAAACATTCCACCAGCATGCGCCAGCCTTGACCTGCCATTTTCGGGCCGCCAATGATGAAGCTTAATGGCACGAATACTTCGTTGCCGCGAGTCGGACCGTTTTGGAACATGCAGTTGAGCGGGAAGTGACGACGACCGGTTTCAACCCCTTCCATATCGGTAGGGATCAAAGCACAAGTAATGCCGAGTTCTTCTTTATCGCCAAGTAGATGTTCTGGATCGCGCAGTTTAAAGGCTAAGCCTAATACTGTCGCGACAGGGGCTAAAGTGATGTAACGCTTGTTCCAGGTCAGTTTCATACCCAGAACTTCTTCACCTTCCCATTGGCCTTTACACACGATACCAAAGTCAGGAATAGAGCCAGCGTCGCTACCGGCTTCTGGGCTGGTCAGTGCGAAACAAGGTACTTCTAACCCTTTGGCTAAACGTGGTAAATAATGGTTTTGTTGCTCTGGCGTGCCGTAATGTTGCAGCAGCTCTCCAGGGCCTAAAGAGTTAGGCACACCAACAGTTGATGCCAGCTCACTGCTCAAACCTGCGAGTTTTTGTAACACGCGCGATTGGGCATAAGCTGAATACTCTAAACCGCCGTATTTTTTCTTAATGATCATGGCGAAGAAGCCATTATCTTTCAGATATTGCCATACGTCGGCAGGCAGATCGGCAAGTTGATGTGACACTTGGTGTTGATTCACCATGCGGCACACTTCTTCAACAGGGCCATCGAGGAAGGCCTGTTCGTCTGCACTTAAACGCGCAACTGGGTAGTTATGTAGTTTTTTCCAGTTAGGGTTACCCGCAAACAGATCGGCTTCCCACCAAGTGGTGCCTGCTTCAATCGCTTCTTTCTCTGTTGAAGACATTTCCGGCATGATGCCGCGATATACCTTCATCAGTGGACGACTGATCACATTTTGTCTAAATGCACTGATATTTAACGGCAAGGCTACCACAAGGAAAATGATCCAAGAGATAGGGCCGACAACATCGAGTGTCCATCCTGCTGTCATCACAACAGCGGCTGCAATAGTGGCAGTGAGCAAAGATACCCGAAGGTAAGCTAGGGCTCCTAGCACTAAGATCATAGCGATGATCCAAAGTAGGGTAGTCACTGTAATTCTCCTTAAATATGACCGAGTGCCAACCACAGGTCATAGAGTGTTTTGTTGATTGCGATCACAATTATAGTTTGTGGTCAGACCTGTGTCGCATAAAAGTTAAACCTAAGACAATTTTAATACAAGTTTTTTTCAAACAATTGTTTAAATTATTTGTCAGCTTTGGTCATTCCACAAATGTCATCAACTAGTTACAATGCTAACAAGTGGATTTTTGATTGATGATGGGCGAGAAATATGTGCGAGTTACTGGCGATGAGCGCCAATGTGCCAACCGATATTGTGTTTAGTTTTACGGGATTAGCACAACGTGGAGGCGTAACGGGTCCCCACGTGGACGGCTGGGGTATTACGTTTTACGAGGGCAAAGGCAGTCGTACTTTTAAAGATGCTTGCCCGAGTAGCGAATCGCATATTGCAAAATTGATCAAATCCTACCCGATTAAAAGTGAAGTAGTGATAAGCCATATTCGCCAAGCGAATCGCGGCTGCGTATCTTTAGAGAACACCCATCCTTTTACCCGCGAATTATGGGGACGTTATTGGACCTATGCCCACAATGGCCAATTGACGGACTATCTGCCCAAGTTCAACGTTTCGCGCTATCAACCCGTTGGCGATACTGACAGCGAACTCGCTTTCTGCTGGATTTTGGAACAAGTTGCCCAGAAGTTTGGCGGCACTAAACCCGAAGATATGTTGGCTGTGTTCCATTATGTCGCGACGTTGGCCGAGCAAATCCGTGCCTTAGGTGTGTTCAACATGATATTGAGCGATGGCGAGCATTTGATGAGCTATTGCAGTAACAACTTATGTTATATCACTCGCCGCGCGCCGTTTGGCAAAGCGAAACTTATTGATACCGATGTGGTGATTGATTTTGATAAGGAAACCACGGCCCACGATGTCGTGACTGTGATTGCGACTCGTCCATTGACTGAGAACGAACAGTGGCATGTCATGCAGCCCGGCAACTGGAAGTTGTTTAGATTAGGCGAGCTGTTAATCGATCTTTGATGTTATCCAACAGCGCTAACACCAGCATCTGCGCGAAAAATGGGTGCGAGCAGATTTGCGGCTTATTTTGCTTTGTTCAGGTCACTTTTTAAAAAGATTGAGTCAGTATCTAACGCATCTTTTAGCAATCAAGGATTAGTGATAGGCCATTAGCAACGAACTTGTTGCAATGAACTGTCAGCTATGAACTAGTAGCCATGAACCAGTAGCTCTGGACTATTGGATCTGAACTTTGGCAATGAACCATTAGCTATGAGCATTAACCGAACTTAGAGGCTAGCCCTAGGTTCGGTTAAATATTAGTTCAGTTAAATATTAGCTCGGTTAGATATTCATTCGGTTTGGTTTTATCGGTGTGAGTTCAGCTAAGGCTTTGTATCATTGAGCTAAGTTGATGTCCTTAACTTAACTCAATGCTTTGCCAGTTAACCTTCCGTCGTACCGAGCAGTTTTGGTACTTGCGGTTGCTCAGCAATATCTGCCGGCTTGCTTTCTTGGCTCACAACTTCATCGAAGTGATACTTTAGCAACTTAATATCCAGCTGCTTACTGCCTTTTTCAAAATGTGTTAACCGCACGGGCAGGTAGGCTAAGTCTGGCGCCATCCAGAAGAAGGTTTGGCGTTTTTTATTGTCACGCACCACTTCAATTTTGACTGTGTCGTAACTGCCACTGTCGATGTTCATCCGTTCTCTGCCAATCACATGGAACTTGTATTCATCCAGTTCGTTATCTTTGACCATCTTGTAGTCAAGCGCTTCTTTGCCCGCGGCCATATCGAGCCTGAATTGCAATTGCACCATTAATGGATCGAAAATCTCGCCTTCATAGGGGAATTTACCTTTCTCGTCTTTATAACGGGTATGAATAAAGCCCTGCGCTTTGGCGAACGCGGTTTGCTCTGTGTAATTCGGGCCGACACCTTGGCGCTGCTGTAAGTAACGCAAAGGGCTGAGTTGACTATTTTCTTGAGTAAATTCACTCAAGATGTGGCGCACATCGGTTAACAATAACAGGCTAAGGTCGCTGTCAAAACGATACTTATAAACCCCATCTTCTGGATTGGGCAGCGTGTATTTGGCTTTACCGAGTTCGATATCCCCATAGTTGACTTGGTATTCAGCCGTCTGCGGTGTGAGCGGCGTCGGCGCGGCTATGGCAAACATACTTTGGGTGAGGGCAGTTAAGCTCACTAAAAATGTCGGAATGGTACGCAAAGAATGCTCCTTGGGTCGCAGGTTTTCACCTTGTATCACTACAAAACGCTCAGTAGTGGTTGATAAAAAAGTGTCGAGTAGCATGCTTACTTACACAGTTCAGGGTAAATCAGTTCAGCGTAAATCAAAAATCGGAATCGACGGTTAGCAGGTTATAGCCGAGGCCGACACTTCTGTAAATAGCGATGTAAACAGTTTATGGATCAGTATATTAAACTAAAATGGCATTGCCATGACTAAAGTGACCAGATCGGGACGCCACTGGTACTCAGACAAACTAACTTTGCCGCAGTTCACTGTTATGCCTTCGATTCTTAATAATTCCATCTGTTCCTGAAAGGAGACTGAATTTTTCTCGAAGGAGATTTTACCCTGACTATTGAGTACTCTGTGCCAAGGCAGAGACAAATGCTCGGGCGCAGATTTGAGTGCCTTGGACACATAACGTGCTCGCCCCGGTAATCCCGCATAATCGGCAATTTTGCCATAACTGCTGATTTTCCCCTGCGGGATCATCGCAACGATATGCCAGATTTTTGCCATGGGAGACAAGTCCACCGCTTGCGGCTGGTGACTCGCTAAATCCTGTTCATCTTGTTTATCTTTTTCAAGATAGCGATACAGCGGCGATTTGTCTTTTGGAAACGATGCCATCGAATAGTTGGCCCTCAGCTAAATGTGTGTTTATGCTCAGAGAATCACGCTTAAAAGGTACACTGTAAAAATCTTACGCGACGAGGTTGGGTTAGTGTAACGGCAAAGTCTGGTTTAGCGGAAGAAGTGAGGGCATTAAGCACTCAATGGATTATGCATTACTCGATATTTTTTATCGACTATCTCGATTGCTAACAAAATATTTAAACTGTTTTTAGCTTTAATATTGTGTAAATGGTCAAATAGTCCATAATAGCGCCAATTTTTTTGACTCGATGAGAGAAGATAACTGGCATGGCTGTACTCGATATTCTAACAATTCCCGATGAGCGCCTTAAACGTAAAGCGCAACCTGTAAAAGATATTGAAGCTGTTCAGGGATTTATCGATGATTTAATCGAAACCATGTATCACACGGATGATGGTATCGGTTTAGCGGCAACGCAAGTCGGCAGTACGGATGCGATTATCGTGATCGATTTATCTGACGGTCGCGACCAACCTCAAGTGCTGATCAATCCTGAAATCGTCGAAAAGTCTGGCGAGTTTGTGGGTGAAGAAGGGTGTCTGTCGATCCCCGGTTATCGCGCTAAAGTGTCACGTTTTGAGAAGGTCAAAGTGACCGCCTTAGACAGAACGGGCAAGGCTATCGAAATCGAAACCGATGAGTTTTTAGCCATAGTATTACAGCATGAAATCGACCATTTACATGGCAAAGTGTTTATCGAACATTTATCCATGTTAAAACAACAAATTGCGCTTAAAAAAGTGCGTAAATACGCTTAAGCCTATTGCATAAAAGCGTGCACAAAAAAGTGTATGAGCGCGCTGATTTGCGTGTTGCACCTCCTGACTAGCCGCATTTTACGATGCGGCTTTTTTGTATCTAAAATTAGTATGTAAAACCTGAGTTTGAATATCTTTGAGTTGATATGTGAACATAACAACTTGTTTTAACTGTAATGAGTGGATAAGGTAGCCAGCAATATCCGCTAGCAATAAATTCAGTAGCATCATTAGCGGCAGTGTATGGATACGGTAGGGAAACAGATGAAACTTAAGATCATAACCAGCGGCATAATCTCACTCGCAATGCTTTCACTCAGTGGCTGCAGCGCGTTTTTTAACGGTAATACCACAGATAAAAAGGCGGTATCGAGTAGCTTAGTCGAATACTTATATCCAGATGAGAAGAGCCGCCAAGCCCAGCAGCCATCCTTACCTGTACTGCGTTTGCCAATTACCGTCGGCATTGCTTTTTTACCTTCATCCCATTGGCAAGCTGATGCCATAGACAGTCGCGCCCAAGTCGCTTTGCTCAACAAGGTGAAACAATCCTTTATTAAATACGATTATATCGATCGTATTGAAATCATTCCGAGCACCTATCTTAAAAATGGTAAAGGTTTTAATACCTTGCAGCAAGTTGCCCGCCTGCATGACGTCGATGTGATGGCGCTGGTATCTTACGATCAACTGATGCAAAGCCACGAGAACAAATCCGCCATCCTTTATTGGACTATCGTCGGCATGTATTTAATCCCCGGTAATGAGAATGCCATTCAAACCTTTGTCGATACCGCAGTGTTCGATATGCGCAGCCAAAAGATGTTATTTAGGGCGCCGGGCATAAATCAGTTAACTGAAAGTTCAACCGCTGTTGGCGTGACAACAACTTTAAGGGAGAAATCCTATGAGGGTTTTGATCTTGCGGTGAACGATATGATAGTCAATTTAGACGATGAGCTCGCCCGCTTTAAAACTCGAGTTAAAGAAGAGCAGGTTGCCACTATTGAACATAAACAAGGTTACAGCGGCGGTGGCAGTTTATCCCTATTAATCCTTTCTATACTGGGAATATTTGCGCTGCGCCGTTTAACGATTTGCCGTGAATAAAAAATTAAGCGCCAATTAAGATCGTTAAGGATGAGCAAATTGAGGTTTGCTTTGAATCAAGACGTGGGCAAAAAGTATATAAAGTTGAGCACAGGCTCTGGTTATCAACTTACTTGTAGTTAACGTTTTGATTTTATTTTTAAAGTGGTTTGCAAAGGCTGCGGTATTGCGTCGGACACCACTTACGCGGGCGTGATACATTAGGCGTTTAACAAGGAGAAAAATTAAATGGATTTAAATTCACTATTACTGTTTGCAGTTGCTTGCCTTGCTATCAATCTTATCCCTGGACCCGATGTTATCTACATTGTATCTAACACAATGAAAGGGAAAATGATCAGTGGGCTTAAAGCTGCGATGGGTTTAGGTGTGGGTTATTTTGTTCACACGCTTGCTGCTAGCTTGGGATTATCTGCCATCATTCTCAGCTCAGCGTTGGCTTTTAGTATTGTGAAGTGGTTGGGCGCCGCGTATCTAGTGTATTTAGGCATTCAAGCGTTAATATCAATGTGGCGTGGCAACAATAAAATTGTGGTTGATGACACTAGCAAACCAAACGGCAACGTATTTTTCCAAGGCATTGTCGTTAGTGTACTTAATCCTAAAGTCGCTTTATTTTTCCTCTCTTTTTTGCCGCAGTTTATTGACCCGTTAGCAGGTTCAACGTCAATTCAGCTGTTAACCCTTGGTCTTATTTTCAGTTTGTTAGCGACCCTGTGTAACGTCCTTTATGCGTCGGCAGGAAGCTGGGTATTTAGTCGCCCCAATTCCCTGCGTTATTCCAGAGCCTTAGAGGGAATATCAGGGGTGTTGCTTATTGGCTTGGCCAGTAAAGTCATGGCCAGTGATAGATAGTTTTTTCTTAAGCATTTTTTCATAAGCCACCCATTGTAATTTAGCGATGACTCCTTTGTGAGTCACCAATTTCGCAACTAGGCTTAGGAGTTTTTCATAAGCCACCCATTGTAATTTAGTGATGACTCCTTGGTGAGTCACCCTTTTCTCAACTAGGCTTAGTATCTTTAATCCAGCACAAGGAGTGTGATGATGCCACAGCCAAGGAGAACTCAAATCAGTTTGGAAGATACGCCTTTTTATCACTGTTGTAGTCGAGTCGTTAGGCGTGCCTATTTGTGTGGTGAAGACCATTTCTCTGGTAAAAACTACGACCATAGACGCGAGTGGGTAGAGCAACAACTGCTTAAGCTGGCTCAGGTTTTTGCTATTGATGTCGCTGCTTATGCGGTGATGAGCAATCATCTGCACTTGGTACTCTGCGTGGACATTTACCAAGCTAATCAATGGAGTGATAGGGAAGTGCTTGAGCATTGGCATCAAGTATTTAAAGGCACTGAATTAACACAACAATTTGTCAAAGGGCAAGTTGTTGAAGCCCATGACGTGGTTAACCTTAAACACCATATCGCTCTATACCGCAGTCGCTTAAGTGATATTTCTTGGTTTATGCGCGCCTTAAATGAACCTATCGCCCGTAAAGCAAATCAAGAGGATAACTGCACTGGACGCTTCTGGGAGGGGCGTTTTAAATCCCAAGCCCTACTCGATGAGGCGGCAGTACTTGCATGTATGACCTATGTCGACCTCAACCCTATTCGTACTCAACTAGCCACATCACCAGAAACTTCGAACTTCACCAGTATTCAACGGCGTATTCGCGCGGTATTGGCAGGCAAACAACCCGAAACCTTACTGCCTTTTATCGGTAATGAGCGAGACAATATGCCTAAAGGGCTGTCCTTTGATGTACAAGATTATCTGCAACTGGTCGATGATACTGGCAGAGTTATTCGCGATGATAAACGCGGGAGTATCAGTTCGAGCAGTGCTAGCTTACTGAGTCGCCTTAATATTCCGCCTGAGCATTGGCTTAAGCTCACTCAACGAAGGCACTATCGCCACTGCTGTCTGAATTTAATGGCAAGCTGAGCTATTTAGAGATAGTCCACATTCAGAGATAGTTCAGCGCCAAACTTCACTCATCCATAGCAGTGGAGAGTTTGACTCGAACCAAATCGACCTAATTCCTGCTAACGATCTGAAAATCAACAAATAACCAGGGATAATCCCCGAAAACCTGACTTTTCAATCTCAGCCACAAACCGTTTGGTAAACGTAGCTTCGATATTCTTGGTTATTTTTATATCATGGGTGGCTTGTAAAAAACTTCCCGCAGCCAAAAATAATCAGGAAATTGCTGAAATAAGAGGTGTTCAACCCCATACCGATGTGCTTTCACCTCCCGGCCATTCCGCTTTTAGCGATGCAGAAGGGTTATTGCAGTTTGTTGAGCAATTGAGAGTGTTATCCAACGGAAAACCTGTCGGCTTCAAACTTGCCATAGGCAGTAAGCAAGAGTTTATTGAAATATGTGAAAAAATGCTCGAAACAGGTATCAAACCCGATTTCATCACTGTGGATGGTGCGGAAGGGGGAACGGGCGCTGCTCCCATCGATTTCTCAAACTATGTCGGTATGCCTTGGGAAGATGCACTGATTTTCGCCGTGGATACGCTCAATACCTACAAGCTTAAAAAAGACATAAAAGTGATTACGGCGACTAAGATATTTACCGCTTTTGATCTGTTTAAAGCCCTTTGTATTGGTGCTGATGTGTGTAATTCCGCTCGGGGTATGATGCTGGCTTTGGGTTGTGTTCAGTCCCTGAAATGCAACACCAATGAATGCCCGACAGGCGTCGCCACAAATAATCCCACATTAGTGCGAGGCTTAGTGGTTGCAGAAAAATGGAAAAGAGTCCGCAATTATCACCAACATATGTTGGACGATTTCTTGGCATTATTGGCCGCTTCGGGCTGCCATTCACTTGATGAAATGAATCGAAATTTAATTTATAGGAAAGTGGATAAGCAATGGCATTCCTATGCTGAAGTTGGAAAAACTCGGCGGATTTTATGACTTTAGCACTGACTCTTACGGTTACAACTTCACAAAATACGGTAGCGCGATGAGGGCGATGCCGATGCAGACGAGTAAGATTAGGTTGCTGACGAAATAAGGGTAGATCATCAGGGTTATCCCAACGACAAGGGGGATGGGTGCACCTTGGCGTTTGCCATAGGTGAAGAAACCAATGCCGAAGACACCAAATAGCATGCTCCAAATCAGTACCGCGGGATTATCTAGCACGCCTTGCTCCTTCTTATCTTCTGCATCTACTTAAGTTTGTCGTAATAGCTCATCACATTAGCTCATCACATTAGCCCATCGCATTAGCGCTTAGTCACTGCTCATAATGAGTTCTTAAGCACAGTGAGTGTAATCTTAAAGCAGACTTTCGGCGATTAAGCTTTCTTCATATTGCGACTTCACACTGTAACTTGTACTGCTACTTGTATTGGTATTTGAACTGCAAATTGAGATTTACAATTGATACAGTGACTTTGGATTTTGACCTCATAGCGGCGTTAAACACGCTTTTATATTTGCAGCTCGTTTGAGTTCCAATTGGGATTTTACACTTGGTAAAGCTCTAGGGGTAAGCCGTCAGGATCGCTGAAAAAGGTGAATTGTTTACCTGTGTACTCATCAATACGAATGGCTTCGACTTCAATATTATGTGACTGCAAGTGTGCAACGGTTGCATCAATGGATTGTACCCGAAAGGCTAAATGCCTAAGCCCGCAAGCTTCGGGATAGCTCGGTCTTTGTGGCGGCTTGGTAAAAGAGAACAGCTCGATTTGACTTAAATCCGGCAGCTGTAGATCGAGTTTAAAGGAGCTGCGCTGCGCTCGATAATGTTCCGCCAGCGGCTTGAGCCCTAAAATCGTCACGTAGAAGTGTTTGGATTTTTCATAGTCGCTGCAAATAATCGCCGCGTGGTGTATGCCGAGTAACATAGGTTTCCTAATATCGCGTTTAAGATATTGTCTTAGCAGTGCATCTAAGTATTTATTTTTTGTGCAGAGTTAATACCAATCACATTAAATATCTAATCAGTTCAGAGCCTCACAGGCATTTCAATCCAAGGCGCATTGACGCAGAAATGGTCATTCCCTTTTAAGTCAATGCAACACGGGAGTGGGATGCCTGTGAGGCTCCCGAAGGGCGGCTGATGTTAACGGCGTAGCAACGCGCTTTATACTGCGTTTAAGGCTTTCGACAGATCACCACTATGCCTTCAAGCCTTCGCCTTGTCTAAAGCGCGTTGAACTCCCGCTGAATGAACAGATATTTTATACGATTGGTATATGTTCTTATTAGATTAAGACCCATCATCCTAAGATGGCGGGTCTTATTTGGCAACGTGTTATCTCGCTGAAGCAGGCCACATTATTTATCGAACGCATTCGACCTTTATTATTCATAAGTCTGCTTATTCAGCCGCTTGCTCATTCAGCTACTTATTTGCAGACTCACTTTTCGGCTCATCTGCTACAACGGCGAGCGAAAGAATAGCCGACGACAGCGGGGCTAGGCTGAGCGCTATCTTGCCTTCGCCTTGTTCAAGCTGCAGCTGGCTTGTTTGATGATCTTCGAGTAAATCCTTAAGCGGATATACAGCGTCCTTTAATTGCAACTGACGGATAAGCTCTTTGGGGAGCTTGAGCTGTAAGGCTTTTGATTCGGTCTGACTGAAGTTACTGACAATAATCAGCTTTTGAGTCTGCTTTGAGGTCCCAGATATCGTCTCGAAGCGGGCAAAGGCGAAGGTGCTGTCGTCATAGCCTGTTTCGTTTGCAGAACTATTTTGATTACTCATATTTTGAGCGCTATTACTTTCAGTGATATGACTTTGAGTCGCATTCTTCTTGCTGCGATTCGCGGCATCGAGTGAATAGTATTGGCCTAACAGCGCTGGCGCCGTTTGGCCTGTGCTTAAATTCAATAGCTTTTGATAGTAAGCCCGCAGCGATGTTTCCTGCGCCGTTGATTGTCCTCCATCAAACTTGCCATTGTTCATCCAGCGCTGATGGGCAGGGACGCCAACATAGTCAAAAATACTGGTGCGTGATGCATGACCAAAGCCTGGATTATCGATGGCGGCTTCTCCCACTTCTTGGCCAAAATACACTAACGTCGGTGAAGTACTTATCGTTGCCGACACCACCATAGCGGGTAGGACGTAGTGTGGATTTACGGCTTGGGTCTCTAGGGAGCTATTCGTTGGTCTATTTGTTTGTAGCGATGCTAAAAATTCAGCATTACCAATACGTTGCTCGTCGTGGTTCTCTAAAAAGTGCAGCATGTGTGATTCAATATCCTGCACTTTTTCCTGATCCGCCGCGATATTAGCTGTGCTGGTTTTACCCGCCATCACGGCTTTTAGGGTGTCGTAAAGATCGACCTTATCGTACAGATAATCCATTTTTCCAAGCTGGATATAATCTCGGTACAACTTAGGGTTATAGACCTCGGCCAAGATAAAGGCATCGGGATTAGTGTGTTTTATCTGGCTGTTGAGGTAACTCCAAAACTCCACTGGCACCATTTCGGCCATATCGTATCGAAACCCATCGACACCTTTCGCTAGCCAATATTGGGCAATCTGATTGAATTTAATCCAAGAGCTTGGGATTTCGGCTAAGTGTTGTTGCCAGAAAGCGTAATGCTGCGCTTCAGTAAAAGTGGCGAATTTGGCTGGCAGGCGAGGGAAGTCATAGGTGCCATCTGGGCGTACGCCGTAATTGATTTTAACTGTCTCGTACCAATCATTGGCATCGGGTTTGGCTAAGCGTGAGCCGTTGCCAGTCCACTTTGCGGGAAATTCATCGAATTTGCCGTCACTTAAGGGATGAGCTTCTCCACCCAGCGGTTTAATCCCTGCGGGTAAGCTTGGCACCTCAAAGGCATGGGCTTGTCCTTTCGCTCCCTTCACACTGTTATCAACGACGTAATAGAAGTTGTTGTTTTTGGCGTACTCTAGACTGGTATCATCATCTTCGCCAAAATCGCGCACGCCTTGGGGTTTACTGACGGATTGATAATGGCGCGCCACATGGTTTGGCACTATATCGATAATCACCTTTAAGCCGTGTTGATGGGTACGGGCAATGAGCGCCTCGAACTCGGCTAAACGCTTGGCAGGATTGACCGCCAGATCGGGATTGACGTTGTAGTAATCTTTGACTGCGTAGGGTGATCCTGCGCGGCCTTTGACCACATCGGGATCATCAGTACTTACGCCAATCTCACTGTAATCACCAATCAAGGCATGGTGCGGAACGCCCGTGTACCACACATGGGTGACGCCTAGGTCCTTGATGCTATTGAGTGCGACATCGTCGATATCATTAAATTTGCCGACACCGTTGTCGGCAATTGTGCCCCAAGGTTTATTCGTTGGGTTTTTATTGCCATAGAGGCGAGTAAAAATCTGATATACCACAGGTTTTAGCGTCATAACCTCACTCTCTGACTTTGGCTGTAACTCATTATCAAGCGTTTGCGCCGATGCATTTGCATTGGCCGATAAGCAAAAAAGCGAGGCTGTTAATAAAGCTGCACTAGATAAAGAGGTATTAAACAAAGACTGTAGACATAAACTGAGTGATGATTGCCGCGACTGTCGGCGCTGCGGGGCTTTCGCCGCTTTGGTCAGTAAAGCCATTATGGGAAATTTAGCCGCTTGTTGGCTCTGAGTCACTCTGGAATCGATAGGTGATAAAAAGCTCAAGACTGAGTTCCTTTTTGAGTTGAGTTTTTGGCTAGGTTGATAGCACTGTTGTTAGTATGAGCGCGCGTTAAAGCGTTAGCTTTGCTCCTTGATCGCATTGAATCTTGGCGGCTCGGCAAGCCAGCATTCAGCGGCGACTTAGACTTAGAATTAGGCTTAAGCTCAAGGATAGTGACACCTGCATGGGGCAATGTTATCGCTTGATTGAGTGAAACTGTGTTGCCACTGATGATGTCAGTAGCGGCGCCGCTATCGCCAAGTACACTGGCAAAGCGGTTTATATCTAGCGTGACTGCCTTGTCATTCTTATTGTAAATCACCATGACTTTGTCGGCCGAGGGCTGAGTGCAGGCATTGTGTTGGGTTAGAGAATTGTTTTGTATTAGTGACTTGAGCGCTTCGGCTTTTTGTTCAGCTGATAATGGCGCATTTAATACGCAGCGAAATTGCACATAGATGCCATCCTGCGGCACAAAGTGCAGTAAGTCGCCCGATTGTAGCGCAGGGGATTGTTTACGGTAATTCAGTAGGGTTCTGACAAATTGCTGTGCTTGTCGCTGGGGTTCACTCAGCCCTTGGCCGGTAAAGGCGTTAGTGGCACTGTTGGCAAACCCACCGGGGAAATCACTGCGCACAACACCATCGTGACGGCCTTCGGTCGGGCTGGTCATTAACACTTCTGTACCGTAAAACAGCTGCGGAATGCGTTTGGCGGTCAGCACATAGGTGAGTGCCATCTTATATAAGTCTATATTTTCTTTCACTAAACTGAAGATACGATTGGTGTCGTGATTGCCTTCAAATAGCACTAGTTTACTGGGATCGGCATACACAACATCGTTGGCTAACATCTCGTAAAGCTTGATAAAACCTGTGTCCCAGCTTTCTGGCTCATTGAGGCTGGCAATTAATTTTTCATATAGCGGGAAGTCCATCAAACTGGGTAGATCTGAGGTATAGCCATCGGCATTGATTTTGCCCTTTTGCCAATAGGCAACTGTGATGGGGTTTGCGGTCCATTCTTCGCCCACAATATTAAAATTCGGGTACTCAGTCATTACGGCCTTAGACCATTTAGCGAGAAACCCTTTGTCGGCGTAGGAATAAGTGTCTTCGCGGATCCCTGAAAGTCCTGCGTACTCGACCCACCAAATACTGTTTTGGATAAGATAGGTTGCCAGTTTGGGATTGCTTTGATTCAGATCCGGCATAGTGTCGGTAAACCAGCCGTCGACAAAATCAATATGATCTTGCGCTGCCGCGTAGGGATCTTGCACTGTAGTGCGCCTATGACTGGTAAAACGGGGGCTGGTAACGCTGGATTTGGTATCGGCAGACTGAGTTAAGTCAGGCTTGGATTTGTGATTTTTTAGCGGCGTTTTTGTGGCGTCATTGAGCCAGTCTTGGCTAGGTAAATCGTTGAGCCACCAATGATTAGAGCCGATATGATTCACGACAACATCTTTAATCACCCCAAGGCCAAGCTTGTTTGCCTTAGCGACTAAGGCTTTATAATCCTCATTGCTGCCAAAGCGGGGATCGACGCGGTATAAATTGGTAATTGAGTAACCGTGGTATGAATATTGGGCTTGATTATTCTCAAGCAGTGGATTGATCCATAACTGAGTCACCCCGAGCTTTGCCAGATACGCTAAGTGCTGGCTGATCCCTGCGATATCACCGCCATGGCGAGCATCGGGATAATAGGGGTTGCTGGGATGGCTAGGAGAGTTAGCCGCAACTTGCTCTAGCATATCGGCCTGATTGTCATTACTGGTGTCGCCATTGGCGAATCTATCCGGGGTGATAAGGTAAATCACATCCTTATTGCTAAACCCTTGGCGCTCACGACTACCCTCAGCACGCGCTTGCAACGTATAGGGCAGGCGATAAAGAGGCGTGTTGGTTTTTGAAGCCGAGTCAGTGCTGGAAATCACCAGCTCAAAGGTTTGCGGCGCAGCTTGGCTAAGATCTAAATTGATAAACAGATAATGAGGGTTATCAATGTGTTCAAGGCTTTTTAGCGTGATGCCTTGTCCTTGGATATCAAGCTTAAGCTGCTGCGGTAAGCTAGGAAAATCGCGGCTATACAGCATCAACTGTAACTCAGGATTTTGCATCCCCGCCCACCAAAAAGCGGGTTCAAGTTTCAGGTCTTGAGGCTGGCTTGATGTGCCTTGAAGTGGTAAAGAGAGACTGCCTGAACTTGCCTGCGCTGTGTTGGCAGAGGCGCCTAGGCTAAGCATAATCACTAAGGAAGTGGTGAGAGTCCGCAGGTTTAATATCATATTCTTTCCTTGTTGATTCAAATTTAAACTGCAAATTCAATTTATAAATCGATGAGTTAGTAAACTCTTAACGTCAGTCGTAACTCTTAAGCCGCATTTATGCTTTATGTGTCGATAAGTGCGCTAAATACTGGTCATGGGTTGGTAGCTTAGTGACGGTATTATCAATAATGGTGCGCATGTTGAGCAGAAATTCACTCAGTGCTTGCGGTTGAATGGTTGCCGCTAATGGATTGAAATCCCGAGGCCTAATGCCTTGCCCCAACATGACTTGAATCCATGCGGCTTCGGTAAAGAGTTCATCTTGATGTCTAAACACTGTGCCTGTGGCACGAAATAGGGCGATTTTTTGCTGCAAACTCTCTGGCAGAACCATGGTTCGGCATTGATGCCAAAACCCATTTTCCTGAGCATCTTCCCTTTGGTTTAAATGATAGTGCAAGATAATAAAATCGCGGATTTGTTCAAATTCAAGTTGGGACTGGCGATTAAACTCATCGACATTCGCTTGTGCAATTCCTTGATGTGGAAAGAGTTTACTTAAGCGAATAATCGCTGATTGGACTAAATGCAAGCTGGTGGATTCTAAAGGCTCTAAGAACCCACTCGAAAGGCCGATGGCAACACAGTTTTTATGCCACTGTTTGATTCGTCGTCCGGTCGTAAAATTTATTTTCTTAGGTTCAGCCAACGGCTTACCATCTAAATTACTGAGTAAAAGCTGTTTGGCGGCGTTATCACTGATATAGCGACTGCAATAGACTAACCCATTGCCTGTGCGGTGCTGCAGCGGGATCCGCCATTGCCAACCAGTATCATGGGCGATAGAACGTGTATAAGGCACTATTGCTGGCGTTTTTTCGCAGGGTACGGCATAGGCGCTGTCACAGGGTAGCCAATGTTGGTAGCTATCGAAGCCAACCTTGAGCGCTTTTTCTATCAGTAGCGCGGCAAAGCCCGAGCAATCGATAAAGAAATCAGCTTTTACGGTTTGTCCTGATCCTAAGGTTACACTTTCAATATCGCCGTTTGGCGTGAGTTCAACCGCCGTAATCTGGCCTTCGATACGCTTTACTCCCAGTTGCTCACTGAAACGTCGTAAAAATTGGGCATAAAGCGCTGCATCGAAATGATAAGCATGAGTTAAGCCGGCAAGGGGAGAGTTTGGGATCTGCTGGAGTACTTGAAACTTATTGTGTTTTGCCGCTTGGTAATTAACCGAGTAATCCCAAAACGAATTGACCTCTTTTGGGGAGGTGCTGAGCCAGTAATGATGAAATTGAGTAAAACCTATATCTTTACCTGTATTGCCAAAAGCATGCATATAGGCTTCATCCGGTTTGCCCCAATTTTCGAATTGAATACCCAATTTAAACGTTGCTTGGGTGGCATTGATAAAATCGGCTTCGGAAATCCCTAGCACGTTATTAAATATTTGCAGTGGTGGAATGGTGGCTTCACCTACGCCCACTGTGCCTATATCTTCAGATTCAATCAGGGTGATATTCAGTGTTGATTTAAACAATCTTGCCAACATGGCCGCCGTCATCCAACCTGAAGAACCGCCACCGACAATGACGATATCTTTGATTTTATTCATGATATAAGCCTTTCATTTTATGATTAGTGGTGATCAATTAACGCAGATGAATGACTAGCCTAGTGGCTTGAAATGATAAAGTAAAAAAGCCTCTGTAACAGGTTACAGAGGCTTTAAGCCGTGCAGGATTAGAACTTATAGTTCGCGCCTAACATAAAGTTACGGCCATAGTTTTGGTAATCACGGACTAAACGTTGATCATCGCTAGTGTAAGAGGTGAAAGGCTCGTTGGTTAAGTTGTTCACTTGGAACTGAACTGATAAACCATACAGGGACTCGATACCGCTTTCGCTAAAGTCATAACCGATTTGTGCATCAACCACAGTTTCCGCTTTGATGTTCACGTTTTCGCGTTGCAGGCTGATCTTTGTGACTTCACCTAGGAAGTCGCTGCGGTAGCGTGAGCTAATGCGTGCTTCAAAGCCTGAGTTTTCATAGTAGATCGTCGCGTTTAAGGTTTTTTCTGACAGACCTGGCAAGGTTGTTGGATTGCTGGTCGGGGTTTCCTTCACTTCACTGTCGTTGTACGAGCCGCTAATAACAGTACCAAAGCCACTTAACACATCGGCAAACATACCAAAGTCGACAGATACAGAGGCTTCAACACCTTGAACATAACCACCTTCACCGTTTTGAGGTTGGGTGACATCGCCAATCGGGTTATCAGTAGGCCCTTGTGGGAATAGGGTGCTGAAATCAAAGTCTGTATGTTGATCGTAAACGAAGTTTTCAAGATCTTTGTAGAATACCGCTACCGAGAAATAACCTTGGTCGCTGAAATAGTTTTCATAGCTTAAGTCATATTGACGGGCCAACCATGGGCGTAACTCAGGATTACCTGCGTTACCACTCCAATTAACCATGCCACCGCTTGGGTTAGCTGAATAAGTGTAGTTTAGGTTGGCATTCATTTTGTCCATACGTGAACGGGTTAACGTGCGCGCTGCGGCTAAACGAACCACTTGGCTATCGGCGACTTCGAAACTTAAGTTAACGCTTGGCAGCCATTCAACATAGGAATCACCCGCAGTGCGCGGTGTTAACACCACTAAGCCATTTTCAACCGTTGCCACTGTACCGTCAGAGGACTGATCGGTATGAACCGCTTGTAAGCCTGCGTTACCAGTCAAAGGAATACCAAATACTTCGGATTCAAGGTTGGCCATCACATAGCCCGTTGTCACTTTTTCCTGTACAGCCCAAGAGTTAGTGGCGCGAGAAAGATCCACATCAGCGACGTCAGTTTCTGTATAGTTACCGTCATTGTAGAAAGCCAACGAGTCGTAACTTAATACATTGCCCATGCCAAAGAAGTCGAGTGACGTTGGTGCAAGTAAGTATTGATCTGGTACTGCCATAGTGTAATTGGCAGAACCGTCATAACCTTTGAGTGTCAGGTAATAACCTTTATCTAATTTGGTTTTATCGCGATTAGTACGATTCACACCAAACTCAACGCTACGAACGGCACCGCCATCGAGCACATATTCAGCGCTTAAACGGAAGGATTTTAGCTCATCCTCAATTTCAGGTTTGTTGATAAAGCCGTCTTGAGTGTTAGCGCCTAGCGGGCTACCCCAACCGAGTGGATCGCCAAGTTTGATCAGGTTTTTATCAGAATAATCGAGGTTATGGTCAAATACATAACCGCCTTTACCGTTGTAAGCAAAGCCTAAATCGTCAACCGCACCCACACCTGTACCGCGGCCAGTTCCTGAGTAACTTTCCATACCTATGTCAGTACGGTTAGCTCTAGACATGGAGATATCGGCTTCAACATTCCAGTTATCATTGATGTTGAATTTGTTATTCCAGCCAATAGACAGAGAATCCGCATCACGTTTGTTCACGTCGTTACGGATAACGACTTCAGCGCCTTTGATGACACCTTCTGTGACTAAACCATTATCAGTTGTCGTCGGAATTACGCCACCGTTTGTGCCCCAAGCACCAGGTATTTCAATGCCTCGTAGGCGTTGATCATCGGTAAATTTTGAGTAGTAAATATCTAAGGTCGAGTGGTAAGTGGTATTTGGCGCATATTCAAATACGGCGAGTACGCCATCACGTTCTAATTCACTTGAACGAACGAAAGGTTTTGCACCACCTAAAACGCTATCACCATTGTCATTGGTTGGGTAACCCCAAGCTTGCCAACGTTCTTCTTGGTTAGGTGACATCATGCGAGCATAACCAATGGCGACACCAATAGTGTCATCGGCGAATTGGTCAATATAAGAGATACTGCCGCGGTAGCCTGTGTCACTTGAGCCGCTGTTTAATGAACCTAAATCGTTCATTTCGCCGCGTAGCGAAACGGCAATCGTTTGTTCACCGTGGGCTAAAGGACTGATTGTTTGCATATCAACCGTACCGCCGATGGCTTGCGCCATCACAGAGGCATCGGGTGTCTTGTAAACCACAACGCGATTTAATAACTCAGATGGATATTGGTCGAATTCCACACTGCGGTTATCGTTTACAGAGGCTTGTTCGCGACCATTTAATGTGGCGGTAGTGAAGTCAGGGCCCATACCGCGGATAGAAATTACGTTGGCGCGACCATCGAGTCGTTGTGCCGATACGCCAGGTAATCGTGCTAGAGATTCTGCAATACTGACATCAGGTAATTTACCTATGTCTTCCGCTGAAATGGCTTCAACGATAGAAGAAGATGACATCTTAAGTGATTGGGATTCTTGCAAGCTACGACGAATACCAGTGACTTGAATCACTTCAATATTTTCATCTTTAGCTGTCTTATCTGTCGCCGCTTCATCTGCCGCATAGGAGTGCATACTCGCACCTGCGGCAATGAGCGCTAAGGTTAGCAAACTGGGTTTAAATCGCATCATATCTCTCTTCCCCTTGGAGTCGCTTTATCGCTTTGTAGAGCGTTTTATCGTTATCACCGCGTTATGTTTGCGGCCTTATTTTTGGTATCTGGGCGCTTAATTGACTGCATAAGTGCTGCGTTTATGACCAAATTGTTATGCAACGGTGAAGATACTACTCCCGAGCTTCTTGGCGGAACAACAGAGTGCATACGTATTCAATGCCTCGTTGAGTTAAGAATAGCCGTTAACTAAGGGAAATCTCATGGAGTAAAATGATTTTGTTTTGCAATTAAGTGTTTGTTAGTAAATGGTAAAGTGAGTTACATCTCAATGTGATTTATGGAGAGGTCTTCTGCATACGTATGCAGGTGTATTGAACCTTATTTCCCTCTTCACGTATGCTCGGTGACACAAAATAAGCCGCGATACCTTTACTCTGCAGTAACAAAACGATAACTGTTTGCGTGAGTGTGTTAGGGAATGATCGCTGTAGAATAACGATAAAGGGGCAACAATGAGTGAGTTAACTTGGTGGCGTGGTGCGGTGATTTACCAAATTTATCCGCGTAGCCTTTTAGATACGAATGGTGATGGCGTTGGTGATTTACGTGGCATTATCACTAAGCTTAACTACATTGCGAGCCTCAATGTCGATGCCATCTGGATTTCACCTTTCTTTAAATCGCCTATGGCAGATTTTGGCTACGACATCAGTGATTACCGCGAAGTTGACCCTCTTTTTGGCACTATGCATGATTTCGATGAATTGATTGAAAAAGCCCACGGCTTAGGCATTAAGGTCATTATCGATCAAGTATTAAGTCATACCTCTGATCAGCATGCGTGGTTTGTTGAAAGCCGCGAGAGCCGTACGAATCCCAAAGCGGATTGGTACGTGTGGGCCGATCCTAAGGAAGACGGCACAGCGCCTAACAACTGGCTCGCGATTTTTGGCGGTTGTGCTTGGGAATGGGAACCGCGTAGACAACAATACTATTTACATAACTTCCTGCGTAGCCAGCCCGATATCAACTTCCATAATCCTGACGTGCGTCAAGCTGTGCTGGATAATGTCGAGTTCTGGCTTAAAAAGGGCGTTGATGGATTCCGCTTAGATGCGATTACCTTCTGTTATCACGATGAACAGCTCAGGGACAATCCGGCAAAACCTAAGGATAAACGTCAGGGCCGAGGTTTCAGTGAAGATAACCCTTACGCCTATCAATATCATTACTACAATAATGACCGTCCGCAAACTATCGCGTTTATTGAAGATTTACGAAAGCTTATCAATCGTTATCCTGGTGCGGTGACTTTAGGTGAAGTGTCGGCCGAAGACTCTTTAGCTGTGATGGCGGCTTACACTAAGGGTGAAGATCGCCTGCACATGGCCTACAGTTTTGAGCTACTGACAGACGATTACAGCGCCGCTTATATTCGTCAAACCGTAGAGGCATTAGAAGCGAGCATAGGTGATGGCTGGCCTTGTTGGGCTATCGGTAATCATGATGTGCAGCGCGTGGCGAGCCGTTGGGGGCAGGGCAAACAGAATTCAGACATGGTCAAAATGCTCAATGCCATGCTAAGTTCACTGCGCGGTAGTGTGTGTAGTTATCAAGGTGAAGAACTCGGTTTAACCGAAGCGCCGATTGAATACCATGAGTTGCAAGATCCCTTTGGCAAAACCTTCTGGCCTATGTTTAAAGGCCGTGATGGTTGCCGTACGCCAATGCCATGGCAACAAGGCGCCGATTTTAGCGGTTTTAGTGAGGTTTCACCCTGGTTGCCGATCGCCCCTGCGCATCAAGTGTTAGCGGTGGATGTACAAGAATCAGATGCAGATTCCATGCTTAACGGTTATCGACGTTTTCTTGCTTGGCGTAAATTACACCCAGTGCTGGTTGAAGGCGATATCCAATTTGTGGATACCAACGAGCCCATCTTGGCCTTTATCCGCACCTTAGGAGAGCTCAAAATATTCGTCGGATTCAACTTAGGCGATACCAATGTTGAGTTGGATTTATCACAGTTGGAATTGGGTGAAATATTAACGGGACACGGCCTGAAAACCGCACAAATAGAAAACAATCAGCTGAAGTTTTCGGCATTTGCCAGCTTTTATGCAGTTTTAAACTGAAAATGATTCATTTTTATTCGGCTGAGGTGTTATATACCCAAGCCCACTATTCGACGTAAAGCCGCCCACGGGCACACTGGGGAATGTAACCTTACTGAGTTCCTGATAATAAAAACATACAGAGAGAATAACTATGGCGTCATCAATTAATACCGGTAGCTACACGAGCAGCACTGGCGAAAATGGGTCGGGCAGTTATCGTTTTGCCTTGATCTCATTGACTTCACTGTTTTTTATGTGGGGTTTTATCACTTGCTTGAACGATATTCTGATCCCGCATCTTAAAGCGGTGTTTTCACTGAATTACACTCAAGCCATGTTGATCCAGTTTTGTTTCTTCGGTGCTTACTTCTTAGTGTCGATCCCTGCCGGTAACTTAGTGAAAAAGCTGGGTTATCAAAAGGGGATTGTTACTGGTCTTGTGATTGCGAGTATTGGCTGTGCGCTGTTTTATCCTGCGGCCACGCTAGCGACCTATAATCTGTTTCTTGGCGCGTTATTCGTTTTAGCATCGGGCATCACTATCCTACAGGTGGCAGCTAACCCCTATGTTAACGCCTTAGGCAGTAGCGAAACCGCCTCGAGCCGTTTAAATTTAACGCAAGCTTTCAATGCGTTAGGTACAACAGTCGCACCATTCTTTGGCGCCATGTTAATTCTTTCTGTCGCCAGTTCTGTATCAAGCGATTTAGCCCACGCGAGCGCCGAAGCCGAAGTGGTAAAACTGCCATACCTGTTGCTTTCTGGTGCCTTGGCTATTTTAGCGCTGATTTTTGCGAAGTTAGATTTACCTGTGATCCGTGAGCATGATGAAAGTGTTCAAGGTGAAGTCCAAACCCATCTAGGTAAAACCAGTGCCTTACAAAGCAAGCACTTAGTGCTCGGCGCTGTGGGTATTTTCGTGTATGTCGGTGCCGAAGTGTCTATCGGTAGCTTCTTGGTCAGCTTCTTAGGTGAAAGCCATATAGCGGGTATGCCAGAAGCCGAAGCCGCCCATTACATCGCCTATTACTGGGGCGGCGCTATGGTGGGACGTTTTATTGGCTCTGTGGTAATGCAAAAAGTGCCGGCTGGCTCAGTGCTTGCGTTTAATGCCTTTATGGCGGCGCTACTTGTGGTTGTGGCGATGACAACCAGTGGCAGCATTGCTATGTGGGCAATCCTTGGGGTGGGGTTATTTAACTCGATTATGTTCCCAACGATCTTCAGCTTAGCGCTGCGTGATTTAGGTCCACACACTTCACAGGGCAGTGGCATTCTGTGTCTGGCGATTGTGGGGGGGGCGATTCTACCTTTATTCCAAGGCATGTTAGCGGATAACCTCGGCGTGCAACTCGCCTTTATTCTGCCCGTGATTTGTTATGGCTTTATCCTGTTCTACGGCTCTAAAGGCTCAAAAATGTAACGGGTTAACTGGCTTAAACTAAAAAGCGATCCCTTTGGATCGCTTTTTTTATGGCTTTAACCTTAACTCAGCGCCAGCGTGCTTGCGTATTAGGGCCTGACCTCCTATGATCCTCCGGTTTTATCATTCATGGTGACCTTTTAAATGTTGAATTCTCCGCTTTCTGCCAGCTCGAACGAATTAGTGATCAGTATCTTAACTATGGTGCTGAGCCAAGGGAAACCCTTAGATCGGGCCTATTCTCAGCATTTTTCTGGGTTGCAATTGGTACCCGCCGAACAGGCGCGTATCGCATTAACGACGGGTGATATCCTACGTCGCTTAAATTTATATTGTTATCTGGCTGAAATCAGTCCAGATGAGATGGAGCGTTTTGGTTCTAAATTACTTAATGCATGGCATTTATTCCACGGGCTTGAACTGCCTAAAATGCAATATTCGCTGCAAGTCGATGAGGCGCGTTTAGCTGAGCGTACCGAGCTGGCGAAAACTAAGCCAGTATTGTGGGATGGTTGCCCTGAGTGGCTCGATGCGATGGGCCGTGAGCAATTAGGTGAGTCTTGGGAAAAGGAGCGCGCCGCGTTAAGCACAGCGCCGAAGCGTTTTTTACGCGCAAATGGCCTTAAAGTGACGCGTGATGAATTGGCCGCTAAGCTTGCCGCTGAGTTTGTGAGCACGCTGAGCGTTGATGGGGTCGATTCTGCCCTTGAAGTGACCTCCGATTCTGCCTTGTTCCGTACCCAAAGCTTTAAAGATGGCTTATTCGAGCAGCAAGATGCGGGCTCTCAGCGCGTGGCGGCAGCGCTTGATGCCAAGCCAGGCATGAAAGTTATTGATGCTTGCGCAGGCGCGGGTGGCAAAACTTTACACATAGCCGCGCAAATGCAGGGTAAAGGGCGCTTGTTGGCCATGGATGTGGAGCAATGGAAACTCGACAAACTCAAAGAGCGTGCCCGTCGCAATGGCGCGCACAATGTCGAAACCCGCGTTATCGCCAGCAGTAAAACCATTAAACGCTTAAAACTGAGTGCCGATCGGGTATTACTCGATGTGCCATGCTCAGGTTTGGGTGTATTAAAGCGTAATCCAGATGCAAAATGGCGCGATACCGTTGAGCGTTTACCTGTGTTAATGGAGCTGCAAAAGCATATTTTGACCAGCTACAGCCGCATGGTGAAAGTTGGTGGCATAGTGGTTTATGCGACCTGTTCTATCTTCCCCTGCGAGAACCGCGGTCAAGTCGATGCGTTTTTAGCCGAGAATCCTAATTTCCGCCTGATTGAGGATGAAAGTATCAGCCCAGCCGATAGCGGATTTGATGGTTTTTACCTTGCAAAACTTGTACGTATTCAAGAATAAAGCCTTGCAGTTAAGACTAAAGTAAGCCCTTTATTGAATTGATACAGGGTTTACTTAGTTAACATTAGTGCCTAGAATTTCCTATAAGTTATAAATATTTTAACATTGTGAATGTGTATTTATATTGCAACTTTTTTCTAAGGGAATTATGGCGTCCGGCGTTAATCTTCCAGATCTGCTCGACCATGCTGACGTTAAACTCGCCCACAATGTCAGCATAGCTTGCTATAGCAGTATTCTCTCTATGCTGCTTAATGGCGCACCGCTACATGAAATCTTGCACGCCTTAGTGCTAAAAATCGAAGCGCAAAAGATAGGCACTCGTGGATCTATATTACTGCTCAGCGGTGACGGCAAACGTTTGTTGTTAGGCGCTGCGCCCCATTTACCCGACAGTTACAACCAAGCGATTAATGGGGTCGAGATTGGCCCCAATGTTGGCTCCTGCGGAACAGCGGCGTATTTCGCAAAGCGGGTTATCGTTGAAGATATCGCTACACATCCTTATTGGGAAAATTATAAAGAACTGCCATTACGCGCCGGTCTTAAATCTTGTTGGTCTGAACCTATCAAAGATAATCAAGGCAAAGTGCTCGGTACATTTGCCATGTACTACGATACGATAAAGTCCCCAACAGAACTTGATTTAGAACTGATTTCAGAGGCCGCGCGATTAGCCAGTTTGGCCATTGAGCGCAGTCGGGCAATGGAGTTTCAGTATTTAGCTGTGAAAATTTTTGATCGCTTACCTTTGGCGTTGGTTATCTCCAATTCTGATGATTCCGTCCTCTATGCTAACCCCGCTTTTAAACATATCGTTCTTCCGCAAGATATTGATATAGCAAACTTTAATCCTAAGATGTTTTTGTCTGCGTCTCAACCCAATGAGTTAGTCGGCCTATTTGAGCATTTAGCGCAGGATAAAATGTGGCAGGGGGAATTGGTTGGCTTAAGGGGCAATGGTGAGGAGTTTTATCTAGATCTTATCGTCACCACATTTCGAGAGCCTAACGGATTACAGCCGTGTTTTGCGTGGTTATTTTCAGATATTAGCGAACGTAAAAAAGCGGCGCAGTTGATTAAGTATCAGGCTAATAATGACTCGCTGACTGGGCTTGCTAACCGTAATGCCTTGTTTAAACAGATCCAATCCTTCATTACCTCCGACAGTCTGACGCCCGGATTTAGTTTTATGCTGATGGATTTAGACAACTTTAAACAAGTTAACGACACCCATGGTCACGACAAAGGCGATGCGTTATTAGTGCAAGTGGTGCGGCAGATTTGCGAGTGCCTCAATGACACTATGGTGTTTGCGCGCCTCGGCGGTGATGAGTTTGCCTTACTGTTACCTGGGATAGTCAACCAGAAAGAGTTGGCGCAACTCGCTGAAACAATTAATAAGCATGTTGCTAAACGTTATGTGCTTGCCGATGGTAAAGGCGTTTATAGTTCGGTCAGTATAGGGATTGCGCGTTTTCCTGAAGATGCCCTCGATCTCGAGCAGCTGTTAAATTGCGCCGATCAGGCCATGTATATTTCAAAGGCTAACGGTCGTAATCGTTATCATTTTTTTACTGAGCAAATGCAGCTTAATGCCGAGCGCATTGCCAGCCTTCATAATCAACTCAAGCAGGCACTCGATCAACAGACTTTTGAGCTTTATTATCAGCCCATAGTGAATGCGACCACAGGTTTGATTGTTCGCGCCGAAGTGCTGCTGCGCTGGCAGCATGAAGGGCAATTCATTCCCCCCGATGAGTTTATTCCCATCGCGGAGAACAGCGGCTTAATTGTTGATATTGGTCGAGATGTGCGTCTTGGCGCTATGCAAACTATCTTAGAAATGCAGGCTCACAATTGGCCGATTAACTTGTCGGTGAATGTGTCGACCTTTGAGTTTTGGTCCCATGAACTGCAAGATGCCTTTGTGGAGTCCTTTGCCGCGATTACTGAGCAACTTGAGGTGACAGATTTCCCCTATGATAGATTAACCCTTGAGATCACTGAGTCTTTGCTGATGAAGCAACATACGCATCTAATTGATGTGCTTAATGGTTTACGGATTATGGGGATTAAAATTTCCTTGGATGACTTTGGTACTGGCTATTCGTCCTTGTCCTATTTGGCGAATTTCCCTATCGATCAAATTAAAATCGACAAGAGCTTTATCGACCGATTAGACGAAGGCAAGCGTCACGAAGCGTTGGTGGAGGCCATAGTGCGGTTAAGCCATGCGTTAGATTTAACCGTGACGGCTGAAGGGGTGGAAACTGAGTCACAGCTTAAGTTTGTGATGTCGAATCATATTCAAGAAATTCAAGGTTACCTTTTCTATAATCCTATGCCTAAAGCCGCTTTCTTTGCGCTGTTGGCAAAGCAAGCTGAGCTGCATTAGGTTCTTGGTGTTGGATCTTTAATGTTTGACCTAAATATGAGGGCGGCTTAACCTGCGACAGCCTGATTGATATATTGGGTTTAGATGTAAGTTAATAATCCAATATTTAGGGATATAGTATTGAAAGATAACAAATAAAAAGAGCGCCTCGGCGCTCTTTTTATGATTGAAAACGGATGCAGTACTGAGTCAGCTTGATGAATGTTAAGATTTAGCGGTTAGCTGACCGTTAATCACTAGGCTCAAGTATTCAGTAAAGTCATGGCCGTGATTTTGCAGCATTTTAGGGAACATAGAAATCGGCGTAGAACCAGGGAAGGTATTGATTTCATTCAATAGAATTTCATTGTCCGCGGTTAAGAAAAAGTCGATGCGCGACAGGTGGCGCAATTTCATACCTTTAAATGCCTTGATTGCATAGGCACGGATCTGTTCGCTGATCTCAGCTGACACATGCTGCGCGACCACATCGGTGCGCGCTTTACTGTTTTTGGCGTATTTCTCATCGAAGGTGTAAAAGGTGTTGCTATCACAGATGATTTCACCTGGCACTGTCGCCACCACTTCACCATTGTACTCGTAGACTGCGACTTCTAACTCGCGGGCTTTTATGGTTTTTTCAACGATCACATAGGGCGCATAGCCAAACGCATCCTTGAGCACGCCTGCAACTTTATTGCTGTCGTCCACTTTGTAACAACCGACAGAGGAACCCTGTGATGCTGCTTTGACGAAGATCGATCCCCATTGTGCTAAAGCCGCTTGGGTTTGCTCAATCGCCGCATCATCGAACTGATTCAGGAAAATATACGGCGTATTCGGAATACCTAAGGCCGAGAACCACATTTTAGCGGTGATCTTATTGAAGCAGTTGCTGCTCGCTTCGGATTCACAGCCAAAATAGGGCAGTTGGATCAAATTAAAATAGGATTGAATGTCGCCGGTCTCACCGGGATAGCCATGAATGCAAGGAATAACATAATCGACCGGCCATGGCGTTTTGCTTTCATCACGGAAGCGAATTTCGCGGCTATTGGTCAGTTCGCAGTCGTCACCTGCGGCGGTGCGGTACTGGCCGAATTTATCCAGCTCGACGCGCAACACAGAAAACTGCTCAGATTTTGCCAGTGAGGTTTCAAAATAGTTGGCCGACATTAATGAAATATCGTGTTCGGCACTTCCGCCGCCGCACAGCAAAAGCAGATTGATCTTAGACATTGTGATTCCTCAAGTGAGCAAAATCGGATGATATCGGCCTGTGGCAATACGAACATCATCCTATAGTACAACCGCTGTCATCTTAGTTTTCTTGTCCCTATGAGTGCAAGGTTTTGCTGACTGGCGGCTATTAAGTGGTGAATTTTAACGCATTTGATCGCATTGCAAATAAGGGCTTGTGCATTTGGCGAGTTTATTTTGATTTTTGTGGGGTTAACTGCCAATGTTTTGCAACTGTGGAATCACTTCTAGCCGCGATGAATAGCCGCGAAAAAAATTAGCATTCGGGATGCGCTTCAACATGGCATTGTTGTAGGGAATACTTGGTTGAAAGTCATCGTAAAGAGTTTTGGTAAATGACGAGGGTAAAATCTGTATGATGAATAAAAACATTCGGTTAGCTCAGTTACACGATGCACAGAGTATTCAATTGCTACTTGAGCAGCTAGGTTATGTTTTACCTGTGGCCGCGTTAGCCAAGACGTTAACCGAGTGCCAAGATAATCCCCAGTCCCGCACTGATGAGTTACTGGTATACGAGCAACCCAATGCGCAGGGTGAGCCGCAAGTTGTTGCTGTGATGGCCTTGATGTTCTTTGATTATTTCCCCGCTTTGAGTCGTATCTGTCGCATTACGGCAATAGTAGTGGATGCCGATATGCGAGGTCAGGGCATCGGCACTCAGCTGATTGATTTTGCTAAAGCGCGGGGAAGACAAGAAGCCTGTCAGTTACTCGAACTCACTACATCGACCCAGCGCATTGCCACGCAGCAATACTATGAAAGCATAGGGTTTACCAAAACCTCCTTCCGTTATAGCTTAGTCTTGAGCTAAACGAACCTAACCTAACTTAACCCCAAAGCCTGTCTGCAAGACCCGATGCACGCTGAGTCGCTTGGCTGCTGGCCCGCTCGAATACGTGTTGGGTGCCTAAGCAGGTAAAGTGGACTTTAGCGCGGGTGATGGCGGTGTAGATCAACTCTTTGGTCAGCAGTTGCCACTGCGCTAGGCTGGGGTTAGGTGGCAGCACTAAGGCTACACGGCTAAACTCGCTGCCTTGGCTTTTGTGGACTGTCATGGCGTAACAGGTTTCATGGCTGGGCAAACGGGCTGGCAAGACTTTTAACAGGCTGCCATCGGCCTTGATGAAGTGTGCCATTAAACGTTCGGGTTTATCTTCATCCTGCAAAATCAATCCGATATCACCGTTAAACAGGCCTAAGTTATAGTCATTGCTTTGGATGATAATGGGCCGACCCAGATAAAACTCCTGCAGCGGTTTAATCAGCTTGGCATTGGCCAGTGCTTGAGTCACAAATTGATTGATACCTTCGACCCCATAATCGCCCGAGCGCATGGCGCATAAAATGCGGTACTGGTTAAAGCTTTCTATGATCTCAGCTGTGCTTGGACGCTTACTTAAATCACTCTGACTTTCATCGCTATTCAAGGCGCTGAGATAAATACCATATTGCTGGCAGGCTTGCTCCAGCAGTAAATTGAGTCCCATATTATTAGCAGGCTCGCTCACTTTGGCTTGGGTTTGGCTTACAGCCATGTTGTGTTCTAACCAGCTCAATTCAGCAGGGCCTTGTTGCCAAACCTGCAAAATGCCTTGAAGATCTGCGCGATTAACGGCGCTCGCAAGTTGTCCAATTCCTGCATCGCCTTTAAATCTGTGGCTGTGCATCAGCATACACAAGCTATCGCCAAGTTTAGGCGCGTCGCTGATAAAGGGCGTTAACTCAAAACCCGTTAACGCACTCAGACGCTCAGCTTGCTCCTTGGAATAGCGCATTTGCCACAGAGCAGAGTTGTTAGATGCTGTGTTATTTTGCGCAAGGTTATTGGGTTCTACTGGCATTTTCAGGCCCGCACAAATATCGGCGAGCACAGCGCCAGCTTCAACCGATGCGAGTTGATCCTGATCCCCGAGTAAAATCAAACTGGCGTGCTCAGGCAGTGCGCTCAGCAGCTTATACATCATGGGCAAATCGACCATAGAGGCTTCGTCGACGATTAATAAGTCGAGCCTAAGCGGATTACCTTGGTTGTGGCGAAAGTGCGGCGAATTGGGGATCACCCCAAGCAGTCTGTGTAGGGTTGATGCTTCTTCTGGAATGCGCCCTAGTGCCGTTAAAAAGTCTTGATTATTTCTATTGCGAGCTTCATCAACAACATCAGTATGGGCGCTGAGTTCCTTCGCCAGACGCGCTTTTGAGGCTTTGATCGATTCGCTTAACCGAGCCGCCGCTTTTCCCGTTGGCGCGACTAAACGAATTTCCTGCTGTGATTCCATTTGTAGCAATAACAAAAGCTTAGTCACAGTGGTGGTTTTGCCCGTACCTGGGCCGCCAGTGATCACCGACAGTTTTTTACCCAGTGCCGTGGCCGTGGCGACCTTTTGCCAATCAATGGGTGCTGTGTCTTCACTGTTAGTGAGTACATTGGTAGTGAGTACATTGCGAGTGAGTGAATGGGGAGCGCTCACAGTGGCAGGGAACAATTGAGCTAGCAGTGACCGCAACTTAGCGGTTTGAGTTTGCTCTTGGTGGCTTACCTCTTCAGAGTGTTTAGATACGCTTCCCGATAGGCGGATTAACGAAGCGGCCACTGAGGTTTCAAATTGATGATAACGTTGTAAATAGAGTCTGCCATTATCAAAAATAAGCGGTTTGTTACAGCCCGCTTGGCCGACGGCATCAAAGGTTTGTAAGGTCTCTGTTAGCGCTTCGAGACTTAAACTGATTTTACAATGGCTATTTTGTTCGGCCATAGGATTAAGCGGCACGATATGAGCGAGTACTAGGCAGCTGTGCTGTGAAGATAATTGCTGGCTTAATAGCGCACACAGCAAAATAAACAAGGGCTGTTGGCTGTCACTTGGATGCAAGTGGCTCATCTCGAGTGCGAAATGCCGATCGAGCGGTGTGAGCAGTCGTTCTTGCTCCCACTGTTTTAACAGCTCTGGCAACGGCGCGCTAAGCTGAATTGCGCCATGATCTATCCATTTCGCGGCTGTGAGTGAATGTGCCTTTAGCCCTTGGGTTGAGCGCATCATGCCGTGACTCCTGTATCGATTGCACCAGCTAATCTGCTGTGAAATAAATTGTCATTAAATAGAGAATCCAGCGCGAGAATAAGTGCCTTCGGCGGCTTGTCGTAATAAACACCGTAGCCGGGATACTGAGCCGACATTCCCCGTAAGAACAAGTAATAACAACCGCCGATATGGCTGTCGTAGTCATAACTTGACAGGCGTAAACTCAAATATCTGTGCAGCGCCAATGAGTAGAGGATGTACTGCAAATCGTACCTATGATCGGTTATGGCACTTTGCAGCGCGCTCTGATGATAGGCATTGATGTTGTCGCCTAAATGATTCGACTTATAGTCTGCGATGTAATATTTTCCTTGGTATTCAAAGGTTAAATCGATAAAGCCTTTGAGCATGCCTTTGAGATCATCAAACTTAAGTGTCGACTCATAGCCAAACTGCTGCAGTAGCGCATTGAGCTCAGCATCCTTAAGCTCGCTTAAAGGTAAATAAAACTCCATTTCGACTAAGGTATCCTGCGGCGATAACTTGGCTAAGCACAGATCTGGATGTTCAGGTTTGGGCGTTTTGGAATTATTCTCTAAGGCCGATGTTGAAGGCATTGTCGTTGGCATGAGCCCAAGCGGCGCATGTAGCACATCCAGATACCAAGTGTGCAATACCGTTTGCCACTCGGGCGCGATACCGTATTTCAGCATAGCTTTAGGCAGTTGCAGCGGTAAGTCTCTGTCTGCCTGCGTAAAATCAATCTCTTCTAGCACTAAGTGCATAAAACTACCTGCGTTGGCGCCGCGCTCAAAGTTAAATCGATTGAGCATGCCATCCTGCTGCTCATGACTTGGCTCATCAGGAATAGAGAGTGTATGCGCAGCCGTATATTCAAGTGTGCCTAATGTTTCATCATCGGCGCCTGGAGCGGCTTTGCCATGGCTGGTATTTTTAACTAGGCCTGAATAACTGCCGACTCGCCACGGCGTGCTGTATTGGCGGGTTAAGGTTTTCGCGCTCAGTATTTGTGCTATGTCTTGGCTTGAGGGCAATGGCCGCTCGTCTATGTCATCGGGCACCTTATCAATACTTATGGCTTCCACATCTTGTGCGAGCTGCTGCGCTGCATTGCAGATACGGGCAAAGTCACATTCTGAGTCGCCTATGCCGAGCAGATAGCCGATGGCGGTTTCATGCAGCTGACTTTTAAGGCCATTTTTAAGCTGACGACTATGGTTGGCGATATACAAATAACACAAATACACAGGCCGAGTGAGCGCCACATATAACAGGCGCAAGTCTTCGGCCAAGGTTTCTTGTTTGGCGCGCTCCCAACCCTCATCCGTGCCTTCGATATCCCATACTAGCTCTTGCTCACCTGCGTCGTTGGTTCTGTGGTACAGCATAGGCGTCGGGCGGCGGCGATTGTCGCGGGCTAGGCTGACAAAGGGCACAAAACACACGGGGTACTCAAGGCCCTTACTCTTATGGATAGTAACGATCTGCACCAGATTCTGCTCGCTTTCAAGGCGCAGCTGCTGTTCATCGGTTCCCGTGTTATCAATCAGTTGTTGTTCATACCAATTGAGCAGGGCGCTAATACCATCAAGCTCGGTGGCCTTTTGCTGTAATAGCTCGGCAAGGTGACGAAAATCTGTCAAACGGCGCTCGCCATTCGTGGCATCTTGCTCCTGTGCATCGGTTTGGGCACTGGCGGTGTGCAGTAAACGGTCAATCAGCTTAGTGCTATTGGCAAGGCTGAGTAGCGCGGGCATGATGCCGCGTTTTTGCCACACTTGGTGCAAGTTAAAAAACTGCTCTAATAACAGTTGTCTGTGCTCTTCATCTTGGTTAAATGCATGAATTTGCTCGGCGCTATAGCCTAATAATGCCGTGGCAAGGGCGCTGCGCAATGCCCGTTCATCCTTAGGATTCGCCAGAGATCGTAAAATTAACGCCATTTCCCGCGCTTCAAGGGTATCGAACACACTGTCGCGACTTAAAAACACTGCGCCTATGTGACGTTTACTCAGTGCGGTTTTCATCACTGCCGCCTCGTTGCGATCCCGCACTAAGATAGCGATGTCTTTAGCGATTAAAGGCCCTTTCGGGCTGTGGCATTCGCCATTGGCTGCATCTGTCAGTAAACGGGTGATTTCCGCCGCGGCATCTTCGGCGAGCAAGTGTCTGGCGGTGGTTTTGTTGAGGCCGTTTTCTGCGCTTTCGCTTAAGAGTCTTAATCTTAAGGCTGCTGGATTGGCGGTTTTTTCAGTGAGGGTTTTCCCCTTGGCACTGCTGGGCGTTTTCACGCTATCAAAGGGGATCGATTGACTGATAAAAGGATCGTGATGCTGGCTAAACAGATGGTTAACCCCAGCGACCATGTTTGCGCTTGAGCGGTAGTTGGTATCCAGATGATAGTGGGCCTGCGTATGATGACGGGCCTCAATATAGGTATGGATATCGGCGCCGCGAAAGGCATAAATGGCTTGTTTAGGATCGCCAATCATCAACAGACTGAGCTTATTTTCTGTATCGTTTTTGCCTTGTTCAAACGAGTAGCGGCCTTGGTAGATGCCAGAGAAGATTGCAAATTGCAGCGGATCGGTATCTTGGAATTCATCAATAAGCGCGACGGGGAAACGTGTTGCTACAGCTTTGGGCAAGGTTTCATTATTGGCATGTAGCGCGCTCGCTAATGTCGTGAGCAAATCATCTGGGGTCAGCACGTTTTTTTGCTGCTTTTGCTGGGCAAATCGCTCGCTTATACCAAGTTTCGCACTATACAAAAACGCCGGTTTAATGGCGGCAATCAATGTGGCAAGGTGCTCCATATGACCCATCAGCGGTGCTTCGCTCACACTTGGGATCACGCCGCCCTTGTTGAGCTTTAACTCAGACAAGGACAAGGCTTCTAACTCTTTCAGTGGCGGCAACCCATGACCGAAGGCGAGCCAGTTATCCAGCGCATCGAACATGGCGGCGAGCTTGGGGTATTTATCCGTTGCTTTGCCAAAGCGGGTGCCGTTGAGTGGCAAACTGTGTAGCAATGCCAATAAGCCATCGCGTCCTCGCGGCCAAGCTAATTTAAAGCGCTCTAAACTCTGGCGCAGTGACAGGGCCAAGACATCAAACTTAAGCGCGGGTTTCAGAGGCTTTGCTTGACTGGCGCCAAGGAGCGGTCGCAACTGCTTGACTAAACCATCGGGCTCGCCAAATTCCTTGGCAATGATTTGTGCTAAGTAATCGGGCTGCGGATAACAGGCCTCACGCCAAAAATCCCGCACAGCATGGTGTAAAAACTCGCTGTCGTCCAAGGTAAAGTCCGATTCGAACAGCAGGGAGGACTCAAAGGCGAGATCCGATAAAATTCGCTGACAGAAACCGTGGATGGTAAAAATTGCCGCTTCGTCGAGGGATTTAAGGGCGAGATCGAATCGCCTAAGTGCAATGGCGCGTTCACTCTCTGGGGTGTTGTCATACAACGCCTGCACAAAGGGATCGGCAATCGTTAGCCCTAAGAAGCACTTAAAGGCGACTTGAATACGCCGACGAATACGATCCCGTAATTCTTCAGTGGCCGCATTGGTGAAGGTTACCACGAGAATTTGCTCACAGGTCAGCGGCGCAGGAATGCCATCACCAAGCAATAAGCGTAAATAAAGACCTGAAATGGTGTAGGTTTTACCTGTGCCAGCGCTGGCTTCAATCAGACGACTACCGCCAAAGGGTAATGTGAGTGGATCAAGCGCCTGTGGTGCTGAATGTAACGCCGCTGCGTTTAACTGCATCTGTTCACTCATGCTTGCTCTCCCTGTGCGCTATCGCGGTTTAAATGTGTTTCAGTAGCGTGTGTTTCAGTCGCTTGTACATTGGGAGTCTGGCCTTGGCTCATGCCATCATTTAGCGCAAATTCTTCAAGCTGAGCCAAGGTATCTTTGAGATATAAACTCACCATAGGGCGATAGATGCGCTCGGCTAATCCGCCAAAGCTTTCCTCAGAGAAATCCCGCGGAAAACTGAATAAGCGTTGGTAATGGGGTTCGTTCCCTTCGCCTAATTGACTCTGCTCATCCAGCCATTCAGGTAACGCTTGCTGCAAACGCTCATCGTGCTCACCCTCGCAGCTGACGTAGGCCAGTGAGGTGCGCGGCATAAAACACAGTGGATATTGCTGACCTTGATAAAACAGCACCAGCAAATCGGCCAGTAACGCATGGGCGCGCTCAGCAGTAATTGGCGCTAAGGCGTGGAAATGCCCCATGTCGAGTAGATAACTTGCATGTGTGTGGCCCATTGCCATTAAACACAGGTGGCGAAGGTATAACCTCAGTACATCGCGGCCGTGGGCGCTACCGGGACGGTAATTCACTAATCCCTTAGGGCTGATGTCATCAATACGGCCTTGCAGTAACACTTGCTGGGATTTGCCCGCCGTGATGGGCAAGTCAAACACGAGTTTAATATCCGCATGACTGCTGGCTTGTTCTCCCTTGAGGAACAAGGTTCTGCCAATCAAAGGCTTAATATCGTGCTGATATTGGCGTAGCAGCAAATCATCGAAGGGCTGCATTGGCAAACTGCCGCTGGCTTTGAGGCGTTTAATCAGCTCGATATCGGGCTCAGTCAGACCTTGGCCTATGGCATCGTCGAGTAACTGGGCCTGTAACATATAGCGCTCTAGGGCATTTAGGCTAAAGGGCTCGTCATTATCATCGGCCTGAATATTAAGGCTAAGATCGACTTTAAGCGTTCGGTTGAAGAAGTACTGCGCCGGATTTCGAAAGAAACGGATCAGGGCAGACACATCCACTTGCTTGCTTTGCTGTTGTTCGCGCACAGAAGCGGGCTGTGCCTCTGTATCTGGCATTGAGTCTTGCTCATCCGCTTCGAGCATGATGCGAGTTTGCGCGCCGATAAAGCGGCCTGCATGTGTGCCCGCAGCGTCCGCATTGGGCGGACACCATTGCTGGCTGTAACTTTGGCCTATGCCTGGGTTATGTTGGCTTATGTTTGAGCCATCTATGTTTGAGCTATTTTCGTCATCACTTTTTACTGCGGCTTGATACAACTTGGGATCAAAGGGTTGCAGCGGCTGGTGGCTGACAATTGCGTTATAGAGGGCTTTTTCGGCATCCTCTGGGTCTATGGGGCTTGAAGCGTTTTGCGATTGAGCCAATAGCGTTTCAGGCAGATAGCACAGCTGACAATATTCAATCAGTTCAGAGACGAGCATAGAGGCGATACGCTCAGAGTTATCCCGTTCGCTGCGACCGATATAGCTGATATACAGTTGCTCACGCGCCGACAATAAGGCTTCTAAAAACAAATATCTGTCATCGAGACGGCGGGAGCGATCGCCTTTACGGGCACCAAAGTGTGCCATTAAATCAAAGCCGACAGGATGCTGAACCCTAGGATAAACCCCATCGTTCATGCCGAGTAAACACACGACCTTAAAGGGGATCGAGCGCATCGGCATCAAGGTACAAAAGTTCACGCTTCCCGCAAGATAACGCTGGCCGACCCGAGATTCGGTTAAGCGTTGATTAAACCACTGCTGCAGCACTTCAATACTGAGGCTCAGTCCGCTTATGCTCTGTTGGGCTAGTGTCACGAACATACTTGTATCTAACGAGTTTGTATCTAATGGCTTGCCCGCTGATAGTAACTCTTGCTCTAGGGCGGCAATAGCATCGCGGATTTCCTGTAACTGCTCGCGCTCGTCTTCATCTGTGTCGTAGAAGGCATCCAGCAGCTCAGTTAATTCAGCTAAACGCAGGGCGCCCACTTGCGGCAAGGCGAGTATTTGCGCCGTTTCATCGAGTACTTCAATAAAATTGAGTAGCTTACCTAGCGCTTGCGCCGATTGGCCTTCGATACCAGTCACGATCAAATGGTCTTGGTACAGCGGCGCATCGTCACTCAAGGCGTAACCTAAAATCAGCCTTTTAATACCAAAGGCCCAGGAGTTTTGCTCAAACGCAGGTACGCCTTGCTTAAGGCGGCTTTGTTCATCGCGGCCCCAGCGCACGCCCGCTTCATCTAACCAGCGGCGGATGAGTTGCAATTCATCGTCATCGAGCTGGAAACGGCGCAAAATGGCGGGCACTTCGAGTATGCTCAAAATGTCGGTCAGACCAAAACGGCTCTGATTAATCCCGAGTAAATTCAAAAAGCTATTGATGAGCGGTGATTCCTGCGCTGCGCCTCGGTCGGCAATGGCGTAGGGAATGTAATGCAGGCCTTGCTTCGCCGAGAAGACGGCATCGATATAGGGGGCGTAGGCGGCGACATCGGGCATCATCACCACTATGTCTTTGGGTGTCAGATCGACATCATTGCTGAGTAACTCAAGCAAGTGATCGTGCAGGGTTTCGACTTCCCGCAGCGGGCTGTGACAACTCTTGACTCGAATGGATTCATCGTCGCGCTTAAGCAGGCGTCTGTTCTCAACATTCTGATACAGCTCGGCATCTGGCCCTAGCACTCTGTCTAAGGTTTGCATCTCTAAAATATCGTATTGCACCCCGTGGAGCATGCTGGCATGACTGTGTGGCGAGTTGGGATCGTCACAGGGTTCACAATACACATCGTCGCCAAAGTCGCAGTGTTCGGCGGGAAGTTCAAGCAGCATATCGAGTAATTCACGGCCCATCTTGCCGTTATTGGCAAGCAGCGGATTGCCTACTTCGAGTTTATCTTCCCACAGTTCGGCTAATTGGCGTTTACCCGCATATTGCACCGCCATGCGGGCCCGATTACGAGGATCAACAATGTCACCCCAATAGTGCTGACATGGGCTTAAACCCAGCACGATCACATCGATACGGCCTGCCAGATGGTACAGCACCTCAAGGGTTTGCGGCGCCATTGAGGAAATGCCAAACACAAATAAGCGTTGTGGCAATTGGGCGAGTGACGTGTCGGGGTTATTCAGCGCGGCAATTAAGTCGCTATGCAGGTTGGCCCTGTGGTAATGGCTTTGATTAAGCTCATCACGGTTAAAGGCAATGAGCGCGCGCCATAAAATAGGTTGCCAGCGTTGGTCATCATTCAGCGGCTTGGTGAGTGATTCGGGATGCTCGTTTTGCTCCCACGCTAAAATCCAATCGGGGCGATACACTAAGTATTGGTCGAAGATATCGGCGATACGGCCACAGAGTTGGTACAGCTTAATGTCGTCAGCCGTCATATCACTGGTGTTGAGATGTTCACTCGTATCGGCGCTATTTATGGTGGGCGTATTTTCTAGGGTATTACCTAGATAGTGTCTCAATGGCCCAAAGGCGTCATCTTGTAACATGCGCGGCAAGAGTTGCATCAGCTTCCACGTCATCGCCGCCTTAGTGAAGGCGTTGTCCTTGGGCACATCGGGCAATAAGTCATGGCACAACTGCCAAGTAAAGCTCGATGGCAGCGGAAATTCCAATGCGGCGGCAATCCCATTTTGTTTGGCGATTTCGAGGCGCAGCCAAGTCGACATGCCAGGGCTCTGCACCAAAATATGCTCGTTACTCAGTAGACGTGCAAAAGCAAGGGGTTGGGTCAGGTAAGCGGCTAAATGGGCGCAGAGCACTTCCATCTGATTGGACTGGATTAACTTTAGCATGTGCGACTCGGCATGGTGACAGTAAAACAATTCTATGTGTTTGATTTATAAGATTCAACACTATTGCTACTTCTGTGGGATTAACCCGCAACTTTAGGCGTTTACTGAGCCTTGAACCGATGCAACTTGGCCGGCTAATGCTCAGTTTACAAATCCTAGGCTAGCGTGAACTTCTTTTTCACCTTAGCCCTGAGCAATAACCAATTCAGTTGCTTCGCCGCCGCTTTAAATTTTGTTAAATGCGCTTGATAGTCATCAGCCGGTAAATCTTGATACTTCAGCGCTACATAACTTTGGGTCAAGGTATGCATCAGCGCACAAAGCTGTGGTGCATTGTGTTGGTATTGCTCGATAATCTGCTGCGCAAATTGGTTTGGCCCATCACTGTCATTACGCTTAATATCATGGCGGGCGAGGCGATTGCAGATCTGTTGATAGCGGGCGCTGATAGGATCGCCCTGAGTGCTAAAATGTAACAGCCCCGCACTGTAGGCGATATAGAGCACGATAAGGCTGATACACAGCCCCATAAATACCGCGATTTTAGTGTTAGTCACATCACCTAAGATGCCGCTGAGCACTTGATTCTGCCTATCTTGATTGAAACCCAATACCCACACGCTCCAGTAATAATCTATGCTGGCAAAACGTTGCCTTAACTCATTGAGCCAAGGCATGGATTTAAAGCGTAAGCTACTAAAAGGGCTTTCCTGCAGGTAACTCAGTGCGGGATCAAACTGGGCGTCGAATCCCTGTTCGATACGATTGGGCGCCACCATAGCGGTGGGGTCGAAACGCACCCAACCTTCACCTTCGAGCCAAACCTCTGCCCATGCGTGGGCCATATATTGATACACGCTGTAGTAACCCGCTTGCGGATTAAATTCGCCGCCCTGATAACCTGTAACCATACGTGCGGGTAAACCTGTGGCCCGCGCCATAATAATGAAGGCGGCGGCATAGTGCACACAAAATCCGGCTTTGTTTTCAAATAGAAAATCATCCACTTGCTGCGGCCCAAGGGGAGGCGGCGTGAGTGTGTAGAAAAAAGGCTCGGTATTAAAGTGGCGCATCATGGCCCAGAGTCGTGGCTTAGGCTCGGGATATTGAGTCTTAAATTGCTCGGCCAGCGCCCAAGTTCGTGGATTACTGTTACTCGGCAGTTCGAGGTTAATCTGTCTTTGCCGCGCCGAGAGCCTGAGATCCATCTTAGCTTTGGGCCAAGACTCCACTTGATAACTCATTCGCTGATCGACATTGCGCAGCGCTAACAGTCGATAGTCGGGCATATTGACCACACTATCATCTTGGCTGTAGGCGACATCAAGACCAAATAACCACGGCTGGTGGCTAGGCTCAGCAATCACTTGGTAACGAAGACTCAGCTTATTGTTTTGCTTGCCTTGTTTTGCAGTATCTTGACCTTCGCGACTTATCGAAGCGGGGCTTTTTGTTAAATCAGGATCATTGGTCATTAAATCAGGGTTATTGGTCACAGCGTCAGGACTGGTGATTGTTGAAGCTGGACTATTAAGCATCAAAGCGGGGCTGGGCCGAGAGGGCGGAAACAGCAGCGCATCTTTTTGCAGCTTTTTAATGCCTTCCTCCTGACGCCAAGTCATACCGTCATAGTTTTCCATCACCAGAGCGCGCCAATATAACTCAGCATTAATGGGCGCCGCATTGGTAAAACTCGCCCTAAAGGCCAGCTCGGTCGAACGGGTGAGCTTACCGATATCACCAATGGCCAGACTATCGGACAAGCCCGTTTGGGCTTCTTTCATGTTGGGCACTAACCAGAGCGGCGCAAAACGCGGTAACACCAAAAACAACAGCAGCGCGAGGGGCACACTCTGGAGTAAAAATTTACCACCGAGCCACGCCGTGTGTTTTAGGGAGTGTTTATCTTGATACAGGGTCACGAGCACGCAGGTGTTGATCAACGTCACCATAAGCAAGTGCACGGTATTGAGTAAGGATTGGTGATCAATAAAGGTCAGCGCGATAATAAAATAGCCCGCGAGGACGACAACCCGCACATCCCTTTGGTTACGCATTTCAATGTATTTTAAGGCGTAACCTAACAGCAGCAGATTCACGAGTGCGTTGAGTAAGCCAATTTCCTTGGACACGAGTGCTAATGTGGTTGCGGCGCCGATCGCAAGACTGGTGACCAGAAAACGCGGCGGCTTTGCCACTTTGCCAACATAAATCCCCACACGCCACAGCAAACAAATTGCGCAAATGCCTAAGGTCCAAGGCGTGGTTTTATCAAATAGCGGGCTCAGTACGGCGATATTGGTGATCAATAACCAAAATAAAGTCTGACGGCTGATGTTATCGCCAATTTGCGGTGTCGTGCTGCTGGCCGTTAATGTCATGCCTGTTCCCTCGAGGCAGAGACATGACGCTGCTTGCTGGTGGTTTTAGCCGTTTTATTTGAGTGCTTTGCCGCTGATGACGAATTAACGGCTGACGGCGCTAGCTGTGGATACAAGGCAAGGGCCTTATGGCAGGCGATTCTATGGTTATGACCGATAGAGGGCGCGATCAATATATCCTCGCCCATTGGTGTTTGCAGATGTAGGCCAAAATATTGCTCGAGTTGCGTGAGTTTATTGATTTGCCAGCTTAATTGACTCAACTGGGTTTCGAGCCGTTTAGCATCAGGTCTGAGTCTTAACCAGACGGGATCGCCTTGGGGCTGCTGGAATTCTTTACTCAACATACCGCGACCCTGCGCCCATTGTTTCCACGCCACTTGCTTGAGGGACTCGCCGAGCACATGGGGTTTAAGTCCTTTAAACTCATCGATGCCTGACACATGTTTACCCGCCAGTAGCAGGGGATCTTGCTCAGACTGAGTATGATCAGCCTCAAGCTGCAGCGGCGCTTCAATTGGCTGGGCAAAGACTAAGTGGCTGATGCCCAAATCCACATGGGACCACGCGCGGCACAGCCCTAAGGGATAAAAGGATTCAATTTTGAGCCGCCCCGGTGACACTTGGCCCCGCTGATGATATTCGAAGGGCACGAGCGCTTGCTGTTCATCTGTACTGACGTTCTGCACCGTATAAGTGCGATTATGCGGATAGTTTAGCTGAATATTATGACCACTGTGGTGAGTGCTGATGAGGACAGGAAAAGTTAAGGTTTCGCCGGCATAGACTTCGGGCGGCGTCATGGCGCGTAAATGTAGACCCGCCAGATTTTTGTAACTGTAGAGAATACAGGTATTAAACAGGCTTAGGAGTAAGATACTAAGGCCAATGACTAAGTTATTTTGATAGTTAGTACCAAATAGATATAAGAGTAAAACCAACCCGAGCCAAACTAAACCGAAACCACTCGGCAGAATAAAAATACTGCGATGGCTTAAGGTGATTTCAGGACTCGGTGGCAAACGCCTCGCTAACCAACGCTGCCAAATCGGTTCTAAAGTCGGCACGAAAGTTGGGCGTATCAGTCGTTTCACTTTTGCATCACTTCCTTGATTGAATGGCTTGCTTTAACAGCTCGATTTTATTGCTAAGTTAATGAATGCATTCACAATATTGTTCATGACAGCGGCTCGCTACATGATGGGATTAACGCTCGCCAGAATTCGCTCGGATAGGGCTTCGCCCTGTAATTGGCTACTGGTTCTGAGTCTATGCTCCGCCACGCAGCAAAATACCGCTTGCACATCTTCGGGAACTAAATAATGTCGGCCTGCTAAAAAAGCCCATGCTTTTGCGGCTTGCAATAGGGCTTTGGTAGCGCGGGGCGATAAACCCACGCCATCACTTTGGCTGCGAGAAAAATTCACTAAGGCCAGAATGTAATTGAGTAAAGCATCGGAAGCGCTGACCTTGTCGCATTGTTCTTGCAGTTGCATCAAGGCCAGTGGCGTCAGGCATTGGGGCAGTTGATCTAAGGTTAAGTGGTTATGATTGCTCTTCAGCATCGCAAGTTCGGCGTCGTGGCTCGGATAACCAATAGATAGACGCATCATAAACCGGTCGAGCTGCGATTCTGGTAGCGGAAATGTGCCGGATTGATCGGTGGGATTTTGAGTTGCGATCACAAAGAAAGGATTAGGCAATCTGTGGGTGATGCCATCGACGGAGATTTGTTGTTCTGCCATCGCTTCAAGCAAGGCGCTTTGGGTCTTAGGGCTGGCGCGGTTAATTTCATCGGCCAAGATCATCTGCTTAAAAATCGGCCCTGGATGGAAGATAAATTGCGCCTGATGTTTATCAAAAATCGACACACCGAGAATATCAGCGGGCAGCATGTCGCTGGTAAATTGAATTCTTTGGTAACTCAAACCCAGGCTTTGGGCTATGCCATGGGAAATACTGGTTTTACCCATGCCGGGTAAATCTTCAATCAACAGGTGGCCGCGGGCGAGAATGCAGGCCAAAGCAAGCCGAATTTGCCTAGGTTTGCCCAGTAACACTTGTTCGAGTTGTTGTAGTAATTCGCTGATCCCAGATTGTGTCACGGGCGACTCCTAATACATTTAAAAGCGTAACTGAAAGTGCATGCGAAAGCAGATAAGCTTAACCACTATGGCGGATCATCGCCTGCTTATCCAGTGGCATTTCTAGTGCGAAATCAATTACTCGACTGAATGACGTTTAGGCTTGCGTGTGCTGGTGGCACCAAGTCAAAGGTTAGCGCTTGGATTTAGGCAAGACACAGCGTTTGACTGCGGCTGGGGCGAATAAACCAAGATTTAAATAAAAATCCTTGGACTAAGTCGACGCCTATATCTCGCGCAAACGCTAGCTGGGTTTCGGTTTCTATGCCTTCTAGAATGCACTGTTTATTGGTTTGTTTGGCAAAGTTAATCAGCGCTATGAGTAACTGGACGCCTTCAGGATGCGTGATGTGCGTTAACCAATGGCGATCGAACTTGAGATAATCCACATTCATCATCAAATCAACACAAAGCATGGAGTGGGGCGCGCCAATATCATCGAGCGCCACTTGGATATTCGCTTGTTTAAATTGGCCGAATAACTGATTGGCCAGTTGGGCATCGCTAATGCAAGTGTTTTCAATGATCTCGACCGTAATTTGCTGGTATTGCGATAACAGCTTTATAAGCTTGGCAGTATGTGGCCCATCGACTGCGTGGGGATCGACATTGATAAAAATACGCTGCTGGCTGGGCGCGTGAGCGAGTTGAAATGCCTTGGCTTGATATTCAACGGCGGCGAGCAACTCTGTGGATTCATGCAATTGCTCGAACACGATATTGGGTGCAACCGCATCGCCATTAGGTAGATAAAAACGCGCTAAGGCTTCATAGCCGTCGATGGCTAACGTATGGGGATCAACAAAGGGTTGGTATTCGCAGCTGAGTGTTAACGAGCTAAGGTTAATCATGGGCCTAATGGGAGTCTTAATGCATTAATACTAATTATTCGCATTTAATCACTCGCAGTGCAAACAAGTTTACGATAAAACGGCGTGACTGCTGAATAATTATTCGCTTTGCTAATGATTTGAATTTAGAGAATATCATTAAGAATTTTAGGCGGTTAAAGCATGAGCATTATCTTAGGGTATGCTGAAAAGTAGGAACTCGATACTGCTGAGTATCGAGTTCCATTTTAGGTTGCGACTTAGTAAGCAAACTTAAGTTCAGCTTCGCTGAATAATGGCTGCGCTTTTTGCTCCTGCGCTTCATAAATCAATCGATAGCTGAGGACGGCTTGCACATATTCACGGGTCTCAGTGAAGGGAATGGCTTCGATAAAGCCCATGGCATCGAGTTTGCCATCTGAATTTGCTAACCAGCGACGTACCCGTGACGGGCCGGCATTGTAGGCGGCAGTCGCGAGGATACGGTTCTGGTTAAACTCCTTCAACAACTGAGCATAGTAAGCACTGCCAAGGTTGAGGTTAAGCTCGGCACTATAAAGATCCTTAGGATCGCTATATCTGGCCCCATGTTTTTTGGCGGTTGCTTTAGCGGTCGCAGGCATAATTTGCATTAAGCCGCGGGCACCTACGCCTGAGGTCGCGTACAGATAAAACGCGCTCTCGCGGCGGCTGATCGCGCGAATCTCATCTATGTTGACTTTGTGCTTTTTACTGGCATGCTCAAAACCTTCTTGGTGCGCCATCGGGAAGCGCAGGGGAATGTCATCCCACAACTTACCTTGTATGCTGGCTTCGACGCCGAAATCATACCAGCCTTGCTCATGGGCATAACGGCCGTAACGGGCTCGCATCGTATTGTCACTGCGTTTTAGTAGCGAAATCCATTCATAGCGCGCATCGAAATAACGGTCCAGCGCCATCAGCTCTTGCACCCGGACAAAACCCAGATCATCGGTTAATTTTTGGCTGCTGGCGTCGACGATAGGCTCTGGGCTTTGATTCAGCGAGACGGGTTTATTTAAAAATTGTGCGGCGGCAAAACCGTAAAAATTACGTTCATTGCTGATTGTCGCAAGAGCCTTAGTGGCACTTTCAGGCGCATCTTTGGCATTGGTGCGATAGAGCCAATATTGCCAGCGTTCCTTAGCTAAGGTTTCTGGTTGCAGCAAGTTCAAGTAACGGGCAATGCTGCGCATGTCGTGATCGCGAATGGCCCATCTTAAGCGGCGTTCAAATAAGTCGTCACTTTTTAGCTCGGCAAGCACATTATCAACATAGCTTTTATGGCTATCATCTTGTTCGATTAAGATACGGCGAACCAAGTATTTATCCAGCTGTTGGGCTTGTGCTGGTGTAAAACGATTGGCCTTTTGATACCGTTCATACAAATTAATCGCTTGGTCGAGATCCTTGCGGGCAAGGCGTTTTAATCCCGCCGCGACTATGTCGCCGACAATCGGATTTTTATCCTTAAACTTTTCGGTATGGCGTAGGCTGTTTGGATCTTTATAGACAGCGACTAAACGCTTCGCTTCGTTGTTATGGGTGGTGATTTTCTGGGATAAAAAGCTTAGCAGACTGGTTTCGCCAGTTTCAAAACTCAGCATCATCCGCGCCCAGATCACATCTTGAGTGCGTTTACCTGCTTTGGTCCAAGCATTAAACAGGGGATCACATTCCTTTGGCCGCGAACTACCAAAGACCCACAGTGATTGCGCCGCTGCGTAAGCCGTCTTTACATCGCCCTTGGCGAGTTTTGCCTCGTAGTAATAACATTGCAGGCGGATGTCGGTAGGAGCATCGGGACTTATCGCAAGATAATCATTCCAACGTTTTTGGGTTCCTGCATTGTTTAAGTATTTAGACCTTAACCTGTTGTACATAGGCGTGGTTTGATACTTATCAATCAGATTTTTTGCCGCAGCGCCATGCAAACCATTGAGATCGCCTATGTCGATATCATGGTCTAAATAAATCGCCAGCGGATAATTACCTAATTTTGCCCGTAGGGGTTTATAGACTTCATAGTCTTGTTTCTTTAAGGCTTTTTCGGCCTCAAGGAAGGTTTTTTGCGTTGGCGTTAACGCGAATGCAGAAGGGGCATTCAAGGCGCCTGCGAGCAATATTGCGCTGGATATAACCACATTCATCACGGCTTTGCACATGGAGCGTTTGCCTCCGGGCATCAAGGTATCAATCGACATGTCCGTATCGATTCAAGGTTATTGGTGAGTGTTTAACTCTATTAATCAATTAGGTTTTTCAACTTTGTAATCAACTCAGTCTCTCAACTCTCTATCTCATTCTGGATTTATGCGGGTTCGAGTTCTGTGTCCTTAGGATCGCGCGTTGGCGGCAGCGTCTGCTCCGCGTCATCCTGTGTATCGTTGTCGTCTTGGGCTTCATTAAGCGCTTTTTCTAACAGCATTTTATCCAGCTGTTTACTGGTATCGACCCCGAGTTGCTGCATTAAATGGGCTTGACGCACTAGATTGCCTTTGCCCGATGAGAGCTTGTTCATGGCGCTGTGATAGGTTTTTTCGGCGTTATCTAAGGCGCGGCCGAGTTTTTCCATGTCTTCAATATAACCACATAACTTGTCGTAAATTCGACCCGCTTGCTTAGCAATGGTTTGCGCATGTTGGTTTTGATATTCGTAGCGCCAAATATTGTTAATGGTGCGCAGGGCTACCAGTAAATTCGTCGGGCTTACCAACATGATATTCTGCTCAAGAGCGAAATTCACTAGGCTAGGATCATGCTCTAACGCCAGTAAAAAAGCTGGTTCAATAGGAATAAACATCAACACATAATCGAGACTCTTAAGGCCATGCAGATGCTGATAATCCTTTTGACTCAAGCCCTTAATGTGACTGCGAATCGAGATCACATGCTCATTAATCGCCTGTTGGCGCAGGGCGGGATCTTCACTGTTGAAGTAGCGCTCATAACTGACCAAGGACATTTTAGCGTCGATGACCACGTCTTTATTTTCTGGCAGATGCACAATCACATCCGGCTTAAAGCGCTTACCATTGTCGTCTTTGAGATCTTGCTGGGTATGGTACTCATGGCCTTCGCGTAGGCCGCTTTCCTGCAGGACGCGATCGAGGATCACTTCACCCCAGTTACCTTGCTGCTTGTTATCACCTTTAAGCGCTTTAGTCAGGTTGATTGCATCTTGGCTCATCTTCAGATTGAGATCTCGCAGGTGCTCAAGTTGATGTTTAAGGGCGCTGCGCTCGGACTGTTCGTGGGTGTAGGATTCACGAATTTGCTGTCTGAATCCTTCAAGCTGCTGTTTCAATGGCCCAAGTACGCCTTCGAGTTGACTGGCATTTTGATGCTTAAAGTTTTCGCTCCGTTCTTCAAAAATGCGATTGGCGAGGTTTTCAAATTGGGTCTTTAATCGCACTTCGGCCGATTCTAAGCTGGCAATTTTATCCTGCAGTGATTCTTGCTGGGCATCGGCCTTGGCTTGAATGGTTTGTTGCATGGCATTGGATTTCGACAGGGCCAATTGAATTTCTAACTGGCGGCGCTGGCTGTCATTTAATTGCTGCTCTAAGGTGGGAACGCGTTCGGCTAGGGCCTCGGCTTTACCTAATTGTTCAATTTTGAGCTCAAGGCGCTGCTGGTATTGACGTAGTTGCGCTTCTTTGTCATCGACCAAAATTTGCTGCTGCGCTAAGGATAATTCAGCATCTTCATTCACTTGACGCATCTCTTGCTCAAGTTGGTCTTTATGTTGTTGCCAGCGTTGGCGGGTGAGTCTTTGGTTAAGCAGGGCACCGATCAACAGGCCTAAGAAGGCGATGGCGAGAAGGCCGATGATTTCGGCGACGGAAAAAGATTGAGAAAATGGCATGATCAATAGCACTCCTTTAGCTTTGGCGCTTAGGTTCGCATGCCCCCTAACAGGCTTCAAGCCCTTTAATCAACTATATCTGCGCTTAATGCTTGAATGAGCAAGTCTTATACGTTTAAGGTGAATTTATTCGCGGGTGGAAAGTTTTTCTGGCTTTTACCTGTCTATATTAAGGTGAGCATAGAAGTGAGCGATACAGACGAGCGCCAGATAAGATTTTATCGCGACTCGGTGGCGTTAATCATTGGATGGTAGAGGTGTCAATTGGCTAAACATTCCCGTTTTACCCCAGGTATTCTTAAAAAAGCGCAGTGGCACATGCAAGACAACCAAGTGACACCCGAAGCGGTGTTTCGCTCGCGCCGGCAGATTGTGAAAGCCATGGGGCTTGGTGCTATTGGTGCCAGTGTGCCCGGTTACGTGCAGGCCGGATTGTTCGATCTATTTGGCGATCAGCCTAAGTCTTCATTTATCACGACACCACTGACGTTTCAAACCAATAAGCAATACGGTGATGCCGATGTGTTAACCCCGCTTGATAAAGTGACGCAACACAATAACTTTTACGAGTTTGGCACGGATAAGCAAGATCCCTTCAATAATGCCCAAGGCTTTAAAGTCGATCCTTGGCAACTGCGTATTGAAGGTGAAGTCGAACGACCCATGACTTTAGATTTTAATGATCTCACCAAAATGTTCCCGCTTGAGGAGCGTAATTATCGTTTGCGCTGCGTTGAAGCTTGGTCCATGGTGATCCCTTGGGTGGGATTTCCGTTGGCGGCATTATTGAAAAAAGTCGGTGTGACCAGCAAGGGCAAGTATGTCGCCTTCGAAACCGCTTTTGATCCTGAGCAAATGCCAGGGCAGAAGAGCCGATTAATGGGCGGTGGTATTCATTATCCCTATGTTGAAGGCTTGACGATAGCCGAAGCCATGAACGATTTAACCTTAATGTCGGTTGGCTTGTATGGCAAAACCCTGCCGCCGCAGAACGGCGCACCCATTCGCTTAGTGGTGCCATGGAAATACGGCTTTAAGAGCATTAAATCGATAGTGCGAATTCGCGTGATGGATAAACAGCCGCCAACAAGTTGGAATCAACTTGCTCCGCATGAATATGGATTCTATGCCAACGTGAATCCGGCGGTGGATCATCCACGCTGGTCACAGGCCAGTGAACGTCGTATCGGCGAAGGGGGATTATTCTCAGCAACCCGCATCGATACCCAGCCGTTCAACGGTTACGGCGAGTTTGTGGCTTCACTGTATGACGGCATAGATCTTAGGAAAAACTATTGATGTTTGGTTTGTTTGAAAATATGCCCTTTAGCGGGGATGACCTATGTTGAGATTAACCGCTAAGCACTTGTTTTGGCTAAAAGCGTTATTTCATTTGCTGGGTTTAGTGCCAATCGTCTACCTAGTGCTCACTGTCGTGTTAGGCCGTGCGGGCGGCGATCCTGTGCAGCATATTATTCACTACACAGGCATAGGTGCGTTAAATGCTTTAGCGGCGACCTTGCTGATTTCACCCATTGCGAAGCTGACTAAGCAAGGGCTGTTGATGCAGACTCGTCGTTTAGTGGGCTTATATGTGTTTGCCTATGCCACCTTGCATATCTTGGCGTTTTTTAGTTTAGATCTGTTATTTGCTTGGGAATTACTGTTTAGCGAGGTGGTAAAACGGCCGTATATTTTAGTCGGCGCAGTGGCTTATCTTATCGTCACCGCTTTGGCGATAACTTCGTTTAAAGCCTTGATGCGTAAGATGGGGCGTCGTTGGCAAACCTTGCATAATGGGGTGTATTTAGTCGCGATATTAGCGCCAATCCATTTTTACTGGTCGGTAAAATCGGAAATCATCGAGCCAAGTCTGTATATCGTTGGTTTTAGTGTGTTGCTGCTGTGGCGTACGCCTTGGCTTAAGCGCATTCTCAGCCGTAAAGGGATGAGTAAACCCGTGAAAAAGACGACTAGTGGACAAGATAAAGCGTCGATAAGTCGATAAAATCAGCTTAAACGCATGGCGCGAGTGGTGAATTGCTGGCTTGTTTTATGTTTAACGCAAAATAAAAGTATAAAAACAAAAATGCCGAATTAAGATTCGGCATTTATCATTTAGCAGAACAGTTCTGCTCACTTAATCTAGCTCAGTTAATCTTCTTGCTCAGGTGACAAGACTTAACCTAAACCTTGAGTCGCTGACTTCATTTGAATGAACTCAATTTTATAACCGTCTGGATCTTCAACAAAGGCAATCTCTGTGGTGCCACCTGCGACTGGACCTGGTGCACGTGTTACTTTGCCTCCGGCTGCGGCAATAGCAGCGCAACGGGCGTAGATATCTTCATCACCAATCGCTAAGTGGCCAAAGCCAGTGCCTAAATCGTATTTGTCAGTGCCCCAGTTATAGGTCAGTTCAACCACGGCTTGGCCTGTGGACTCTTCACCGTAACCTACGAAAGCTAAAGAATATTTGTATTCTGGATTTTCAGAGGTGCGAAGTAGTTTCATGCCGAGCACTTCAGTATAAAAAGCAATACTGCGTTCTAAGTTACCGACGCGGATCATAGTGTGTAATAGTTGCGACATAGGTCCTCTCTCTAAATAGATTCCGGTGGGGAGTATATCAAAAATGTCTCTGCGCATGACCACAAATCTCATCCATGGTGTTTTTATCACACTTGATCAATTCGATTGGTTAGGATAGGAAAACGCTGGCTGTCGACGGGCTAATTTGCGGATTGTGATAAGAAAATTGCCGATAAATTGGCTGTTGCTCACAAAACACAGAGACAAACATGGGATTTTACCGCGAGGTTGACGATAATACAGCCATACCAACTAGGAGAGTGAATGATGAACACCGAAGTTAAAATGGCCTTAGGCACTACAGTTGTAATTGCTTTATTTTTCAGCGCGTTCTTTGTTTCAATGTTTTAACGACTAATATTAGTTTGAGTTAACCCAGCTCCAAGTTAAACAAAAAAGCCGCTATTGCGGCTTTTTGTTTGTCTGAAATCTAGTCTAATCAATGTGAAAACAATGCTGAAACGTCAATTTGCTCCACTAAGTTGATTCGAAGCTTACTCTTCAGGATAAATTTTTTCTTTAAATTCGCACAAGTCTTCAATGATACAGCTACCACAGCGGGGTTTGCGCGCAAGGCAAGTGTAGCGGCCATGCAGGATAAACCAGTGATGTACATCGACTTTAAATTCTGCGGGAACCACTTTTAGCATTTTTTCTTCCACTTCAACCACGTTCTTGCCGGGCGCAAATTTAGTGCGATTGGCGAGGCGAAAAATATGGGTGTCGACGGCGATGGTTGGCCAGCCAAAGGCGGTATTGAGCACTACGTTAGCCGTTTTGCGCCCTACACCGGGCAGGGACTCAAGTGCTTCGCGGTTTTCAGGCACTTCACCATTGTATTTCTCAATCAAGATCTCACAGGCTTTGATCACATTGATGGCTTTGTTGTTATACAGGCCAATCGTCTTGATATATTCCTTTAATCCATCCACGCCTAAGGCATAAATGCTGTGGGCGGTATTGGCTACAGGAAAGAGTTTGTCCGTTGCCTTGTTGACACTCACATCCGTCGCTTGGGCGGATAAGGTCACGGCGACTAAAAGTTCGAAGGGACTGGAAAAATTGAGCTCGGTTTCAGGTTTCGGATTGTTATCGCGAAGACGGGTGAGGATCTGGATGCGTTTTTCTTGATTCATGTACGATTCCTGCGCGGTTGTTGGATTCAACTGTTAATCATTTATTGTCAATTGGCCATTAATCATGATTGAACGAGCTAAAACCTAGACCCGCTGATTTCCTATGCTTTGAGTGCTTATGTTGAGTGCGTATGTTTGAAATTATATGGCTCAATTCCAGTCGCTTAATGTGCGCTGAGCGCACATTAAGCGGTGAACATAATACTCTTTTTGATGCTTGAATAGGAGGTGTTAGGTTGAAAGCCTAACCGACCTTAGTAATGCGCGCGCGGGTAACACTGGGTTCTGCGGCGACTTGAGGCTGGCGTTCTTTGACTTTTTTATCAATCACATTTTTCAATGCAATCAATAGTCCCATCACGATAAATGCGCCAGGTGGCAGCATAGCGAGTAGAAAAGGAGTGTCGACTTGCCATAAGTGGATGGTTAAGGATTTTGCCCATGGGCCGAGCAGTTGTTCGGCGCCATCAAACAGTGTGCCTTGACCTAAAATTTCCCGCGTTGCGCCTAATACGGTTAGCACTAAGGTAAAACCGAGCCCCATCATCAAACCATCGAAGGCAGCGCTAAAGGCGTTATTGCGCGAGGCAAAGGCTTCGGCGCGACCGATGATGATGCAGTTGGTCACAATCAACGGCAGGAAGATCCCAAGGGATAAATACAGACCGTAGGCATAGGCATTGATAAGCAGTTGCACTGTGGTCACCAGCGCGGCGATGATCATCACAAATACCGGAATACGAATTTCTTTGGGCACATAGTCGCGCACCAGCGACACCAAAATGTTAGAGCCAATCAGCACCAACATCGTCGCTAGACCAAGGCCAAGGGCGTTCGTGATTGTCGCTGTGACCGCAAGCAGGGGGCACAAGCCTAACAGTTGTACTAGGCCAGGGTTATTCTTCCACAGACCTTGCCAAGCAATTTCGCGATAATTAGTCATGATTGGCCTCACAATTTAGCGGCAGACTGAAAATTTGCGCTTGGTTATTGTTGAAATACCATACTGCGTTTTTGACTGCTTTGACATAAGCGCGCGGGGTGATAGTCGCGCCGGTAAATTGATCAAAATCGCCACCGTCTTTTTTAACCAACCATTGTTTGTCATCTGCCGAGCCTAACACTTTACCGACAAACTGAGAGACCCAATTGGATTTACGTAGATCGATTTTATCACCGAGCCCAGGTGTCTCTTGGTGAGCTAAGGTTCGAACGCCTAGGACTTCACCTTTAGTGCTAATACCCACAATCAATTTGATGTTGCCGTTATAGCCATCGGGCGCAATAGCTTCAATAGCGATGGCCACAGGTTTGCCTGCACGGGTGGCTATATAGGCGGGCATTGGGCTGTCGGTTCCTAATGCGTCTTTATCCAGCAGCAAAGTACATTGAGCCGTTAGCTCGTTATCGTGCATCTCATCAGGAATTAATTGATGTAACACTCGCATTAATTCTTGCTGTTCTTGCTGCTTAATTTTATCGACAGTTTGTTGATTGACAGCGGCGACGAGCCCAGTGCAAATCAAGGCAAACAATGCCAATAAAAAACCATTTTTAATCATCGGATTTTTCAACTCTTTTTCCTTAAGCTCTCGTTGCCCGCAGAATGATGTTATCGCTGAGCATGACCTTAGCTCGTTGAATGGCCATAGGTGCGTGGACGCACGTAATAGTCAATAAAGGGCGCACAGAGGTTGGCCAGTAACACGGCAAAGGCGAAGGCGTCAGGGTAACCGCCTTTGGTGCGGATGATATACACCAACACACCAATTAACGCGCCGAAGATAATACGGCCACGGGGACTGGTTGCGGCTGTAACGGGATCGGTGGCGATAAAAAACGCCGCTAACATGGTCGCGCCAGAAAACAGATGCATCAGTGGACTGGCTTGGGTATCGGGTGACAGTAAGAAACCGATACTCGATGCCACAAAGAGACCTAATAACACGCCAGTGCTGATGTGCCAGCGAATGGCTTTTAGTTTAAGTAACACTAACCCGCCAGCAAGATAGGCCAAGTTCACCCAGAACCAACCTACGCCTGTACTGCCATCAAAAATGGCTTTGGTGAGACTTTCTGTGGTGGTTAATCCCATGGATAAATCGGTTTTGAGGGTATCGAGTGGCGTTGCCATTGTCATGCCATCAATGCCTAAGCGGAACTGCTCCATATTCACGTGCGCGCCAACATTAAAGATAAGTTGCAAGCTTTCAACAAGGCTGGGCGAATGCAGTGCAACGGTGCTCGGTGCTATCCAGGTGGTCATTTGCACAGGGAACGAGACTAACAGCAATACATATGCCGCCATTGCTGGGTTGAATAGGTTATGGCCTAAGCCGCCGTAGAGGTGCTTAACTATGACGATCGCAAAGGCGGTGCCCATGACGATCATCCACCAAGGAGCGAGGGGCGGAATGGCGACACCAATTAAGATGGCGGTGAGCATGGCGCTGTTATCGCTAAGGCTCGCTTTGATATTGCGATTGCGAAGTTTCATCACAGCGGCTTCGCAGCTTAAAGCGACGAGGATCGCCAGCAGGACTTGCACAAGTGTGCCCCAGCCAAAAAAGGCACATTGCACGACAAGGCCCGGCAGTAAACATAAAATCACCCTTTGCATGACCGTTGAGGTATGCAAGTTTCGCGTTACATGGGGTGATGAGGCTATTTTAAACGCCATTGTGTTCCCTTTTAATCATTCTGTTCTTAATCATTAGTCACACTTGAGTCGCTCGAAGCGTTGGCTTCTTGGGCGAGTGCCGCTTTTTTGGCTTTTGCCTTGGCGATGGTCGCAGCAATCCGCGCTTTTTTCAGCTCATCACTGGATAACGGCGCCGTTTCAATGGGCTCTGCAGTGGATCCTACCGATGGCAAAACGGCATCAGCTTCAGTTGTTGCAGTATCAAGCGTTGCTGCTATCGAGGGCGATGCCACGTTAGCTTCAGCTCGAATCTCGTCAACAGACTCTATTTCAGACTCAGTTTTAGACTCTGCTGCAGATGCCGAAGCTATTTTCTTCGCTTTAGCACGAGCAACTGCGGCAGCCACTTTGGCCTTTTTAATCGCTTCAGCGTCGTTAACGCTAACGTCAGTATTGCTAACTTCAGTATTGCTAACTTCAATATCACTAGCGGCGGTTTCTACTTGCTGCGCCGCTTTCTTGGCCTTGGCACGAGCAACGGCTGCTGCTACTTTCGCCTTTTTATCATCGGCAGCGCTGAGTGCTGATGTGCTATCAGCGGTTTCAGTAGATTCAAGCGGTGCGGTATCGGTTTGCTGTGTGGCTTTTTTGGCCTTGGCGCGCGCAATCGCCGCAGCGACTTTGTCTTTCTGGGATAAAGGCGCTTCCTGCGCTATCGCATCAGTGGCTGATTCAGTCGCATCAACATTCGCCGAACTGTCTATTTGAGCGCTATCTGTTTCCGCCCCAGGTGATTTAGTACTCTCGGTATTTGCTTGGGCGGCTTTTTTTGCCTTCGCACGGGCGATGGCGGCGGCAACGGCGGCCTTACCCTTTGGTGCTGCTGTAGTGTCAGTTGTTGTGGCGCTTGACTCTTCGGTAATTGATTCGCCAGTGACTGATTGTGCCGCTGCGGCTTTTTTCGCGGCGATCCGTGCCATGGCTTCGGCGACGGCATTTTTATCCGTGCCAGTCATAGTCGCTTGTCGGCGCTCTGCGGCTTCTTTAGCCTTAACTTCACGGGCAAGCTTTTCTTCTTCAAGACGCGCTAAACGGGCATCGAAACGCTGTTTAGCGCGCTCCGCTTGCTGCTTTTCATCGGCGGCTTGTTTAAGTGCAGATTTGGCAATGCGGTAATACTCGACTAAGGGAATATCACTCGGGCAGACGTAACTACAGCAACCGCATTCAATACAATCCTTTAGATTGTAGCTGGCAGCTTTGTCATATTCTTCGGCCTTGGCGTGCCAAAAGAGTTGCTGTGGCAATAAGAGTGCAGGGCAGGCATTGGCGCATTCGCCGCAGCGGATACAGGCTTTTTCTTCTGGCGTAGTTCCTATTTCTTGGCTGCTTGGCACCAGAATACAGTTAGTACCTTTTAAAATAGGCACTTGGATATTCGCCAATGCATGGCCCATCATAGGCCCGCCAATAATCACCTTTTGTTCAGGCTCTGGCGTGAACTCAGTCGCAGCAAGCACATGCTCAACAGGTGTGCCTATCGGTAACCAGTAGTTCCCCGGTTTACCGACATTTTTGCCTGTCACAGTCACAACGCGCTCAATAAGCGGTTTACCTTGGGTAACCGCTTGATGAATCGCAAAGGCAGTGCCGACGTTATGCACGACGATACCGAGTTTGGCGGGAATAGCGCCCGAGGGCACTTCGCGGCCAGTAATGATTTGAATTAACTGCTTTTCACCACCAGAAGGATATTTTGTCGGAATGACGGTTACCCGAATGCTGTCGGCTGGGAGCCCACATTGGACGACTGCAGCTTGCATGGCTTTGGCCGCTTCTGGCTTATTATCTTCAATGGCGATAACAATGCGTTTTGGCGTTAATAGCCGATGAATAATGCCAATACCCGCGAGGATATCTTGGCTGTATTCGCGCATTAATCTGTCATCGGCGCTGATATAAGGTTCGCACTCGACGCCGTTGATGATGACTAAATCAATTTCACTGACCGGATTAAGCTTAATATGAGTTGGAAACGCCGCGCCGCCCATGCCTGCAATGCCAGCAGCACGGATCTTATCGATCATCTGTTGATGGGTTAAATCATCAAGATCATTTTGCACCAGCTCACACCAAGTGTCTTTGCCATCGGCCTGGATAACGCAGGTATTAACTGGCAATGCTGAAGCATGGTTACTGGCCCTTGGCTCAATGGCAACGATAGTGCCTGATGTCGGCGCATGCACAGGTAAATGCCAAATGGAGGTACCTTGAGTTAACGGTGTGCCTTTTAATACGCTATCGCCGATGTTTACCGCAAGTGTGCAGTTTTCACCGACTTGAGGGATGGGCACTAAATACGTAGCGGCTAAGGGCAGTTGGCTAATCGGCGTCGCGTTCGAGAGGAATTTGACTTCGGGTGGATGTATACCACCGGGTGAGCGCCAAAGGGTTCCTTTATCTAATTGATCTAATAAAGTTAACACCGCTTTTCCTCTTCTAACTGTGGATCTTGGCTCTGAATCTCTTTGCTGAGAGTCTCTTGGATGAGCGTCACTGGGATGGCATTTAAGCGCCAGTTCCAATTTTTAAGATTCTGGGTAACAGGGATCATATCGATACAATCGACGGGACAAGGCTCAACGCAGAGATCGCAGCCCGTGCAGTCGGTTGTGAGCACGGTATGCATCAGCTTGCCTGCACCGATAATCGCATCGACAGGGCAGGCTTGAATACATTTAGTGCAGCCAATACATTCATCTTCGCGAATATAGGCGACTTTCTTGACCTGAGATTGTGCCTCGGCATTCAGCGGCTCTGGCTCAACGCCCATTAGGGTCGCCAGCTTTTCCATGGTGGCTGTGCCACCAGGGGGGCATTTATTGACTTTATCGCCATTGGCAATGGCTTCTGCATAAGGGCGACAACCTGGGTAACCACATTGACCGCATTGGGTTTGTGGCAGAATAGCTTCGAGCTCATCGACAATCGGGTTGCCTTCAACCTTGAATTTAAGGGCGGCAAAACCGAGTAACACCCCAAAGACTAATGCCAATAGGGTCAACAATATGACTGCAATTAAAATTCCGGACATCTTACTTAACCAATCCTGTGAATCCCATAAAGGCGAGGGACATAAGACCTGCGGTGATCATCGCAATCGCGCCGCCTTTGAAAGGTAAGGGGACATCGGCGGCCGCTAAACGCTCGCGCATCGCCGAGAAGAGAATTAACACTAATGAGAAGCCTAACGCAGCACCAAAGCCATAGATAGCCGATTGAATAAAATCGTGCTTCTCGTTCACGTTTAATAAGGCAACGCCCAATACCGCGCAGTTAGTCGTGATTAACGGCAAGTAAATCCCTAAGGCACGGTGCAGAGCGGCACTGGTTTTTTGCACCACCATTTCAGTAAATTGCACCACAACGGCAATCACTAAAATAAAGCTCATGGTTCGCAGGTAACTCAGATCAAAGGGTAATAATAGATACTGGTTGACGAGATAACTGAGAATTGAGGCTAACGTCAGCACAAAAGTGGTCGCCATAGACATGCCAATAGCGGACTCCAATTTGCTGGAGACCCCCATAAAAGGGCACAGGCCTAAGAATTTCACTAAAACGAAATTGTTGACCAGCACTGTACTGATCAACAGGAGGAGATATTCAGTCATCCTAATACTTTTCTAAACGGATCTTGGCCGTATTATCGACTTTTCCGTATGCATAAACAACATATAGAATGCAGGGTTAACCATCTTTACTGTAAATTTTGGTGACGAATTAACCCGTTAAAGTATTAAATCTGATCTGTAATGGCCATAGCTTGTGGCTGTGCGATGTAATAGCCCTGTAATCCATCGATGAGGAGTTTTTCGAGGGTTAATTTTTCTTCTTGGCGTTCGACGCTGGTAGCGATGACCCGGATGCCAATCCGCCTTGCGACATCCACCATCATACGCACGAAGAACTTATTGTTGCTGTCTTCATCGATATTAGAAGTGTAACTACCATCGAGCTTGATGAAGTCGGGCCGCACTTCGCTGAAGAATTTGAAGGAGGTAAAGCTCATACCAAAACGCTCAATCGACACCCGCGAACCGACACTGTGCACTTCGCGGACAAACTTATAACTCGCCCCTAAGTTAGACTGCATGCCGGACTCGTTGATCTCAAATACTAAGCGCGAGGCGATGTGTTTTTGCTTACCTAATATGTCCTTCAACCAAGCGACAAACATGTCTTGATGGGCCGAAAATGCGCTGATATTGATACCAAAGTTACCGGTAATGGTCGGGTTTTCCTTAAGTATTCTTAATGCACTGATCACCACCAGTTTATCTAACTCAGTACTCATACCGTGACGTTCAGCCATGGCAATCACTGTGGTGGTGGGTAAAAACTTGCCTTCGCTATTATAAAAACGGGCTAATAACTCGCGGTAAACTTCGACATCAGTACGACAAGGCTGAATAGGTTGCTGGTAAAATTTTAATGCTTGGCGAGTGACTAAATCATTGATCGCCATCTTCCAGCGATCGTCTCCAAATTGTTCATCCCCATTGAGTTTTTCTTGGATATGATAACTATTGGGCCCAAGGGTTTGCGCTATGCTGACCGCAGTATCGGCAATGGTCAGTAAATTAGCCGCTTCCACTCCTTGGTTGTAGGGTACTAAGCCTATATGGGCAACGGATTCCGCTTTTGTCATCTGCTGATATTCATCGAGGTAAATCTTTAGCTGGTCTAAAAATTTCGGTGCATCTTTGAGCATAACTTCGGGAATAAACACTGCAAAATCAGCACTCGCTACTCGAAAATATTCGGCATCAGGATAGCTGCTACAGGCTTTACGGATGCAATTGGCGACTCTTGCGAGATAATCATCTCCCGCTGTTCGCCCTTGTTTCTGGTTTATTTGCGCCAACTCGGTCGCTTTAACCATAGCCATCAAGCCCAATTGAGGAATATTTGGATTACTAATGGTTTCTAGTTTTTTTGTAAATCCTGGGCGAGTGCTAAAACCTGTCACTGTGTCTTGATAGGCGGCTTTATGTAGCTTTTCGTTTTCTTGATTGAGCTTATCGATTTGAGTTTTAAGTTGCAGGCGACATTCTTCAAGGGAAATACCAATAGGGTTGAGCTCGCCAGTCAGCTTTGATGATGCGACTGCAGAAAACCCTAACTCAGGTATTTTGGAAATATAATCAGCAGCATAACGTATTGCTGCCCTATGTTTTGACATTAATAGAACAAACACTAACAGTAATGTCAGATAAGCCACTAGCAACATGAGGCCAAGTTTTTCAGTGTTGCTAATTGCCGTATCAATGGCTTGATTGGCGCTGAGTTTGACTTGTAAACGACCCGCGGCCAATTTTTGTGTGTGGCTGAGGTCGATGGAAAATAAACTGGCTAAAGGATGGGAGTGTTGGCTGTCTAAGCTGCCTTCGGTATGGCTCAGTTGCCCGTCGGTATCATCAATATATTGGAAGAACTGAAATTGGTAGTCTTGAGATAGTTTTTTGAAGAGTTCAGTGCCATTACCTTGCCATTCTTGGTAGCGGATTAAGCTGGATTTAAAACTATCGAGTTCTTGCTGCTGTTGGACTTGCAATTGACTGTTTTCACTTTGATACACCCAAGCAAAAAGACCTAAAAAAATAAGCAGTAAAAAAATTGGATATGATTTTGACATGGCCATAAAAATCCGCTCTAGATTTTGGTGAGTACGAACAGGATAAGTTTAAGTCAAGAATGCTTAAAAACCGCTATCTGTGTGAAGATACTCAGAAATTTGTTTAATAAGCTGGTAACAGTGTAACTGCATTTGCTTAAAAACAAAACGAAAAGAATAAGTTGCCAAGCAGGAGTGAAACTGAGGAATGGGTTGTTGAATTAGAAAATATGGCTCCCCTGACTGGACTTGAACCAGTGACATACGGATTAACAGTCCGCCGTTCTACCGACTGAACTACAGGGGAGTAGAGGGTGCGATATTGCTATCGACTTTTAAGAAATAACACTTTGAATATGGCTCCCCTGACTGGACTTGAACCAGTGACATACGGATTAACAGTCCGCCGTTCTACCGACTGAACTACAGGGGAATCGGGTGCGATATGACTATCGACTTTATTCTGTGTTTTAATTTGGCTCCCCTGACTGGACTTGAACCAGTGACATACGGATTAACAGTCCGCCGTTCTACCGACTGAACTACAGGGGAATCGTTTTAAACAAGCAGTGTCATAATGTAATTGGCTCCCCTGACTGGACTTGAACCAGTGACATACGGATTAACAGTCCGCCGTTCTACCGACTGAACTACAGGGGAATCGATTACATATTGTTACTGCTTGTTCTTACTTGCTTTTACTCTGCGTTAAATTGGCTCCCCTGACTGGACTTGAACCAGTGACATACGGATTAACAGTCCGCCGTTCTACCGACTGAACTACAGGGGAATCGTTTCACACAGTCGTAGCGACTCGTTGAGAACGGAGCGCATAGTAAAACGCTCTGTGGGATGAGTCAACTCGAGTTACTAAAAAAAGTGTAATTATGCTGTTAAGTGCTCATCTAATGTGCATCGTGGTGCAGAATTCGACATTTTTAGTGAAAAACCACTTAACAATTCGCAATATAGCTTTGAACGCCGCCATCGTTTGCGGGGTGAAATTTCTATGAAATTGAAATCACTCGTTAAAAAATAAGCATTTTTTAGAAATCAGCCGAGCTTAAGGCCAATGAATAGGCTTAAACAGCTTAAAGCTTAAGTGCAGCCAGCTATCGCTTCGGGTTTATCTCATCTTTTTAGCAGATTGATAAGCATTGGGTAAGCAAGATGAGTTGAGATAGCGATGCGGCGTGAAGTTATTGGGCTGCATGAAAAGGGGATTGAATTAGCGGTAAATAACGATTGGGTTAAACCGTTAGGCTTGTTGGCGTAAGGTAGACGATTAAGTAAAGTTTCTTTCTACGTGCTGGGTAAGTCACCATGATCGATGAACCATTGGCTATCAACTATCAACTATCAACTATCAACTATCAACTATCAACTATCAACTATCAATAGCGTACAGTCAGTAAGTTAAGAGTTAAGCTGCCTTTCAGCTCTATCTTTCTGCCGCATATATGGAATACCTTTACAGTAAATGTGAACTATTAATGGCGATGACGCGTATCTCAATATTGATAAGTCGACACGTTAAAGATAAATGTGATTTATATAGCATTGATCACTGAGTTTTATGCTGGTTTTAACGTTAGTGCAAACAAGCTAGTAAACGAGAAGTCCTAGCTGCTTGCTTATCTTTGAGAGTTAAAGTGTCCAGTTCAACACGCAATATGTGACTGATTTTAATTTAGCTTTTATCAAATTAGCCGTAACTGTTGCTAAAAGCTAGTGACGCGTTGCACAGTAAAAATCTGGGCCAATTGCAATTAGTGAAATCGATACAAGTAGCAACATTTATCAAATGTAATTAAATTACCAAATGTTGACTGGCTGTTATTCGGAGGCATGACAGCCTCCAATCCCGCGTGGTTTCTCGGTTATGTGGACTTATCAACAAAATCTGTGGATAACCCTGTGAGTTGTCCAAATAAATGGTCGTCAAAGCCTTGGCGTATGGGAGTCGGACTTAAAATGCACTATTTTGGATGGGGAAAATAAACTTCAATATTATCAATTGAGTATTAAAAGCAAGTGGTTTTTGTTGAGGGTGAAAACAAGGTTGCAATTTTGTAATCGAACGAAATTGATTTCTTGTGTATTAAATTGGCATTTTTGCTTAGTTTGCGGGTGTTTTATGAGCAAAAATCGTTGAAAATGGCTTGGTCTAAAAGTTTCATGTTTCTTCCACTAAATTGTCATCTGGCGGTGTTACTGCGTATTGAATTGACGACAGGAAGGATAACGGTGGAGCTTAGTCGGTGACTTGATTAGAATGGGGCGACTCATTAAAAGGATATGTGCGCGTGTCAGAATCTGTTTTTCAGCTTGAATCGCAATTCGCCCCCGCAGGCGACCAACCTACAGCGATAGCCAAATTAGTCGATGGACTCGAAGCGGGTTTAGCTTGCCAAACCTTACTAGGGGTGACCGGCTCAGGTAAAACCTTCACGATTGCCAATGTGATCCAAAAGTTAGGTCGCCCCACGATTATCATGGCGCCCAATAAAACTTTGGCGGCGCAGCTTTATGGCGAGATGAAAGAGTTCTTTCCCCATAATGCGGTTGAGTATTTTGTCTCTTACTACGATTACTATCAGCCTGAAGCCTATGTGCCTGCATCGAATACCTTTATCGAGAAAGATGCGTCGGTTAATGCCCACATAGAGCAAATGCGCCTGTCGGCGACGAAGGCGCTGTTAGAGCGTAAAGATGTGGTGCTCATCGCTTCTGTGTCGGCCATTTATGGTTTGGGCGATCCCGACTCCTATTTAAAAATGTTGCTGCACCTACGCCAAGGCGATGTGATGGGGCAGCGTGATATCTTAATTCGTCTCAGTGAATTGCAGTATAAACGCAATGATATCGAGCTACAGCGCGGCACCTATCGCGTGCGTGGTGAAGTGATTGATGTTTTCCCTGCCGATTCTGAGCGTAATGCCATTCGTGTTGAGTTGTTCGACGATGAGATTGAGCGTTTAAGCGAGTTTGATCCGTTAACTGGCCATATCATTAAGCGCATCGCCCGTACGACGGTTTACCCTAAGACTCACTATGTGACGCCGCGGGAAAAAATCATTGCCGCCACTGAGTTCATAAAAGAAGAACTGCGTGAGCGTAAGCAATATCTACTCGATAACAACAAGTTAATTGAAGCCCAGCGTATCCATGAGCGAGTGCAATACGATGTGGAAATGATGGTGGAGTTAGGTTACTGCTCTGGCATCGAAAACTACTCGCGCTATTTGTCAGGCCGCGCACCGGGGGAAGGGCCGCCAACCTTACTCGACTATTTGCCCGCTGACGGTCTATTAATTATCGACGAATCCCATGTGACTGTGCCGCAAATCGGCGCCATGTACAAAGGTGACCGTTCCCGTAAAACCACACTGGTGGAATACGGTTTCCGCTTACCGTCTGCTTTGGATAATCGACCGCTCAAGTTCGAAGAGTTTGAGCAATTGATGCCGCAAACCATTTATGTGTCGGCGACACCGAGTGTCTACGAGCTGGAAAAAAGCGAAGGTGAGATTGCCGAGCAGGTCGTGCGGCCAACGGGTTTACTCGATCCTGAATTAGAAGTGCGTCCTGTTGGGACTCAAGTGGATGATTTATTGTCTGAGATCGCCAAGCGCGTCGCTGTTAACGAGCGGGTGTTAGTGACCACATTGACCAAGCGTATGTCGGAGGATTTGACTGAATACCTCGACGAACATGGCGTAAAAGTGCGTTATTTGCACTCGGACATCGACACGGTTGAACGGGTGGAGATCATCCGCGATCTGCGTTTAGGTAAGTTTGATGTGTTGGTAGGGATCAACTTATTGCGTGAAGGCTTAGACATGCCAGAAGTGTCATTGGTGTGTATTTTAGATGCGGATAAAGAGGGCTTCTTGCGCTCAGAACGCTCGCTTATCCAAACCATTGGCCGCGCTGCGCGTAACGTCAATGGCAAAGTAATCCTCTATGCCGATCGCATTACCAATTCGATGGCGAAGGCCATTGGTGAAACTGACCGCCGACGTGAACGCCAGCGCGCGCACAACTTAAAGCACGGTATCACTCCTAAGGGCGTGGTTAAACGGATCACCGATGTGATGGATGTCGATGACGGCCGCGACAGTAAAGCTGTGTATGGCAAAGTGGCTGAACCTAAGTCCCATTACCATAAAGCCGATGCGACTGAGTTGAGCCATCAAATCGATCAGCTTGAGAAGAAGATGCACGAACATGCGCGTAACTTAGAGTTCGAACAAGCAGCGGCGATGCGTGATGAAGTCAAGCATCTGCGGGACTTGTTGATCAAGGCCTAGGTTAACCTTAACGCTAAAGATTAAAAAAGCCGTCCAGCAATCATGCTGCGACGGCTTTTTAATGTCTGTCAGTGAATTAAGCAGAGGCTTTTACGTGGCGAAACTTTAGCGTGATGAAAACCGCTAAAGCACAAATCAGCCCACAGATTAAGCCAACCAAATGCGCCTCAGTTGCCACGCGCGCGCCTATCATGGCGGTGACATCATTGCTGGCGCCATAAAGCTGTTCGTTGCCGACTTTAATGATAACACCAAGTAACAGCAGATAGCCTGAACGTAGCTTGCGGATAATATCCTGCACCGCGCCGTAGGCGAATAGGCCGTGCAACATACCGCTTAAGCCGACATAACCGAGCAATTGCGGGTAGCCTAAATATAAACCTATACCTTCGAGTAGACATAACACAAGAAATAGCGCGCTTAAGCCTTTGAGATGGTAGTGGAAATGATGCAAAAACAGCACAACCCACAGACCCGCAAGATTCATCAACAGGTGCCACTGATTCGTGTGAAGTAAATTACCGCTGATTAAGCGCCACCATTCACCATCAGCAATAGCACTGCGGCGATAGGCGAGTAGGTTGTCGACAGCAGGACTGGCTAAGCCTGCGACATACAAACCCGCACATATCAGACTCACCACCAGCGCGACCCAATAGGGACTGCGTGTCATGCATTAGGCTCGCTAGCGTCGAGTGAAGCCATGACTGCGGTTTTATCTTGCAGATAGTCGTCCAGACCCCGTTTACGCAGATGACAAGCCGGGCAATCGCCACAACCATCGCCAATGATGCCGTTATAGCAAGTGAGGGTGTGGTGGCGAACCAGATCGAGTTGCTGGTATTTATCCGCCAGCGCCCAGGTTTGTGCCTTATTGAGCCACATTAAGGGCGTGATGATCTTAAGTTGTTTATCCATGCCTTGAACTAAGGCAGATTCCATCGCTTTAACAAAATCGTTGCGACAATCTGGGTAACCAGAAAAATCGGTTTCACACACGCCTGTGATAATCGCTTCAGCGCCTAATTGATAGGCATAAATGCCCGCAAGCGTTAAAAACAGAATATTACGTCCAGGCACAAAAGTATTCGGCAGCCCATTTTCCATTAGCTCATGTGAAACGGGAATCGCATCACGGGTAAGTGCAGATATCGCTAACTCATTGAGTAAGGTGACATCCATGACTTTATGGCTAGTGATCTTCAAGCGTTTGGCTAAGGATTTGGCGACTTCAATTTCTTCGCGATGACGTTGACCGTAGTCAAAGGTGATCCCGTGTACTTCATCGTACTGGGTTAGGGCTTGGATAAGACAGGTTGTCGAATCTTGTCCGCCACTGAATACTACCACTGCTTTGGACGCTAAGGGTTTTGACACTAAGCTCGTTGACATAAAAGATTTCACTTAACCGTAGAACACGCATAAATAGGCCGTTAGTGTAACTCAGGCCATAGGCGTTGCAAACTCTGGCGATCTAGATCAAATAGGCTCTCTCGGCGCAAAAACTTGCAGCTCAAGCTAAAATCCACTATAAATGCCGCCCCAGAAAAGTGGAACGCCAGCATGAACTACCCAGTCAACGAAGTATTTGAAACCATTCAAGGTGAAGGTGTCTTTACCGGAGTGCCCGCCATATTTGTCCGCCTGCAAGGTTGTCCCGTGGGATGCGCTTGGTGCGATACTAAACAGACATGGGATGTGCTTGAAGCGAATAAAGTGACGCCAGAGCAAGTCATTACCGTAGACGGTACTATTGGTCGCTGGGCAGATCATACGGCGCAAAGTCTTATCGCAGCTTTTCATGCTAAAGGTTTTACTGCGCGCCATATAGTGATCACCGGCGGCGAGCCTTGTATGTACGATTTACGCGAATTAACTGAAACCTTGCATAGTCAAGGCTTTGCTACCCAAATCGAAACAAGTGGCACCTTCGACATCAATTGTGCCGATGACACTTGGGTGACGGTATCGCCCAAGGTGAACATGAAAGGTGGCTATAAGGTATTAGCGCAGGCGCTGAACCGTGCCAATGAGATCAAGCATCCTATCGCCACTGAAAATCACATTGCTGAATTGGATGAGTTACTGCAAGGCATCGATATTTCCACGAAAACGATTTGCCTGCAGCCGATTAGTCAAAAGCCCAGAGCGACTGAACTGGCGATGAAGGTATGTATTGCCCGTAATTGGCGTTTATCGATCCAAACCCATAAGTATTTGAATATTGATTAATGCTCTTGGGTTACTCTACCAACGATAAAAAACGCCTCACAACTGTGGGGCGTTTTTTATGGCTGACGTTTAGCGGTGGACTTAAATGCCATCGACTCAAAGCAAGGTATTTAATCGAATCGGTTAATAAGCGCAATTATTAAAGGCGCTTAGTCATAAGGGCTTAATCAAGCTCGCTTAGCTGACCAAAATGATTAAATGCCGCAAGTTGGCGCTGATAGGGTGTAATATCACCGACGTTAGCTGCAATCCAATCAGCATCGTAATAGGTATCGAGGTAACGTTCACCCGAATCACAAATTAGGGTCACGATTGAGCCTTGCTCTCCGCGCGCTTGCATTTGTACGGCAAGTTGCAATGCACCGTAAAGGTTCGTGCCCGTCGATGCGCCGGTTTTACGGCCAATCAGTTGTTCTAACCAATGAATTGTCGCCACTGATGCTGCGTCGGGGATTTGCAGCATAGTATCGACAACGCCAGGAATAAACGATGGCTCAACTCTTGGTCGACCTATGCCTTCAATCTTACTGCCATTGCAACAGGTTAAGCTGGCATCGCCGCTCTGATAAAAATCAAAAAACACCGAGTTTTGCGGATCGACTACACAAAGCTGGGTCGCCAACCTTTGATAGCGAATGTAACGGCCTATGGTCGCCGATGTGCCGCCTGTACCCGGACTAATCACTATCCAACGCGGGATAGTATGTGGCTCGCGCTCCATCTGATTGAAAATCGAATTGGCGATATTATTATTGCCGCGCCAGTCGGTCGCGCGCTCGGCGTAGGTGAATTGATCCATGTAATGGCCGCCAAGCTCTGCGGCGAGGCGTGCCGATTCGGCATAAATCTCACTGGAATGGTCGACAAAATGAAATTGGCCGCCATAGAAAGTGATCTGCTCAATCTTCTTTTTAGCCGTGCTTTTGGGCATCACGGCAATAAAAGGTAAACCGAGTAAGCGGGCAAAATAGGCTTCAGAAATCGCCGTGCTGCCCGATGAGGATTCGATAATCGGCGTGCCTTGTTTAATCCAGCCGTTACACAGGGCATAGAGGAAGAGTGAGCGGGCGAGGCGATGCTTTAAGCTGCCTGTCGGGTGGGTACTTTCATCTTTAAGATAAATATCTATGCCATCGAGCATAGGTAATTCAAGCTTAATCAAATGGGTATCGGCGCTGCGCTGAAAATCCGCTTCAATCTTGCCTATCGCATGGGCTTCCCACGTTGGGCAGAGTCTGTGAGCGCTGTGTGAGTCAACTGGCGGTTGAATTGTGTTAGATATCATCATAGTCACTTCGAAAGGGATCATTTTTAGAGCATATCACAGGGACGGGTAAAGCGGTTTTATTGGATCTGCTTGGCGTTACTCGTTTGGGATCATTAGCTTGAAGTAGAGCTAGGCGTGATTGATGTTAAAGACAAATATCGCGAACTAAAAAGATGGCTTCAAATAGAAGTGCAGTTTAATACAAAGAATGTAATTAGAATAAAATGAATAGATGAAGCTATGGCAGATAAAACTGGAATAGACAAAACGGAAGTTGAACAAGAGCGGTATAGACAATGAAAGAAATGGTGGAGGGAGAAGGATTCGAACCTTCGAAGGCTGAGCCGTCAGATTTACAGTCTGATCCCTTTGGCCACTCGGGAACCCCTCCACAAACTTTCTTTACTTTTATAACTCAACCAAACATTGGCCATGTTTGGTACTTGAAAATGATTATCTGCGTTAGAGATAAAGATGGTGGAGGGAGAAGGATTCGAACCTTCGAAGGCTGAGCCGTCAGATTTACAGTCTGATCCCTTTGGCCACTCGGGAACCCCTCCACGAATACCTTTAACGCTTTTGTAAAACTCTACATCATTTTCGAACAACACATAAAACTTGCAGTGCAAATGGTGGAGGGAGAAGGATTCGAACCTTCGAAGGCTGAGCCGTCAGATTTACAGTCTGATCCCTTTGGCCACTCGGGAACCCCTCCTCAATTGCGGCCGCCATAGTAGTCAGAAACCTTTTGCATGTAAATACCCAATTTAAAAATTTTCCTAAAGTTATGCATCAAATGGTCGATTAACTAACAACGAATTGTTTTGACGATGTTTTTTTATGCAAATTGATGTTCCTTTAGTCAACGAAGCCCAAATTGGCACCCGCTTAAACGCGGCGATAGAAAACGACAGACGGGGCGAATTCGCCCTGTTGCTGTCGTTACTGTCGGTTGACGCACGGGACATGGCGCAATTTCAATGGCAAAACGAGCTTGATATGGCGCAAAAATTACAGCGTCAGTTCGAATTACCACCGCAGCAAAGCTTAATGGCGGATTTATCTTCTGCCGAACCTGTAGTCGATAACAGCAGTATTTTTATGGCTCAAGGTCCGCGGGCATTTCAATTACAGCAGGCACTGCGACCGGAAGCCTTAGTGATCCGAGGCGGTGAGAGCGTAGCAATGGCCGAGGCCCTGAGTAACTGTGATCATGTCACCCAGCTTAGGCAGCGGGGCCAACTCAGCGCGCCTAAGGTCGAAATCATGCATTTTGCCGATCAATTGGCAATCCAACGTAATCTGGTGCCTCTGCTTGCTTCTGCCTAGTTACCCATTTCCAGCAAGTCCTCTTCAATACCAATAGCGTCAATCTGCGCCATTTCAGTAAATAAGCGTGAGCTAAAGCCAGTTATCTTGAGGCTTAATTACCTATAATTCTGATTAACCTATCGAGTTAGCCACTTACCGCGCAAATAAATTAGCGAGCATAGTTTAGTGATGCCGTTAATCAGTCGCTTTATAAATAAGGAATACAGATGAAAGGCATAATAGAAGCACAGAGTCCGACCGTAAATGACACTTGCACCGATTGTGGCAGTTTTGTCGATATCGGCGCCGTCATTGATGAACACGATACCTTACTTACCTTGAACTTTGTTGGCGATAGCGCGCAAACAGATGCAGAAAGTATGGCGAGCCGTGCCCAAGCTCGTTTTGCTGAAGTACAAACTGAGTTTGTGACCACGGCGGCGGGTATCGATTTACTGCTGACCTTTGGTGTGAGCGCCGAGAAAATGATTTTCCAATTGGAAAACGGTTTATAAGTTTTTGTGCAGCACTTTTAGCGGATAGATTTTAGCAAATAGAGTTCGAGCTTAATCGTTTTAACTGTCTAAAAATGCTGCAGTTGTTAACTGAGTTGTAATAAATTGTGCCACATGTTGCTGCACTTACAATAGATAGTGTAATCTGCCTCCAAATAAGAATAATTCAATCAGCTTAATTGCACATTTCAAGCTACGTTTGCGCGTAGTAAAGACCTTTAGCCCAACACGAAGTTTTGTAGGGAATCAGCGTGAAGCGACGTCAGCATCAGCATTTATTGGAGTCTTTGGTTCAGTCGACTGCAAAACAGCAGGGCGATTTCACCAAGACAGCAGAGTTAGCCACAGAGTTGTTGTGCCAGAATTTAACGGTTTCTTTGGTGTCAGTGTGGACGTTTTCAGCTGATCAACAAACCCAAACACTCGTTGCACAATTTGGTTCTATGATGTTGCAAGACATTCATAGGCCTAAACTATTACAAGCTTGTCCCCGTTATGTGCACGAGCTTAAAACCCTGCGCCATATCGATGCTGGCAATACGCTGACCGATCCCCGTTTAAGTGAATTGGCAGAGTGCTATTTTATCCCGCGGCACATCAATTCGAGTCTCGACATCGCCATTCGCATCAATGGTCGTCTGGAAGGTGTGCTCTGCATCGAGCGGGCGCAGTTCACTCCCCATTGGCACGACAGCGAAATCCACCTCGCGTGCCAGATGGCCGACCAATTAGCCCTGACCTTAGCGACGAAACACAGCTACGACAAAGAAGAAAGCCTGAGCTTGTTTCGCTGCGCGACTGAGCAATCTCGGCAGATCAGCATGCTCATTAATTTGCATACTGAAAAAGTCGAGTATGTGAATCAGGCGCACAGTGAAATCACTGGCATCCCCCGTGAGCAGATAATCGGCGCGAATATCCGTGAATTGGCTTTTTTTAAGCAGCATGCCCAATTAGCCGAGCAAACCCTAGCGCAGATTTTTAGGGGCGAAATTGCCAAAGGCGAAGCGCAGTTTAGTCGTGCCGATGGCAGCCGCTATTGGCTGACATACGTGCTGAGTCAATTCATTACCGATCGCGGCAATCATTATGCCTTGGTCTCGTGTGAAGAAAATACCGATGAGCATAACTACAAATCAGAGCTTGAACGCCTCGCTTGGCGCTGTGGATTAACGGGGCTACATAACCGCACCCACTTTAATCGAGTGCTTGAACGTACCAATAAGGGACTGTTGTTATTAGTCGATCTGGTTGGATTTAAGCGGTTTAACGATACCTATGGGCATGAGAATGGCGATAGCTTATTGATTGAAATCGCCCGCCGTTTGAAACATTTCTCCGAGATCAATAAAGCCACCGAAATTGCCCGTGTCGGCAGCGATGAATTTGCCGTGCTGCTGACTGATGATAACGCAGTATACGATCTCGATTATTTTAGTACGCGTCTGTATCAGCATCTGGCTATGCCTATCTTAATCGGTCGCGAACAAGTCGAGCCCAAGCCTGCCTTAGCTGTGGTGGATATCGCCTCGGTGGCGAGTTTGTTTGCGCCGTTAACCTGTGCCGATATTGCTGTTCAGTATGCTAAAAAGAAAAAAGGCACAGCAATCCAAGTGTTTAACAGCACTTTATTGAGTGCTTTTAAAGAAGATGCACAGATAGAGCGCGATTTACACAGTGCCATCCGTGGTCGTCAGTTTGAGCTTTATTATCAGCCACTGAGGGATTTGGAGCAGAATACCTATATTGGCGCTGAAGCTTTAATCCGTTGGCATCACCCTAAAAGAGGCGTGTTATTTCCCGCATCTTTTATCGACATTGCCGAGCAATCGGGGATGATTAATTCCATCGGCAGCTGGGTGTTAGAGGCCGCATGTCGCCAGTTGAACCTGTGGCAACACCATAACGCGGACATGACAATGCACGTGAATGTGTCGGCCCGTCAGTTTTTCAGTGGCAATTTATTCGAGCAGGTGTGGCAGCTATTAACTCGTTATCGATTGAAACCTAAGACGTTAATTTTAGAGATCACTGAGACTGAGTTGATGGGCGACATTCGCCATGCGACCTTGTTATGCCAAGAATTGGCTGAATTAGGCGTGGGGCTCGCGATTGACGATTTTGGTACGGGTTACAGCTCTATGCGGTATTTGAAGCAGTTCCCGATCAGTAAAATCAAAATAGATCGGTCGTTTATTTCAGATCTCACTGTGAGTCGCGAAAGCCGCGAAATTGTCTCAGCCATTATCGCCATGGCGAGTGCTTTGAATATCTCCTTGACGGCAGAAGGGGTAGAAACCCTTGAGCAAGAAGCCTTTTTAGCGAAAAGCTTTTGTCATCAGGCGCAGGGTTATCTCTACAGTCCTGCATTGCGGGAGCCTGAGTTTGCACAATTTATCTTGTCGGCCAAAAGCCCTTCAGTTTTGACCCACTAAGCAGGTGTGAGCAGCTTTTAAACCGTTGTTTTCGATAACTCGCGATGACTCTTGATAACTTTCGATTAAAGTAAGGGCAGGCAAGATTGCTAACTTAGATTACGCATCTAGCATACACATCTAACCTACACATCTAGAGCATAAACCTAGCCTGTCTTTATTTTTTAATCTCTATGCTTGTTCAATCAGCGCTAAAAACCATCACTGTAATCCTTCAGCACAATTTTGCGCCGCATGCTCATAGCAACAGCTTATGATTTTAACTCAGAGAGACTTTAAGCAGCATTGTTTGAATTTTTTACCGCTATGGCAAACGCAAGCATCATTTCTGCCGGGTAACTTGGCTGTCATTTGCTGGCCTTGGCTGTAATACCAGCGACCCGTTTGATAGATAAATTCTGAACGCTCATAGATAGCATCAATTTCACCTTCGAGTTTGTACCAAGCCTTAAATGTCACTGTGCCATGTCTTGGCTCCGCGATTGCTTGACTCGCAGCTTGTGAGCTGTAGGCGGGGGATTCACTGCTGCTGAGTACTTCTAGTCCTAGCCAATGCGGGTGAGGGCCAGTATTAAGACTCGCTAGGGTGAGGCCGTTTAGGTACTCGGGATGATGTGTTTTCAAAATGTAATCAAAATTTTTCAACACAAATGCGCAGTAACGTGAGCGCATGAGTTGCTCGGGCGTGCGCGCAACGACTTGCCCAGAATCGACATGAATATGCAGTGGATTGCAGCAATCTTGATATCGTTTGCCACTGCCACAGGGGCAGCTTTGTTCAGTTGTAATCATGTTTTCTTTGCGGTATCGATTAAATGATGATTTGTTTCAATAAATTAGGATTTTATTCTAACGCATTATACTTTCATTTTAATGCATTAAGCATGTATCTGAATGCGTTAAATATCGTCAGCACAAAACTTAGGGTAATTTCTTACCCGCAGGTAAAGGCGGGAACTGGCGACCATAATACAAGTTAGGCACAGGTTTCGCATTCAGGTAATAGCTAGGTTCTGCACGATTATTGGTGTCTAAGCTCACTTTCCATTGGGTCGCGGACACTTTTTCTGTACCAATGGCAAATTTGCCTGCAAATTCACTCACAGGTTCGCCCGTTTCTTTTGCTGGGTAAAATCGAACCAAATAATAGCCTGTATCTATGGCACCATCGCCGATAATTTTACGCTTGGTGATGCGAAAATCGACGTCGATAGTGGCTTTCTTCGCGCGGATTTTATCGAAAAACTTTTGGTAAATCGCGACGATATTATCTCGGCCATAGTAAATTTCTTTACTTTGACTCTCTGACAAGTAGCTAGCGTCATCGGCATAAATCTCACGAGTCACTTCAGGGGACAATTGATTAAAAGCGCTAATAAATAGAGGATAATTAGCGTTGATCAATTGATCATCGGTGGATTTTGTAAGCGTTTTAGCTGGATTGGCTAAGCTTGGCAGCGACAATAGGCACATCAGGACTAGCGGCAAAAATTTCATTACTTTATTCTAATCTGGCAATCATGGCGTCACTATAATGGAGCCGCCCGCTGAACTAAAGCCTTGAATGATTACAAAGTGTGTTTCTGTACAAGAGTGTGAAGTAAAGGAGCTTGCCATGCTGGATGATGAATCAGCACTGTTTTTTGAGGAAATGGCTGGAGTTGTACCACTAAAAGGCGAGATGCCTGCGGTGAGTTTCGCGCCCAAAGCGTTAACGGCAGAGCAAATCCACAGACGCGATGCCTTACAAAGGGAAGCTTATTTAACGTGTATGCCACTGGATTTGAAAGCGTTTGTGCAGCAAGCGCCGGATGAGATTGTCAGCTTTAAACGTGAAGGGGTACAAGGCGGCGTTTTCAAGCGGTTACGCATGGGGCAATACAGTATCAAGATGGAGCTCGATGTGCATGCCTATCGGCTTAATCAAGCTCGCGAGGCCGTACTCAACTACTTACTGGCAGCGCAGGCGCACGGTGAGCGGTGTGTGATGTTGATCCACGGTAAAGGTTATCAGAGCCAACCCTTTGCGGGATTACTCAAATCCGCTGTGTGTTGTTGGTTATCACAACTGGATATGGTGCTGGCCTATCATTCGGCGAAAACTGAGCAGGGCGGCACTGGGGCGCTGTATGTGATGTTAACTAAGTCTGAACAGCTCAAGCTTGAGAACCGTGAAGCCAATCGTAAAGGCATGGGCTGGCGTTAGACCAAAACAGGCCCAGTATTTGATAAAAAGTATTGAATAACAAGCAGGAATAAAAATGCCCAATCTCGTTGGGCATTTTGCTTTATGCAATTTGGCGATGACTTAACGCGTCATTACCAACCACATTGGCGATTTGCGGCGGTATTTTGATCATCCAACCATGTTTTAAGCGGTGCGAAGTAATCGAGCACAGCTTTGGCATCCATGGTTTCTTTGCCGGTGACTTCTTTCAATGCTTCAGGCCATGGCTTACTTAAGCCTAACTCGAGCATCTTATTGAGTTTCTCTCCCGCAGCTTGATTGCCATAAATACTGCATCTATGAACCGGACCTTTATCGCCCGCAGTTTCACATAGCGCTTGATGGAACTGGAATTGCAGAATATGCGCGAGGAAGTAGCGGGTGTAAGGCACATTACCTGGCACATGGTATTTAGCGCCTGGATCAAAGTCAGCTTCGCTGCGCTTCGTCGGTGCTTTTACGCCTTGGTATTTTTCCCTGAGATCCCACCATGCTTGGTTATATTGGGCAGGCGTGATTTCACCACTAAACACTTTCCAGCGCCACTGATCTATCATCAGACCAAAGGGCAAGAAGGCAATTTTATCTAAAGCTTGCTTCAGTAAGAGGCCAATGTCCTTAGAGGCATCAGGCACTTCATCTAATAAGCCAATCTGCTTTAAGTAGCTTGGGGTGATCGACAGCGCAATCGTGTCACCAATCGCTTCATGGAAACCATCGTTGGCGCTGTTTTTAAACAGGAATGGTTGCTGCTTATAAGCGCGTTGATAGAAGTTATGTCCAAGTTCGTGATGGATCACGCTAAAATCTTCGGCGGTCTTTTGGATACACATTTTTATGCGAATATCGTCGAGATTATCGAGATCCCATGCCGAAGCGTGGCAAACCACATCACGATCCTTTGGCTGAACAAATAGAGAACGTGCCCAAAAACTTTCTGGCAATGGCGCAAATCCTAGAGACGTGAAGAAGCCTTCGGCTTGTTTCACCATTTTATGCTCGTCATAGCCATTTTTTGCCAGTAGCTCAGTGACATCGTAACCCGGGTCGGCATTGTCTGGGGCGACTAAATCATACACATTTCCCCATTGCTGGGCCCACATATTGCCGAGTAAATGTGCAGGGATAGGTCCTGTAGTCGGTGCAACGGTATCGCCGTATTCTTTATTGAGTTCACCGCGCACGTAACAGTGCAATGATTCATAAAGGGGTTTCACTTGGCCCCAAAGACGATCGAGTTCCTGTGAAAAATCATCGGGTTTCATATCATATTGACTACGCCATAGCTCAGACAGGTTTGCATAACCAAGATCCTTCGCGCCTTCATTGGCCAGTTCCACTTCACGTTGAAACAAGGGACGCATAGGTTTGGCAATTTCACGCCAGCCTTTCCACGCTTCCAGCAACGTAGCGGGATCCCGTGATTCGGCCATCAAGCTCGATAGCTCAGGCTGGGTCATACACTTGCCATCGGCAAAACAGTATTTTCCTTTGCCGTATAAGCCATTTAATTCTGAGCTAATTTGCGCAAGCTCGGCATTTTTCGCAGGATCGAGCGGGGCGGGCAATACTAACGCACTGCGTAATATATTGAGTTTGCGGGCATTAACGGGATCGAGCTGCACATTAGCGTACTTAGCCGCCTCTGTTGCAAATTTTACCGACGCTGCGCTGACCTTTTCACCGACCGCGGCAGACAGAGCCGCGGTATCATCGGTAATAAAGTTGCTGTAAATCCACTCGGCGCGATTAGATTCAATCGATAATTCAGCCATTTTGGCTTCAGCATCGTTAATAAAAGCAATGGCTTGTGCTTTATCTGGGGCGGTGTTGATGACAGCCGCTTCAGTGCTAGCAGGCTTGTCGGTTTTGCTTTGTGCATCATTACAGGCCGTTAATCCCAGCGCTAAGGCGACTGTGAGGGCGATTTTACTGCGACGATTCAATGAAATAACCATGTCTACTTGTCCTTGTTGTTTTTGTGTTACACAGTTTACCTAAAGCTAAGGGATATTGCACAAGGGTTAATGGGCTTGTTAGTCACACTTAATTCGTAGATGTTCGACATGCAGTGGGTATGCAGGCTAGAAAGCGGTGAGTTTGTCCAATTTTAGTTTGACATCCGTGGTGCCAATGTTTAATTTAAACGAGTGTTTTAAATTAATTCAAGGTCACGGAATGGCAAGTCGATCCGATACAAAAACTAGAATACTTGATGCCGCAGAAAAACTGTTCGCCGAACGGGGCTTTTCTGAGACCTCGTTGCGACTCATCACCAGTAAGGCTGAGGTGAATTTAGCATCGGTCAATTATCACTTTGGTTCTAAAAAAGAGCTGATCCGTGCAGTATTAGCGCGTTATTTAGACGTGTTTATGCCTGCGGCTTCAAACCAAATTAATCGCTTAAATGCCGCGCCAGCACAAGCAACACTCGAAGAGATCTTGTCTTCGCTGGTCGATCCTTTATTGGATTTAAACGCGCTACGTACCGAAGGCACCACGATCTTCCTGCAGCTTTTAGGCCGTGGCTATATCGAAAGCCAAGGACATTTACGTTGGTTTATCACTACCCATTACGGCCAGCATCTCGATGCTTTTGTTAAAGCCGTGTCGGCCAGTGCGCCACATATTCCACCCGCTGAAATGTTTTGGCGTTTACACTTTACCTTAGGCACTATCGTATTCACTATGGCGTCCGCCGATGCCCTAAACGATATCGCTGCTGCTGAGTTTGGTGAGCATAACGACATCGAAGCCGTGATCCGTAAAGTGATCCCATACATGGCGGCTGGCGTATCAGTCCCCGTTTCTTCTTAATTAAAAGGTCTTGATAATGTTGACGATTATAATTCTTGCCCTGATAGCCATTGTCGTGTTGTTTGCGGTGAAAAATATCCGGATGCAGTTTATTACCCGCCCAGTTTTTAGTTTTTTCAAGAAGGTCTTGCCGCCACTTTCAGATACCGAGCGCGAAGCGATGGAAGCCGGTGATGTCTGGTGGGAAGGGGAGTTATTCCGCGGAAATCCTAACTGGAATACCTTGCACAGCTACGGTAAACCGACGCTGAGCGCTGAAGAAAAAGACTTTATCGATAATCAAGTGATGACAGCACTGACGATGATCGATGATTTCGACATAGTGCATAACCGTAAAGATTTACCGCCAGAGTTGTGGGAATACTTCAAGAAAGAAGGTTTCTTCGCCCTGATCATTCCGAAGAAATTCGGTGGTAAAGCTTTCTCTGCCTATGCTAACTCTACCATTGTCAGCAAATTAGCCAGCCGCAGCGTAAGCGCTGCTGTTACAGTAATGGTGCCGAACTCTTTAGGCCCTGGTGAGTTGTTGACCCATTATGGTACGAGTGAGCAGAAAGAACGTTGGTTACCTGCTTTAGCTAAAGGCGATGAAATTCCTTGTTTTGCATTAACCGGTCCAGAAGCGGGCAGTGATGCTGGCGCTATTCCGGATGTGGGTATTGTGTGCCGTGATACCTTCAATGGCGAAGAGATGCTCGGGCTAAAACTCACCTGGGATAAGCGTTATATCACGCTGGCGCCTGTGGCGACGGTTCTGGGGTTAGCCTTCCAAATGCGCGATCCTGAAGGTCTGCTTGGCGATAAGAAAAACTTAGGCATTACCTGTGCGCTGATCCCAACGGATCATCCTGGAGTAGTTATTGGTCGTCGTCATAATCCGCTAGGTATGGCGTTTATGAACGGTACCACCCAAGGTAAAGAAGTGTTTATCCCGCTGGATTGGATTATCGGTGGCCCTGATTTTGCTGGTAAAGGCTGGCGTATGCTGGTTGAGTGTTTGTCGGCGGGCCGCGGTATTTCATTGCCTGCATTGGCAACGGCTTCTGGTCACATGGCGACGAAGACCACAACGGCTTACAGCTATGTGCGTCATCAGTTTGGTATGGCGATTGGCCAGTTTGAAGGGGTGCAAGAAGCGCTGGCGCGTATTATTGCCAACACTTATCAGTTAGAAGCCGCACGTCGTTTAACCACTACGGGTATCGATCTTAAAGTTAAACCTTCGGTTGTGACTGCGATTGCTAAGTACCACATGACTGAATTAGGTCGTTCTGTGATGAACGATGCCATGGATATTCAATCGGGTAAGGGCATTCAATTAGGACCTAAAAACTATTTAGGCCACCCTTATATGTCGAATCCGATTTCGATCACTGTGGAAGGTGCGAACATTCTAACCCGCTCCTTGATGATATTTGGTCAAGGTGCGACTCGCTGCCATCCTTACGTGCTTGCCGAAATGGAAGCCGCTGCGATGGAAAACCAACATGAAGCCTTAGAGCGTTTTGATGCGCTATTAATGGGCCACATGGGTTATGCCACGCGTAATGCTTTCAGTGCGTTGTTTAGCGCCTTAAGTGGTAGCCGTTTTGGCAGTGCGCCAGTGAGCGGTGAAACTAAGCAGTACTATAAAGATATGTCGCGTATTTCATCTGCATTAGCCTTAATGACAGATTTATCCATGCTGATCATGGGCGGCGATTTAAAACGCAAAGAAATGCTGTCGGCGCGTATGGGCGATGTGCTCAGCCAGTTGTATTTAGGCTCAGCAACCTTGAAGTTGTTTGAAGACAATGGCCGTCAACAGGACGATTTACCCGCGGTACGTTACGTAATGGCCAATCGTTTGCACTTAGCGGCTAAAGCACTGGAAGACACGATCCGTAACTTCCCGAGCCGTCCTGTGGCATGGTTACTGCGCGGCTTAATCTTCCCGCTGGGTAATCACTTCAATGCGCCGAGCGACAAAATGGCGACCGATTTAGTCGGCGGCATGTTGAAGCCTGGTCCTGCTCGTGACCGTATTACCTTCCTATGTCCTGAATTTGAAGGAGATAAAGGCGGTATTGCAGAAGTTGAGCAAGCGTTTGTTGCGCAATATGCCTGTAAAGATATTTATAAAAAGCTGAAGAAAGCGCAGCGTGCCGGTGAACTGCCAGCCAAAGTGCCTAATCTCGTCTTGTTTGCAAAAGCACTCGAGACAGGCGTTATCACTGCCGATGAAGAGCAGAAATTGCAGCATGCTGATAAGCTGCGCTTAGCGGCAATTAATGTGAATGATTTCGAAGCGTTATAGTGATTGCTAGTGTTTGATGTTAGCGTTTAATGTTAGTGCGGTCTGGTCTAAGCGGTATTAGGTTCAATGATTACTCCGCTTGTGCGAGATAGGACCGCTGAGATTTCCCTCAGCAATGAGAGAACGACAAATTAGCACCAACTGAAATCAGCACTTACAGATAACTGCAGATATAAAAAAACCACCTTCATGAGGTGGTTTTTTATTGGCTTTTTTCTAACGCGCTTTAGTCGTTAGATAAAGCTAAAGCTAAAGCAACTTAAGCTACGATCAACACTTTACAGGTGTTAGTGCCGCCAATCGTTTCCATTGCATCGCCTTTGGTCATCAGCACCATATCACCGCTGTTCAAATAACCTGCAGCTGTTAATGCTTCTAACGCTTTTTGCGCTAGCTCATCGGCTGGGTGGATAGTTGAATCGAAGTAGATTGGTAAGACGCCGCGGTACAAGGCCATTTTGGCTAAGGTTGTTGCGTGACGTGATAAACCTAAGATTGGCAGTGAAGAACTGATACGAGACATCAACTGTGGTGTTGCACCCGATTCAGTCAGAGCGATAATCGCCTTAACGCCTTCTAGGTGGTTTGCTGCATACATAGTTGATAGCGCAATGGTTTCTTCAACTGAAGTGAAACGCACATCTAATCTATGCTTAGACACAATCACACTTGGGTGAGATTCTGCGCCAACACACACGTTTGCCATTGCCTTAACGGTTTCTTCTGGGAAGTCACCGGCAGCAGTTTCAGCAGATAACATCACAGCATCGGTACCATCAAGCACAGCGTTCGCCACGTCCATCACTTCGGCGCGGGTTGGCATTGGGCTTGAAATCATCGATTCCATCATCTGGGTGGCAGTGATGACGACTTTATTCAGTTGGCGTGAACGGGCGATTAACTTCTTCTGCACTGCAACGAGTGCAGCATCACCAATTTCAACACCTAAGTCACCACGGGCAACCATAACAACGTCAGACGCTAAGATAACATCATCCATCGCGGCATCGGTCGCAACCGCTTCAGCACGTTCAACTTTAGCAACGATCAACGCATTACAACCTGCTTGACGGGCAAGATCGCGTGCATAGTCCAAGTCTGCACCACTGCGCGGGAAAGACACGGCTAAATAATCCACTTGGATCATTGCTGCAGTGAGAATGTCAGCCTTGTCTTTTTCGGTCAGCGCAGCAGCAGAAAGTCCGCCGCCTTGTTTGTTAATACCTTTGTTGTTAGATAAAGGGCCTGCCACAGTCACTGTGGTATGCACTTTACGGCCTTCAACACGCTCAACGCGTAATTGAACACGGCCATCATCTAACATCAGGATATCACCAACAGTCACATCGTCTGGCAATTGCTTGTAATCGATACCCACTTGGGTCTCGTCGCCTTCACCTTTGGCTAACTCGGCATCAAGTACATAGGCTTGACCTAATACGAGTTGTACTTTCTTATTGTCTTTGAAAGTAGAAACGCGGATTTTAGGGCCTTGTAAGTCACCAAGAATGGCCACATGAACGCCTAACTCTTTAGCGATTTCGCGCGCTTGAGTTGCTCGTTTTAGATGATCTTCGGGGGAACCGTGGGAGAAATTAAGACGTACAACGTTTGCACCTGCCGCGATGATGCGGCGTAGGTTATCATCACGATCGGTAGCGGGACCTAGAGTGGTGACGATTTTGGTTCTGCGGAACATAAGGATACTCCGTTAAAGTTAAAAAAAATCTTGGGACTATATTACCATGCAATTCCAAATTTTGTAGTAAAGTTACAATCAAATTGATCTAAAGTTATGTATGAAAATTGTGAGGTATCGCTGATATTTGCACGATAAATGGCTAGGTTAAGGATCAACACTAGCCATTTTTAGAAAAGGAAGTGAGTTACAGTATCGGATCTTTATTGATGCGAGACTCTTTTAACACTTCTTTCACTCGTTTCAAATTATCGCGGAAACGTGGGCCTCTACGTAAGGTAAAACCCGTTGCCAATACATCTATAGTGACTAATTGGGCTAAACGCGAGGCCATAGGTAAATACATGTCAGTATCTTCTGGCACTTCCATTGTCACGGGCAGTGTACATTCCATTGACAAAGGCGAGTTGCGGGCGGTAATACCAATCACAGCTGCACCATTTTCTCTCGCTAAACGCGCTATTTCAATCAATGACTTAGTGCGGCCAGTGTGGGAAATCAATACCACCACATCGCCCTCATTACTGTTAATACAGCTCATGCGTTGCATTAGAACATCGTCAAAACAGATGACAGGGACATTAAAGCGGAAGAATTTATTTTGCGCGTCATGGGCAACTGAAGCGGATGCGCCTAGGCCAAAAAAGGAAATAGTCTTAGCTTGAGTGAGAATATCAACGGCTTTATTAATGGCTGAAATGTCTAGGCTTTGACGTGCGGTATCGAGCGAAGCCATTGAAGATTCGAATATTTTTGTCGTGTAAGACTCAGTCGAATCATCTTCTTCAACGTGGCGGCTCACATAAGGTGTACCGTTCGCAAGACTTTGTGCTAGATGTAACTTAAAATCAGGGAAACCTTTAGTATCTAAGCGGCGGCAGAAACGATTCACAGTAGGTTCACTGACATCTGCCATCTTAGCCAGTGTGGCGATGCTAGAATGTATAGCTGTCTGTGGTGATGCTAAGATCACCTCTGCAACTTTGCGTTCTGATTTACTAAAATGGGTGAGGCTTTTTTGAACCTTTTCTAGGGTATTCATACGCGTATGTCCGCTAAATTGAGAATGTAATTTTATTTATTTTTATTTCGTGGGAGCAGATCAAGACTGGCGGCCCACTAATAGACTCTATGTAGTAACTTTTCAGTACAATTTTGAAATAAGACTTTACTACCTTCAGTAATTTAAGCACAAAAAGCATATCAGATTTATGCAGCAAGTGACTAGTTAGCAAGAATGTTAATATTTATAAAAATAGATGCATTTAACAAATTCTGTTGTTATATTACAACAAAAGTGTGGATTTCTTCATCGACATGAAGGGACACGACATACAAAGGAGATCGTAACGCAATGGGCAAAACAACATCAGGCGCCAAAGCTTGTGACTTCGTACTCTTTGGTACTAAAGGCGATTTGGCACGACGCAAGTTGTTACCTTCTTTATACCAGCTAGATAAAGCTGAACTTCTCGATAAAGATACGAAAGTGATCGGTGTCGCGAAAGACGAGTTTACTCAAGATGAGTTTATCGAATTAGTCACGCTTGCATTAAACACCTTCGTGAAAGAGCCTTTGTGCGAAGAGACTCTCCAACGTTTCCTGTCCCGCTGCCATTATATAGGCACTAACTTTACCGATTCAGCGGGCTACAGTGCCTTCCATGATCTGCTCAAACCAGAAGAGCGCGTTATGGTCAGTTACTTTGCTACGCCACCTGCAATATTCGGCGACATTTGCCGTTGTTTGCATGAACAAGATCTTATCCACCCAGATTCACGCGTGGTGCTCGAAAAGCCCATCGGCTCAGATTTAGACTCTTCTCGCGTTATCAATGACCAAGTTTCCGCTTACTTCAAAGAACGTCAGGTTTACCGTATCGACCATTACTTAGGTAAAGAAACCGTACAGAACTTGATTGCCCTGCGTTTTGCGAACTCTTTATTTGCCTCTAAGTGGGACAACCGTACGATTGACCACGTCCAGATCACAGTCGCAGAAGAAGTGGGCATCGAAGGCCGTTGGGGTTACTTCGACAAAGCGGGTCAAATGCGTGACATGATCCAGAACCATTTGCTGCAAGTGTTAACGCTCGTTGCTATGGACCCACCTGTTAACTTAGACGCTGACAGCATCCGTGATGAAAAAGTCAAAGTGCTCAAATCACTGCGTCCGATTAATTCTGACAATGTGTATGAAAATACCGTACGCGGTCAGTACAGTGCTGGCTTCTTAAAGGGCAGCCCAGTACCGGGTTATTTAGAAGAAGAAGGCGCCAACCTTCAATCACACACAGAAACCTTCGTGGCTATTCGTGTGGATATCGACAACTGGCGTTGGGCGGGCGTGCCTTTCTATTTACGTAGCGGTAAACGTATGCCGTTTAAGAGCTCTGAAATTGTGGTGTATTTCAAAAACCCACCGCATAACTTGTATCGCTCAAGCTACCGTAATCTGCCACCGAACAAGCTGACAATCCGTCTGCAGCCCCATGAAGGGGTTGAAATCCAGATGATGAACAAAGTGCCAGGTTTGGAGCAAAAACAACGTCTACAAACCACTAAACTCGATTTGAGCTTCTCCGATACCTTTAAAAATGAACGTATCGCCGATGCCTATGAGCGTCTATTGCTCGAAGCTATGCTCGGTAATCAAGCGCTGTTCGTGCGCCGCGACGAAGTCGAGCAGGCATGGACTTGGGTGGATGGCATTATCCAATCGTGGGAACAAAGCAACGAAAAACCAAAACCTTATCCTGCGGGTACTTGGGGTCCAGTTGCGTCAGTTGCTTTGATTACCAAAGATGGCCGTTCGTGGGACGAGTAGGAGACTTTGATGATTAAAGAAACCGTATTCAAATCTTTCGATACGCCAAGTGCGTTAGAACAGCAATTGGCCAGCAAGATTGCGAGCCAGTTGCAGGAAGCCGTCGATGCCCGCGGAAAAGCGAGCTTAGTCGTTTCCGGTGGTTCGACGCCGCTTAAGTTATTTCAACTATTGAGCATGAAATCCATCGATTGGAGTGACGTTTATATCACGCTTGCCGATGAGCGCTGGGTTGAAGCCGACGCCGATGCTTCTAATGAGCGTCTCGTGCGTGAACATTTATTACAAAACCGTGCGGTGAATGCCAAATTCCGCGGTTTAAAAAACATGTTTTCGACCGCAGAAGCGGGCGCCGATATGGCCGCCGAGTCTTTGTCTAACTTCCCACGTCCTTTTGATGTTGTGGTGTTAGGCATGGGTAACGATGGTCATACTTGCTCTTGGTTTCCCTGTAGCGCTGAGCTTGAAAATGCGCTCACAACCCAAGCCCTGTGCGTGGCGACTAACCCCACCACAGCGCCCCACGGCAGGATCACGCTCTCTAAGAGTGCGATTCTGAACAGCAGACAAATTTATCTGCACTTGGTCGGGGAACAGAAATTATCCGTATATCGTCAAGCGTTAGAAAGTGATGATGTTCATGCTATGCCTATCAGAGCCGTATTAGCGCAGCGTAAAACGCCCGTTGATGTGTTCTGGAGCGCTTAAGGAGTCAAGATGCACTCAGTAGTTCAAGCTGTTACCGACAGAATTATTGCCCGTAGCAAAGCGTCACGTGAAGGTTATCTCGCCGCATTGAATGATGCCCGTAACCATGGTGTACACCGTAGCTCATTGAGCTGTGGCAACTTAGCCCATGGTTTTGCCGCCTGTAATCCAGACGACAAAAATGCATTGCGTCAATTGAATAAGGCGAACATCGGCATAGTGACGGCATTTAACGACATGTTATCTGCGCACCAACCCTATGAAAGCTATCCTGAATTGCTTAAAAAAGCCTGTCAGGAAGTCGGCAGTGTTGCACAAGTGGCGGGCGGTGTGCCAGCCATGTGTGACGGTGTGACTCAAGGTCAACCCGGTATGGAATTGAGCTTACTGAGTCGTGAAGTGATTGCTATGGCAACGGCTGTGGGCTTGTCTCACAACATGTTTGATGGTGCTTTACTGCTCGGCATTTGCGATAAAATCGTTCCAGGTTTGCTTATCGGCGCCTTAAGCTTTGGTCACTTACCTATGTTATTCGTGCCCGCAGGGCCGATGAAATCAGGTATCCCGAACAAAGAAAAAGCCCGTATTCGTCAGCAATTTGCCCAAGGTAAAGTGGATCGCGCGCAACTGCTTGAAGCTGAAGCCCAGTCTTACCACAGTGCAGGAACATGTACCTTCTACGGCACTGCAAACTCGAATCAGCTGATGCTAGAAGTGATGGGTCTGCAGTTACCAGGCTCGTCATTTGTGAATCCTGATGATCCACTGCGCGAAGCCTTAAATAAGATGGCGGCTAAGCAAGTGTGTCGTTTAACCGAAATGGGTACCCAATATACTCCAATCGGTGAAGTGGTCAGCGAAAAGTCTGTGGTTAACGGCATTGTGGCACTTTTGGCTACTGGCGGTTCTACTAACTTGACTATGCACATCGTCGCCGCGGCTAGAGCTGCCGGTATTATCGTGAACTGGGATGATTTTTCTGAATTATCCGATGCAGTGCCATTAGTGGCGCGCGTGTATCCAAACGGTCACGCCGATATCAACCATTTCCACGCCGCGGGCGGCATGGCGTACTTGATTAAAGAATTGCTCGATGCGGGTCTATTGCATGAAGATGTGAATACCGTTGCGGGCTTTGGTTTACGCCGTTATACCCAAGAGCCAAAACTGCTCGACGGTGAACTTCGCTGGGTGGATGGTCCAACAACCAGTTTAGATACTGAAGTGTTAACCTCAGTTGCCTCACCTTTCCAAAACAACGGTGGTTTGAAATTACTGAAAGGTAACTTGGGCCGCGCTGTGATCAAAGTATCAGCGGTACAAGAACAACATCGTGTCGTTGAAGCGCCCGCTGTGGTGATTGACGATCAAAACAAACTCGATGCCTTGTTCCAAGCCGGTGCTCTGGATAGAGATTGTGTGGTTGTGGTAAAAGGCCAAGGTCCGAAAGCCAACGGTATGCCAGAACTGCACAAGTTAACCCCATTATTGGGTACGCTTCAGGACAAAGGCTTTAAAGTCGCGCTGCTGACCGATGGTCGTATGTCTGGCGCGTCGGGTAAAGTCCCTGCGGCCATTCATTTGACGCCGGAAGCCTTAGATGGCGGCTTAATTGCCAAAGTCAAAGATGGCGACTTGATCCGTGTCGATGCGTTAACAGGCGAACTGAGCCTGCTCGTCTCTGAAGCAGAACTTGCCACCAGAACCGCCGGAATAGTCGATTTACATCGCTCACGTTATGGCATGGGCCGCGAGTTATTTAGTGCGCTACGTTCCAATCTAAGCAGTCCTGAAACTGGTGCGCGTTGTACTAATGCCATCGATGAACTTTATTAATACAAAGGAAGAATAACGCAATGCTTGAGAATAACTGGTCACTACAGCCACAAGATATTTTTAAACGCAGCCCTATTGTTCCTGTTATGGTGATTAACAAGATTGAACATGCGGTGCCATTAGCGCGAGCACTGGTTGCCGGCGGCATTAGCGTGTTAGAAGTGACTTTGCGTACACCTTGCGCACTCGAAGCTATCACTAAAATCGCCAAAGAAGTGCCAGAGGCCTTAGTGGGCGCTGGTACTATCTTAAACGAAGCTCAGCTTGATCTTGCGATTGCCGCTGGTGCGCAGTTTATTATTACCCCAGGCGCGACGGTTGAACTGCTCAAAGCCGGTATGCATGGTCCTGTACCATTGATCCCAGGCGTTGCGAGCATTTCAGAAGTGATGACGGGGATGGCGCTTGGTTACACCCACTTTAAATTTTTCCCAGCCGAAGCCTCGGGTGGTGTGGATGCACTGAAAGCCTTCTCGGGACCGCTTGCGGATATTCGCTTCTGCCCAACAGGTGGCATTACGCCAAGCAGTTATAAAGATTATTTAGCGCTGAAGAACGTCGATTGTATTGGCGGCAGCTGGATTGCGCCTACGGATGCAATGGAACACGGCGATTGGGATCGTATCACTCAACTTTGTAAAGACGCTATCGGCGCTTTATAAGTCGAGCTTGAAATAGCAACAAAAATAAAAAACCACCGCAAGGTGGGGTTGTCCTCAATTGATATGTAATGTGTACAAGTTATTTGATTAAACAATAACTTAATGTGTCCATAAAATGAAGCCTTAAGCGCCTAGCTTGGGGCTTTTTTATACTTATACATGGAGTGGTGTTAAGCAAAAGACCAAGCAGCAAATTAACTTAGTCTAAAATTATAAAATATCTTCTTTATGCTGCTTCACGATACGCTGAACTGATGAAAGGCTAATTGAAAGTTGTTCCGCAATCTTTCGCTGGCTCACACCATCATTAAGTAAACTGATTGCCTCAGCCTTTTTACGCATAGCAGTTGTTCTTCCGTGATAAACTCCTTTATCTTTAGCGACTGCAATACCTTCACGTTGTCTTTCTTTTTTGATATCCACCTCAAATTGATAAACTGCCCCAATCAGATTAAGTAAAAGTTCGTTTGTAGGATTAGATTTGTCTCCTGCAAAAGTAAGGTTTTCTTTAATAAATCTGACAGATACGCCTTTACTTGTTATTTGATGGAGTAACTCATTTAAGTCTTTAAGAGACCTAGCTAGGCGACTGATATCGTCCACCAGCACTTCATCACCAATAGCTAGATTGATAATCATGTTTTTAAGCGAAGGACGGTTTGTTGTTCTCCCTGAAATTTTATCGATGACCTGCGTGTAACCTTCTGGCGTTTTAAGCTCCTGACGGTCTGTATGCTGCTGTGTTGTCGATACTCTGATGTAGTGATATTTAGCCATTGTGTTACCTCCATTGATTATCTAAGAGCATCTTAACTTACGGGCGCTGTATTCACAAGTCCAAACCCTAGACTTGAGAGCTGATTGCTCTCTTTTATCCTATGTTCTAGGCCATTTTTGTATTCAGCTTAAAGTGTATTCAAAGGGTATAGATGTGAAGTTACTTGAAAGAATTTATAATGATAGCTATCACTGACCTAAAATTAACAATGTGCTAATTATCTTGAGGTATATCAATTTTACTGCGGTAGAGAGGGTGACTTGTTAAGCAATTCATATGATAATCAGTCATAAGTGCATTCTTTATCAAGGAAATTACTTTTCGACAAAGAGTGTTTTTGATTATCTGATATGGATGTTTAGCCATGTTTGAACGATTGGAAGTATTAAGTGGTGATTTAGAAAAAGGTATATGGGCTATTGATAAAAGCTGCATTACACATTACGGCAATGTATTCACTTCACGGAACATTCAATACTCAGATATTCAGGTTTTAACCAAAACTGAGCAAATAAGTAATGTTGTCTATATAGAAATTAAACTTATTACTGGTGAGAAGGCTAATGCAAAGTTGGATGTAAAATACTATTCCATTCTTTATGATAACTATACAAAAGCTAAACCTTCTAGTATCGGTGTAGACTCAACCTGTTCAAATGACCTTAAGTTGACTGATAATGGCCACGATAAAGAAAATGCTTTAGATTTATGGAGTGGAAAACCAAGTCCGAAAATAAATGATGGAATTACAAAGGTTAGTAATAGTCAATCAAGCGAGCAGCGTCCTGTTAAAGAAAGGTCTACCGAGAATTTAGTTTGGTGGCTAGTTGGTATTATATTTATGCTCTTTCTGTTTAGTGGGGGATATATGGGTGATAATTCATCCTCTACAAGTGAAGAACCCTCTGCAAGTAAAACTAATTCAAATGTTGATGCGCAAGTTTATTGTAAAATCGCCCTAGAAGATGCTGCAACGTATGGAGCGAAAGTGCCGTGGGGCTCAAATACGGTAGTCGTACCTTATGAAGATGGTCGTCGTTATCGAGTCGCTATGGATGCTGAAATTAAAAATGTATATGGAACATGGGGTAAAAGTAGAATATCTTGCATTGTTAATGGCGAACAAGTCACTGAATTAATCGTTGGTGGAGAAGTTATCTATAATTAACTTCATGTTAATAGATGCTTTGCAATAAATCAATTTTAGAAAGGTGTATATCTATCAATATCATCAAGATGCATGTTGTTGATATTGATTGCTTCTTCATTATGATTTTTTAAGGCTAGACTTTTATTGATGATTGCCAGTCTGCTAATACTGCGCTTACCTTCGGGACTTAAGTTGTAAAAGTCTCTATAAACATTATCATTAAACATTTCCTTTTTGTTTATCCAAGAGTTAAAATCCGATTCATCCCATTGCTTGTTTAGCTTTTTATATACAAAGCATTCATCAGTCATTTTAACTTTATCAATATCTAATGCTGTTTGTGTAAAAATACAAATCATTGGAAACCTAAATTGAGTTTTAGCCTTCAAGGTTCTAAGCCAGAATATCAATACACCATCATGCTTTTTACTAATGGACTTTCTAAGTTTCTGGTAAAGTTCAATGATACACTCCGGTTGCTCAGAGGCTTCAGCATTAAATTGAATGGATGTTAGATATTTGGGTTTATACTCCTTAAATACATCCTTAAATTTACGTTTAGTTCGTTGTTCTGTGGTTTCAGTCATTGCATGTCCTTAACTTATTATGATGTGTAATATAGGATATTACTCTATATGTAGCTCGTATTACCATACTCACTATTACTTGCTCATGTTTTAATTATTTTAGATATAAAGTTATAGCATAGCTTGCTGATGCCGCTCTGAGTCTATGCTATTATTAAATATGATGTTTTTATGGTGTTACAGTTCCTCTGACATTGATTTTTATTGCTGGTTATTTGATTTTTTACTTGAATTTTTACTTGATTTTAAGAGTCTTTGCGCTATTTGTGCGGTAAGAACGTGTATGTTTATGACTATGAATTGACTTTTATTAGGATAATTCTCACCCCTTGGTTATAGGCACAGAATGAGCTTCTGTGACTTTTTTTGTAATACGCTTGCACGACTACCTTTTAGACTGAAACGTTGCTTATGTGCTCTCTGACGAGTTTTGACAATACATTTAAACAGTCTTCTTAGTAGGTAATTATATTCACGTATGTTTGTAGTTGATGAAGGTCAATATGCGTATATCCTGCTTGTGTCTCGCTTTGAGCATGCCCTACAATTGCATTTTGAATACCTCTATTAGAACCTGCGGCAGTTAACTTTGAAATGACTGCATGTCTAAATGAATATAGTGATAAACGTGAGCCATCTTCAGCAAGCTCAGGGATGTTGAGTAACGGTCTGAGTTCATGGGAGTAGTAACTTGTTAGTTTGGTAGAGCCAAAATTGAATATCAGGGATTCAAATTGTTGTACGTATTCAATAAATCCTAATTTTATAATCTCATTATGGATTGGGACTTTACGTTTAGCGTTTACAGTTTTACCATTTTTTATGTTGATGTAGCATATTTGGCTATCAGGGTCGGTAACAATATCACTTTTAGTTAAACTTGTTACTTCACTATTACGCATGCCATGATATGCCATTAATAAAACTGCCCAACTAAATGGACTTTCTAAATTGTTTTTACAGTGGTTTATAATATTTAATGCTTGGTTGTTGTTGAATTTCGTTCTTGGGGTTTGTTTATTTTTATCGTCTATCAATAATTTATATGCATTATCTGTAGCGATAGGGTTATTCGTTGTGAGATGTTGTAAATCACAAGCCCAAGTAAAGAATTTTCTTAATTCTTGTTTATACTTTTTGGCATTCTGAAATGTCATTGGTTGCCCCGAGACATCACATGTTTTTGTCAGTTCCCAAACGGATTCGATTGATTCACTTTTAGTATTTTTAGGAAAGCTCTTGATTGTCTCCCACGCATCAAGAATATCTCCAAGATTAACATTATCAATTGGCGTGTCTGCAAAGTCCTGTAACCATAATTTCATATGTCTTTTAGGGTCTGCTTGTTGCCTCTTTGGCATTTTATTCTCAGCGTATTCTATATATTTTTCAACAACATCTTTAAATAATAGAGTACCTAACTTGTTGTTATCCGATGGTGTTTGTACTAAGGGTGGGGTATTGGGTAACAAGTCTGTAAATCTTTCTGTTAATTCGTTCAGCGTTATTCTTAACTGAATTGGGTTATCTTCTCTATGTGCTTTATTTATGTTATTTGTGAATTTAGTTACCTGTGCATTTAGATAATCGTATTTAGCTTGATGAATAGTCGGATGTTGTAAGTCATCATAATGGGGATGCTCAGTGTCAACAGCAACATCGTCATTATCTACATCATAAGAGGTAAACGCTTGATAGTCTGGTTGATATGCTGCAACTCTGTCTAAGCGAGATGATAACCAATTCGCATAGCTAGGGTATTCTGGGTAAGGTGGAGGCGTTATATTCAAGTAACCCCAATCCGTTGAGTCGTAATTGTATTGATTATCGCGTTGAGTGCTTGTCTCATTGAACCATTGTTCAAAATAACTGTTTGCTGTAAGTGATAATGGTTGTGTCATCGCTTTACCTAATCTAACAACCTCGTTAACTTTGTTAGAAATAAGCATCTCAATAAAAACATCTATGTCCGCTTTATTCATTCCCTTTCCTAAGCGTTTACAATTACTAATGTGTGGCATGATAGCAGATAAATACCTGCGACATAGGCTAGGTGAATCAGTCTTAAGTGACTTTCTATATGTTTTTTCACCAATGCGGAGGTTGAAGTGATAGACCTCATTGCGTCTAATTGTGTGGTTTATGTGTGACATAGCTAATCTCTTAGTTGTGTGACACATTACAATCATTTCTTAACTATTTGATTTTTATCAAAACAAGAACCACCGCAAGGTGGTTTTTTGTCTTTCATCTTTCGCCTTTGATAAAGAATGTCTGTGACAGCGGGCGCTATAGAAAGTTTAGCTTTTATAAAAATTCGCACATTTACAAACGGTCTGGCTTTATAGCAAGTCGGGCAGCGCAATGTCTGCTTGGCTACATTTCCTTGCTCAGTTCCACATTTGAGCCGGCTTTGGGGCTAAATAACTGTTGATACAGTCGCCCCGCGAACTCATCTGTCATCCCTGAAATATAGTCCGCTAAAATTCTGTGACTGTTTAAGCCTTGTTGCTCGCTTTCGCGCCAGCGCTCTTGGGTGTTCAGTGGCAGTAAACGCTCAGGATCGGAAGCGAAGGCTTCGAATAAGCCCATCACAATCTGCTGGCCTTTATATTCAAGCATTTGGATCTCAGGTTTACGGATCACATATTTATAAACCAGTTGCTTGAGCACATTGAGCGCAATGGCAAATTCGGGCTCTAAGGTCGCATTAAAGCGCAATAATGGTTCTTCAAACACATCATCTTCTGAGATAACAATCGCGGTGACAAAGCCATTAACGAGTGTGCCTATGGCATCTTTACGTAGGTGATGCTCATGGGAGAACAGCTTATTGCCAATATCGGCAAGCTCTTGTCGTATCCACGCATCGCCGCTGTTTGTGAGTGTCGGCGCCACATCTTGATGCCACTGCGATGCCGTGACTATGCCCATCACAATCGCATCTTCGAGATCGTGTACTGCATAGGCGATATCATCTGCCAGTTCCATTATCGAGCAATCGAAGGATTTAAACTGAGTGCGCAGATGCGGATAGTGGTGCAGGGCGGGGTGTGATCCTTGCTGCGTCGAGGTGAAACGACTGCGGTCTGCCTCAGATAACGGCTCAAGCACCCAAGCAAAAATGTCGTTATCATCATCGAAAATGCCCTTAACCGGCGGCCATTGTGACGGTTTGAGCTGTCTATGGTTGGTGATTTCGTTATGCTCGCCCGCGACAAATAGCTTCGAGTGCGGCGCGGGGTATTTCAAAATCCCGAGCATGGTACGCCGACACAAGTTCATCCCGAAATCTAACGTGTAGGGCTCAAGCTTAGAGAGAATTCGAAAAGTTTGGCCATTGCCTTCAAAGCCGCCGTGGTCGCGCATCATGTAATTCAATGCGACTTCGCCGCCGTGGCCGAAGGGAGGATGACCAATATCGTGGGCTAAACACAGTGACTCTAATAAGCTCATAGAGCAAAGCAGCTGCTTATGTTGTGGATATTTGCGTCTGAGCTGGGCGGCTATGCCGGTGCCAATTTGCGAGACTTCGAGTGAGTGGGTTAATCGAGTGCGATAGAAGTCATTCATGCCAACGCCGAGCACTTGGGTTTTGGCCTGCAGGCGGCGAAAGGCGGCGGAGTGGAGAATACGCGCTCTGTCTCTTTGGTAAGGGCTGCGGTGATCGTTACGCCGTTGTTTATCTTCACCATGACGGCGTTCTTGCCAAACACTTGAAGTCATATGCATTCCTAGCGAGAGTGGAAAATCAAAGCATCTTGTTAATTTCGTCTAAATTCAAGGTAAAACTTGGCACAAAGCAGCTCATAAAATACTGTACTGCGGGGTCCGGATTTGTCGCCAGCATGTCTTCGAGACGTTTACGGGCGGTATTGAATTCACTGTTGCCGGCGCGGTTTTCTTCAAGACATTTAAGATAGGCACACAGAGTATCTGCGGATTTCACTATGGTCTTGTAAACGGGATCGGCGTAATCGCTTATAAAGAGGCTACGATAATCCTCTTTAAATTCCTCAGGCACCATATCCAGCATGCGCTGCTCTGCAATCGCCTCAATCTTTTTATACTCGGCTTCAATTTCTTTATTGAAGTATTTCACCGGCGTCGGTAAGTCACCCGTGAGAATTTCACTGGCATCGTGAAAAATCGCCAGACTCGTGGCTTGATGGGGATCAAGCGTCGTGCCGAACTTTTTATTACTGATGATGACAAGTGCATGGGCCACCATGGCAACTTGCAGCGAGTGTTCTTGAACATTTTCAGTGCGAACGTTGTACATCAAAGGCCAGCGTTGGATAAGTTTCATTCGAGCTAAATGGGCAAATAAGTGACTCATAGTTTTCCTGTTAATTCGAGGGCCAGCGTTGGATAAGCGTCATTCGTGTTCTAAAAACGGCACATAAATGACTCTTAGTTTGCCTACTAATGAGTGAGTAGAAAGGCGACAAGCTGCATTGGAAGACGTGACACGCGTTGAATAAGCAGTATTGACGCTAATGAAGTCTTAGATTATCACAGCCTTGGGTGACACGTGAGTATGAGCGTGGAGGATTTGTCGAAATCGCTAAAAATAAAGCGACCACTAGGATCGCTTTATGACTCAAACCGTTAACTAAGGCTAAATCTACTGTCGATAGTTTTCGAGGAAGGCCCCAAACTCAGTAAATGCTTTTTTCAGATCTTCTTTATAGGGTAAGAAAACCACTCGTAAATGGTCGGGCTCAGGCCAATTAAAGGCGGTGCCGTGCACTAACAAAATTTTCTTTTCTCTGAGTAAATCCAGCACTAAGCGCTCATCATCCCGCAGATTGAATTTCTTCATATCCAGTTTCGGAAAGGCATAGAGTGCGCCCTTAGGCTTTTTCACGCTGACGCCTGGGATTTGATTCAACAGCTCGTAACAGGCATCCCGTTGAACTGTCAGGCGACCTTTAGGTAATATCAGCTCGTTAATACTTTGATAGCCACCGAGCGCGGTTTGAATCGCATGTTGATTGGGCACGTTTGCACATAGGCGCATCGAGGACAGCATTTCTAAACCTTCGATATAGCTCTTCGCTGCTTTAAGATTACCAGACAACATCATCCAACCGACGCGAAAGCCCGCTGCGCGATAAGCCTTTGATAGACCATTGAAGGTAACAGTTAAAATATCGTCCGACAGGCCAGCCGCAGGAACATGCTTGGCTTCGTCATACAAAATTTTGTCGTAAATTTCATCGGCAAATAAAATCAAACTGTGTTCACGGCAAAGCTCAACCACTTGCAGCAGTAATTCTTTGCTGTAAACCGCGCCCGTAGGATTGTTCGGGTTGATCAGCACAATACCGCGGGTACGCGATGAAATCTTGCTTTTAATGTCGTTGAGATCGGGGAACCAGTCCGCTTCTTCATCGCAACGATAATGCACCGCTTTACCGCCAGCGAGATTGGCCGCCGCCGTCCACAGTGGATAGTCAGGTGAGGGGATTAAAATTTCATCATCGGTGTTAAGCAGACCTTGCATCGCCATCATAATGAGTTCTGAGACGCCGTTGCCTATATAGATATCTTCGATATCGACACCAAAAATCCCTTGGGCTTGATAATGCTGCACTATGGCCTTGCGGGCAGAGAATAATCCTTTTGACTCACAGTAGCCTTGGGCACTGGGTAAATTAAGGATCACATCGCGCACAATTTCTTCAGGCGCTTCGAAACCGAAGGGTGCCGGATTACCAATGTTAAGTTTGAGGATCCGATGACCCTCGTCTTCTAAACGTCTGGCTTCCTTGTGCACTGGGCCGCGGATGTCATAGCAAACGCTATCCAGCTTGTTGGATTTGATGATAGGGCGCATTTACACCTCGGAACATGCATAAAGTTTTGGCTTAAGTTAGCGCACCATAACGAAATTTCACTGTAGATGAAAGGGGGGAACTGCACAGAATGGGACTTTTTTTATAAAAACTGCTTAGTTAAATATGCTTTAACAGTCAATTAATGAAATAAGAACAAGTTTTATATTCTGATTTTTATATTATTTAAAGAGCGTTAGACTGTCGATGGTGGTAAATAAAACCTGCTTTACGTGTTTTTTAGATGTAAGAAGAAAATAATCACGCTTAACAGAAATGCATTTTCAGTGGTTGACGGTTATTTCGTTTCCTTTGTTCGTCCTATAAATCTTAGTCGGGGAAAATTGTATTTTAGCAAAAGCTTAATGATTGATTTTTAATTACAGTTCCTCGATAAGATCAACTTATGCAAACTGTATATGACCTTGTGATAAATAGGCATATTTATTGAATGCTTATTAAGCTAATAGGATCATTAACGGTTTCGTTGCGATTGAGTTAAAATGCTTTAAATTTAAAGTGTTATGTTGGTTTTGTCTGCGACCGTTAAAATTATTTTCTATCAAGTTAAATTTATAGTTGACTCAATATTCGATGCGCTTTATTTTCTGCGCGATGTTTTTGGCAAGGCACCTCAGATAGCAAGCAATTAGCGGGTTTTATCTTCAGGGTTAGTCATCATGAAGCAGCTGTGTTGACGTTCTGAATCATATTGATTTCAGACGTTATTCTAAAACCATTTGCCTTTTAGGCGATTTATTTAGAGGACCTAAGTGCATGTCTGAACCGACAGCGTTAAGTCTCATCCCACCTTTGGTGGTATTGGTGTTAGCTATTTGGTTACGCCGTCCCATTTTATCTCTGATCATAGGTGCGGTAACCGGTTTCCTGTTACTCGATCCCAGTCAAGTCTTAAACAATTTTGCCAGTGTGTCATTGAAGGTCATGGCCGATGAAACCATAGGTTGGTTGATTCTGGTGTGTGGCGGTTTTGGTGCGCTGATTGCGCTTTTGGTCCGCACCGGCGGCGCTTTAGCGTTCGGCCGTAATGCACTGAGATTTGCTAAGGGACCCAAATCTTCCCTGTTGATGACGTTTATTCTTGGGATCGTGATTTTTATTGATGATTATCTCAATGCGCTGACCGTGGGTGAAACCATGAAGCGTGTAACGGATAAATTTAAAGTGTCCCGTGAGATGCTCGCCTATGTTGTGGATTCCACTGCCGCGCCTGTGTGCGTGTTAGTGCCATTATCGACTTGGGCAGTATTCTTTGGTGGGTTATTGGTCGATAACGGTGTTGCGGCCGAAGGTCAGGGCATTGCTGTCTACATGCAAGCGATTCCTTACATGCTTTACGCTTGGTTAGCCGTGGCTATGGTGCTACTTGTGGTACTTGGCATAGTGCCTGCCATTGGTCCGATGAAAACTGCGCAGCTGCGCGCCGCCCAAGGCGAGCCAGCAGAAGCCCAGGTGGATTTCGACCAAGTGCAAACCTCGGATGAATATGCGGTTAAAGCCATAGAAGAGGAATTTAAGCACGCCGATAATCATGGCAAGCTGCATAACTTTTTAGTGCCGATTGGTTTGTTAGTGGCTTTTACCGTGTACTTTGATATCGACGTGTGGAAAGGCTTGCTGGCGACTTTAGTCATCACTATCCCTTATTATGCTGTGCAGCGTTTGATGCCGTTATCCGAGATGATGGACCAGATGATTGATGGCTTTAAGAGCATGTTACCGGCGATTAGCACTGTGATTGCGGCATTTGTGTTTAAGGACGTATGCGATCAGTTATTACTGCCGCAGTACGTGATTGAATCCTTAAGCCCGTTTATGACACCTAAATTGCTGCCTGCTGTGGTGTTTTTATCCATGGCGATCCTCGCGTTTGCGACGGGTTCGAGCTGGGGCATTTTTGCGGTGACCATTCCTATCGTGATGCCATTAGCGCAATCGGTGGGCGCGGATATCCCATTAGTGATTGGTGCCTTGTTGTCGGCATCATCATTTGGTAGCCAAGCGTGCTTCTACTCAGATTCAACCGTATTGGCCGCCCAAGGCTCTGGTTGTAACTTAGTGAGCCACGCAGTGACTCAGTTACCTTATGCGCTGATCGCCGCTGTACTGGCGTTTATCGGCTTTATAGTGATTGCGTAAACTAAGTCACAATAGAATTAGTCACTGTTAGAATAAGAAACCAGCTGCGGCTGGTTTTTTTATATCTGCCGTCATTGGGTTCGGCGGTTAAAGTTGGTAAAAGGCGAGTGGAGAGTGGCTAGGCTTGAACTAGGATAACCGTGATTACACTCTTAAATGAAGACGCTCAGCTGGTGTCAAATTATATTTTACGGAATTGTCATTTATATTTTACAAATTTCATCGTCGCCATGTAGCTTTTCAAATCAAAGCCTGATTATACTTTGCATCCTTCATGGTGTTATTTTCAACATTAGTGGCAAATGAATCAAATGGACTCAACCCTTCTTACTGCGTTTTTCCAGCACGGCACAATACGTGATGTCGAATGTTTATTCCCTGATATCTCAGGCTATCCAAGGGGGAAGCTCATGCCAGCCCGAAGCTTTGCTCAGGGTGCTGAGTTACGTATTGCCCAAGCGATTTCGATGCAGGCGATTACCGGTGAGTATTCCTACGATCCAATTTTCCCCGATGCTGATCCTGATCTGTTACTCGTCCCCGATTACAGCACCCTAAAAATGATCCCGTGGAGCACAGTGCCGCGCGCATTTGCCATCCATGACTGTGTGTTGCTCGATGGCAATTTATGCCCATTTGCGCCGCGTTCTATTTTAAAAAATGTGTTGGCCCGTTACCAAGCCCTTGGGTTAACGCCCGTGGTGGCCCCTGAGATTGAGTTTTATCTGACTGAAGCCAATACCGATCCGAGTGTGCCGTATCAGGCGCCCATTTCAAAAAGTGGCCGAGCTGAAAACGGTCAATCTGCGTTTAGCATGAATATGCTCAATGAACTCGCGCCATTTTGGGATGAGTTTAATGCCGCCATCGATGCGATTGGGATCAAAGGTGATACTTGGATCCATGAGATGGGGCTATCGCAATATGAAATTAACTTAGTGCATGGCGATCCGTTGGCTCTTGCAGATCAAGCCTTTATGTTTAAATATGCGGCGAAAGAAATTGCCATTAAACATGGCTTGAATGCAATTTTTATGGCGAAACCCATAGCGGGCCAACCCGGCAGTTCTATGCATTTACATCAAAGTGTCGTCGATGATAAAGGCAACAATATTTTCAGCCATGCTGATGGTAGTGACAGCGAACGTTTTCACCATTACATCGGCGGATTACAGAAATATCTACCTGATTTAATGTTGTTATTCGCACCTAATATCAATTCATTCCGACGTTACATTTCCGGTAGCCAAGCGCCGATTAATTTAAGCTGGGGCGTCGATAATCGCACAACAGGTTTACGAGTGCCATTGAGTGCGCCGGTGGCGAGACGGGTAGAGAATCGCATTGCGGGCGCCGATGCTAATCCGTATCTGATGATTGCCGCATCTTTGGCTGCGGGTCTTGCGGGAATGGAAGAAAGACTCGCACCCAGCGCGCCAGAAACCGGTAGTGCTTATGAGAGCAGCCATGACTTAGCGCAGACATTTCTCGCTGCATTAACGCAAATGCGCCAAAGTGATTCGGCAAGGCGCTTACTCGGGGATGATTTTGTCACGGGTTTTGTGTCGGTGAAGGAGATTGAGTTTCAAAGTTATTTGAGTGAGATAGGTGCTTGGGAGCGACGTTTCTTAGGGCCGCAATGCTAGTGCTTATTTGCTGAAGGGATGTTGCTGGATAACGTCTTATTTCCTTGAGTGACTCGACATAAATACATCCCACAAATCACGCGACTAAAAAACAGCAACAAAAAAGCCAGTGCAAGCACTGGCTTTTCTTCGACTGGAAACGAGAAGGGCGATTAAACGCGCTTCTTGAATTCGCCAGTACGAGTATCGATTTCAATCTTGTCGCCAACTTTCACGAAGTCAGCAACAGTAACAGTGCCGCCGCCAGTGATAGTTGCTGGCTTCATCACTTTACCTGAAGTATCGCCACGAGCTGAAGGCTCAGTGTAGATCACTTCACGTACGATAGTGGTTGGCATTTCAACAGAGATAGCTTTGCCATCGTAGAAAGTCACTTGGCAAGTTTCTTCCATACCGTCAACGATATAAGCCGCTGCATCACCTAAGTTTTCAGCTTCTACGTCGTATTGGTTATATTCTGCATCCATGAATACAAACATAGGATCAGCAAAGTAAGAATAAGTACAATCAAGACGATCTAGGATGATGTCTTCTAACTTATCTTCACCTTTGAAAGTCGTTTCAGTACCAGAGTTAAGCAGTAAGTTTTTCAACTTTAACTTAACGATAGCAGCGTTACGGCCAGAACGAGTTGTTTCAGTTTTCTGCACAACCCATGGGCTGCCATCTAACATGATCACGTTACCAGGACGGATTTCATGAGCAGTTTTCATTACACTATTTCCTATATTTAGATTTTTCTGTTTTCGCGCAGTATCTTAGCTGTTTTTAACGAACTGAACTAGTCGAGTAGCGAGATCTGCAGCATTTAATGCATTAATTGGCCATTGTTTAGCATGGTGCAACAAGGGCAAATTAACAGGATTAAGGTTTTGCCAGTGAAGGCTCACGGCAGATTGCTGTGCTTGGTTAAACGCAAGATTCAATTCAGACCAATAACAAGCAATTTTAGGTGGCAGATTATCGCAGTAAAGTTTGAGAAAAGCTTCTAATTTTACGAGGTGATAATCATCTTCTTGGGGATAAATGTGCCAAATGAAGGGTTTTGCGGCCCATTGGGCGCGTAAAAAGGAATCTTCACCGCGGACGATATTAAAATCGCAGCTCCAGAGCAGACGATCAAACCCCTGTTGGTCTGTCATGGGTAAAATATGCAGGGTTAAATTGCCATGATTTATCTGCTGACCCGGCACTAGCGCGGCAATATCACAGGGCAGTAAATGCGTCAGACTGTTTAAGCTGCGACCCTTGGGAATTAACGCATGAATTTTCTCGGCCGATTGCTGCCATAACTCGCATAATGCCGGCAGTGCCTCGGTCTCATAGCTAAAGATGCTAATCACAGTATCTTTAGCCTCAATCCCCTTAAGACCTAGCTGACTAAAAAGCTGTAATTTGTTAGCTGAGTTAGCTTGCCAAGCATCGCGCTCGGCAAACAAATCTTGCTCGCAGATGAGCCCACCGGTTTTTGCGCCAAAGCCAGGGAAGTAAAAATACTTCTTTAAACCATTGGTTTGTAATGAAGGCAAACCATGGCAGCCTTCGACCCAATCCTCAGCGCTTAAATATTCTAAATTCAACCAGATAGGCACAGATTCGGGGTCGTTCTGATGTAAATAAACTAGCTGTTCTTTTACCTGTTCGGGTAATTCACAGGCAAAGGCTTCGATGAGTACTTCCCCAGCGACAAACTCTATAGGTAAAGGCTTAGTCCAATGACTAATATTCACACCATTGAAGCTTTGAACGGCTTTTAGTGGATCGAGTGTCGGTAAGATATGCGAGAAGCTTGCGAGGTCGTCGACCCACAAATTAACGGGAACGTGGTACTCATTAGCCATTTGTTTGGCTAAACGCCAAGTGACGCCAATATCGCCGTAGTTATCGACGACGGTGCAAAAGATATCCCAATGAGTGCAGCGGGGTGTGTTGGTCATGAGTGTGGTATGTCGTTATTCTTAGTCAGAAATATAAGCATAAAAAAAGCGGCGTTAAGGCCGCTTTAATCGAATGGTTAGCCCAATTAGTCTTCTAATTCAGCTAAGCACATTTCTTCGTAAATTTGCTTAACCCAAGCATCGACACGTTCTTCGGTCAGCTCTGGCTGACGATCTTCATCGATACCTAAACCAATAAAGTGGTCGTCATCAACTTGACCTTTAGAGGCTTCGAAGTTGTAGCTTGCAGTTGGCCAGTGGCCGATGATGATACCACCACGCGCCTGAACGATATCGCCAACCATACCCATGGCATCAAGGAAATACTCAGCGTAGTCTTCTTGATCACCACAACCAAAAATAGCGACAAGTTTGTCAGTAAAATCAATTTGCTCTAATTCAGGGAAGAAATCATCCCAGTCACATTGAGCTTCGCCGTAATACCAGGTCGGGATGCCGAACAGCAGCAAGTCATACTCTGCAATCTGTTCTTTGGTACTTTTGGCGATATCTTTCACCTCAACCATTTTTTTACCCAGTTTTTTCTGGATCATCTTGGCTACGGCTTCGGTGTTACCTGTGTCGCTACCGAAAAAAAGACCTACAGTTGCCATTGTCTATCCTTTAATGTCTAGTTCACTTATTACGTTAATCTTGCTGGTACTCGTTCAGCACTCAACTTGTTGCTGAAGAATTAATTCGATTAACTGGCTACGGCTGATGTTACTGGCCAATGCCTGCTCATTCAAGGCGTCATACAAATCTTGTGACACCTTTAACTCTATTCGCTTTAATCCGTTGGCTTTATCGCGCTGGATTTGATTGCGTTTGTTGACCTTAAGCTGCTGGCTACGGGACAAAGGATTACTTCGTGGGCGGCCCCGGCGCTTTTCATTGGCAAAAAGGTCAATGGTGGTTCTGTCTGTCGCTTCTTTTGCCATGTTCTTATTGTTAACCGATCCCTGAGCCTTCCCAAGTGATCTGGATAATACCTTTTACAATAAACCCGGCGCAGCCGAGAAATAACACTAACCAAACAATAAATCGACCAAATTTCGGCACGTTACCTTGTTTAAGCACATCGTGGATGGCCATGCCGATAAAGAAAAATATCGAGGCAAAAAACAGGTTCAGGCCGATGGTTTCAATTTGTTCCATGTACTGAGATAACATACTTTCTTAGTCCTCGAGAGTGTTCTAAGGCCAAAAGAGGCGCGAATATATCACATCAAGATGGCGGCTGCCATATGCTTTAGGTCGAGTTTGCTGCTGATTTACATTGCTTGTTTGTCAATAAATTCAGACACAATCCGGTTGAAGATGGCGGGTTTCTGTGCATGTAACCAATGACCACAGCCTTCGAGAGTTTTCGCCTGCGCCGCAGGGAATTGCGCCATGATAGCGCTTCTGTGCTCACTCGTGACATAATTTGAGTCACCACCACGAATAAATAGACTTGGTCCGCTATAGCTTTGTACTGGATTTGGCGCTTGATTGTGCCAACCAATAATGTTTGGGTAACAAGTCTTTAGACCACTTAAGTTCAGCTTCCAACGAAAACCCGTATCGGTACGTTGCAGGTTTTTGAGTAAAAACTGCGCCGTGGCTTCGTCGATACATTTGTCTATTAAGTGGTTAAGGGCAAAGCGTCTGTCGGTATGACCTTCTAAGGGCAGACTTTCTAATGCGGCAAAAACTAAGTCATGTCTTGGCTCATAGGCGACGGGGGCAATATCTGCTGCCACCATGCTGATAATGCGCTCTGGATGAGCTAACGCTGTCGCCATGGCGATTTTACCGCCCATGGAGTGACCCACAATATGGGCGCGTTCAATAGCCAGTTCGTCGAGTAATGCAACCATGGCTGTGGCGAGGCGAGGGTAATCCATCTCATCCCAATGCTCACTTAAACCATGATTGGGCACATCGACACGAATAACCTGATACTGGCTTTCTAATACTTGCCCTAGGCCTTTGAGGTTATCTAGGTTGCCGAACAAGCCGTGGATCAAGAGTACTGCGGGTCCTTGGCCTGTAGAAACAAAGTTCATGGTGATTCCTGTTGAATATGTTTAGCTTAACGTGGCGCGAATTGTGCCCTTAATGCCGTTGGCTTGACAAGTCAGTTGCTACTTTGGCGTGTATGCAGCGATGAACTTGGGCGCTTTTTCGGCAATTGTCGATTATCTGCTAGTTTGCTGTGCTATTTCACGCATTTTTAGAATAATGGCGCTTTATCAGATTGATAGACATGGATACACTGGTAACCGATCGCAATGATCTGCCCCGATCGCTGTGATACACTTTTTTCGGTTAAGCCTGTCGAATAACAAAGGATAATTAAGGTTATGAAATATATCGAAGTTGATGAAGAGCTCTATCGTCATATTGCCAGCAAAACAGAACGTATTGGTGAGAGCGCCTCTGACATTCTTCGTCGATTACTCGGCCTGTCCGTCGATGCGGTCGAACCACCTCAGCCTTTGGCGATAAGCCAACCAAGTTTAGAGGCTGAACCAATTCAAGCTGCCGTAGTGCAAACTGCACCTGCTGTGAATGATTTTAGTCGTTTAGTCGATGAACATCTGTTATCGCAACAAAAAGGAGCGGTAGGGCGTTTTTTGTTTTTGCTCGAAAGTTTGTATCAATTAGCCCCAGAGCAATTCTCACAAATTTTGCAGATCCAAGGGCGCGATCGTTTGTATTTTGCCCGTTCGAAAGAGCAATTACTGGAAGCGAGTGCTTCGGCGAATCCTAAAGAAATCGGTACCAGTGGTTTCTGGGTGACGAGCAACAACAATACCGCCAAGAAACGCACTATTTTATCCGAAGTCTTAGTGCAATTTGGTTGTGATGCAACGGTTGCTGCGGGCATTGCCGAGCGCGTTTAATCCGCGGGTGAGCCATTTAATCAGCTATTGATCTAAGTTTAACCATTGTTTTTAATTGTAATTAAGTGCAGGAGAGCCATAGGTGGCAATACATCAAAGGGCAGGACAAATCGCTAATCAGACGGATCTGGTCAATATTCCAAAACTGATGAGCCATTATTACAGCATCACGCCAAATATGGATGACGTACAACAACGCGTCACCTTTGGCACTTCTGGGCACAGAGGCTGCGCTTTTAATGGCAGTTTTAACCAACAACACATTTGGGCGATTACCCAAGCTGTGGTGGATTATCGCCAATCGGTGAATATCAATGGGCCGTTGATCCTCGGGATTGACACCCATGCGTTATCCTACGCCGCTTATTTATCGGCCATTGAAGTGTTGGCGGCAAATAAAGTCACAGTGCACATCCAGCAGAATGATGGTTTCACGCCAACACCTGTGGTGTCCCATGGGGTGATTTGCGCCAATCGCGAAGCAAATATCACTGGTGCGGCACTGTCCGATGGTTTGATTATCACGCCTTCCCATAATCCGCCTCAAGATGGCGGGATCAAATACAATCCACCCCATGGCGGACCAGCCGAAGGAAATATCACGGCTTGGATTGAGTCGCGGGCCAATGATTACTTGCGCCAAGCGTTAGCTGGCGTGCAAAAATTAGCGTATGCCGAAGCGCTGGCTTCAGGCTATGTCTACGCCATTGATTTGATCACTCCCTATGTGGCTGATTTAGAAAATGTTATCGACATGCAGGCGATTGCCAACGCTAAGCTGCGTATCGGCGTTGACCCGCTCGGTGGTTCAGGGATTTTCTACTGGGCACCGATTGCCGCGCGTTATGGGCTCGATATCACCTTAGTCAATGATAAAGTTGACCCAAGCTTTAGCTTTATGCCGCTGGATAAAGACGGCAAAATCCGCATGGATTGCTCGTCTCCCTATGCGATGGCAGGGTTACTCGCCCATAAAGAATCCTTTGATTTATGCCTTGGTAACGATCCTGACTATGACCGTCACGGCATTGTCTGCCCTGGTACCGGCTTGATGGACCCTAATCACTACCTTGCGGTCGCTATCGATTATTTACTGACACACAGACCGGATTGGAGCGATACCTTAGCCATAGGTAAAACCTTAGTCTCGAGTGCACTTATCGATAAAATCTGTGCTTTCCATGGCAAAAAATTACTCGAAGTGCCTGTGGGCTTTAAGTGGTTTGTCGATGGTTTAGCCGAAGCCACCATCGCCTTTGGCGGTGAAGAGAGTGCTGGCGCGGCATTTTTACGCCGTGATGGCACTACGTGGTGCACGGATAAAGACGGCTTTATTCTAGGGTTACTTGCCGCAGAAATTCTTGCGGTGACAGGTAAAACTCCAGGTCAACGCCATCAAGAGCTAGTAGAACAATTTGGCCAAAGTTTCTATAAGCGTATCGATAGCCCAATCAGTCTTGAAAACAAGGCCAAATTTGCGTTATTGAATGCAGAAACCTTAAATGCCACTGTGCTTGCGGGTGAGGTAATCGAAAACGTGTTAACCCATGCGCCGGGCAATAATGCGGCCATTGGTGGCATCAAAGTGACTACGGCGAATGGTTGGTTTGCCGCGCGTCCATCGGGCACGGAAGCGTTATTTAAGATCTACGGCGAGAGTTTTATCAGTGAGCAGCATTTAGCTGAAATTATCAAAGATGCACAGGCATTAATTGATAAGGCGCTGAACGCTTAATGCAGCATTAAGTTTATAAAGTATCAAAAACAAACGCACTCAGATTTGAGTGCGTTTTTGTTTGTGTCTAATGTCAGTTATTAGTAGTTGATCTCATGCTGATTTGACCGTATTTAGTACTCGATATGACAACTCGGTAAGTTATTCTTATCGATGTAATTTTGGTGATATTCCTCTGCCACATGGAACTGTTGCAATGGCACAATTTCAGTCACGATATGGCGTAATCCCCAACGCCCCGAGCGGGCGAAGGCGAGTTTAGATGTTTCAGCCGCGGCTTTTTGTTCACGGTCATGGAAGAAAATCGTGCTGCGATATTGAGTGCCTATATCTCCACCTTGCATGTTCAGGCTGGTTGGATTGTGGTTTTTCCAAAACACGTCAAGTAAGTCTTCATAACTGACCAGGGCAGGGTCAAACTCCACTTGTACCACTTCGGCGTGGCCCGTTTTGCCTTTTTTGACTTCTTCATAGGTGGTCGCGCTATTATTGCCGCCCATGTAACCGCAGGTGGCATTCGATACGCCATTCACTTGTCTAAAAAAATACTCTACGCCCCAGAAACAGCCGGCACCAAAGGTTGCTAACGCCATAATTAAATCCAATAGAAGTCTAGATGGCTAAGGATTGTGATAAAACTCGCGCGCAAAAGCAAGCCTCTAGCAGGAATATTTATGCTGGACGATTTTTCGATAAGGTGATGGGAAATTTACACTCGGCATAGCAAAGCGCCGCGTTGATCTTATTCCGTTCAAAACTGGGTCCTATGGCGATAAATGTCTGAGAACAGCATTAAAAACATGTGTTAGTATTGAAGCCGTTTTTTAGGTGCGAGTGAGACTAACCGCGATGAGATAAATGCTTAAGTGGTTATTACTGCCTGTACTTATGCTATTGCGCCAATACTGTTACACATCATTATAAGGAGAATTCTGTGTTACAAGCTCTGTTAGATTCAAAGGATTTTTTAGCGCTCACCTTAGCCCATCCTGAACAGTTCGATGGCGAATTTTCATTTAACTTAGGCGATCATACTCAAGTGGATGTGTGGGATACCGGTGTTATTGTTTTCGAACCAGTAAAGAATGAAGGAAAAGATATTGTGCTTTCCTGCGGTGTTCACGGTAACGAGACCGCGCCCATTGAACTCTGCAATAGCTTAATTAAACAACTTCTACAGCAAAAGATCATCGCAAAGCAGCGCACTTTATTTCTCATTGGTAACCCATTAGCGATTAATAACGGCACGCGGATTATTGACGAAAACATGAATCGTCTATTTAGTGGTGAGCATTCCAATCCACCAGGGTTAGTGAACCCTGAGCGAGTACGCGCGAAAAAACTCGAAGCCTATGTCGATCGTTTTTATACTACGGTTGCCGATGGACGTCAGCGCATCCATTATGATTTGCACACGGCGATGCGCGCCTCGAAGCATGAAAAGTTCGCTATCTATCCCTATCGTCCAGGGCGCGCCTTTAGCGGCGAGCAAATTATGTTTTTAGCCGCAAGCGGCGTCGATACAGTACTTTTCCACCACGAACCGACCACGACCTTCAGCTATTTTTCTTCTGAACGTTACGGCGCTGATGCCTTTACCATTGAGCTTGGTAAAGTGTATCCCATGGGGCAGAACGACATGACGCGTTTTATCGCCACCCATGAAATGTTCATGCGCTTGATCACCGCTAAGCCGTTGGAGCTAGATGCATTTGATGCCGATAAGGTCAACTTGTACCAAGTGTGCCGCGTTATCAATAAACATTTCGATGATTTTGAATTTACTTTCGCCACCGATGTCGAAAACTTCAGATCTTTCCCGAAGGGCTTTGTATTAGCGCGGGAAGGTGGGCAAGACATTAAAGTGGAACATGAGTTTGAGTCTGTCGTGTTCCCTAATGCCAAAGTGCCTATTGGCAATCGCACTGTGATTTGCCTGATCCCTGCGGTGAATGCGGACGTGCGTTAGGCTTGTAAAGCAATATATACATGCGAGGCAGGGATAACTTGTGGTTTGAGCTATGCCAATGGTTGATAGGTAGTTTACGTTAACGTAATGTTCGTCGGGCATATTCGTATAAACAGACGCATCAAAACGCTTTGGTGCGTAATGAGATAACAAGAGCACAATATGAGCAAAGCAACACTCAACACTGATACAGTGCACCGTGTCGGCTTCTTGGATAAGGCATCGCTACACATTCCTATCCTTCGAATTCTACAAGCCGACGGCACCACTTATGAAACCGCGGTTTTGCCTGTGATAGATGAAACCTTAGCCACTAAAATTTACGATACCTGTGTATTCACTCGGGTACTCGATGAACGTATGTTAGGTGCCCAGCGTCAAGGGCGCATCAGCTTCTATATGACCTGTACGGGTGAAGAAGCGGCGATTGTCGGCAGTGTGGCCGCTCTCGATCAAGAAGACGTTATCCTCGCGCAATACCGTGAGCATGCGGCGTTGCGTTATCGCGGCTTTACCACTGAACAGTTTATGAATCAGATGTTCAGTAACGAGAAAGATCTTGGTAAAGGTCGCCAAATGCCAATTCACTACGGCAGTGCGGCATTGCATTATCAAACGATCTCTTCACCCCTTGCGACACAAATCCCGCAGGCGACGGGTGTGGGCTACAGCTTAAAAATGCAAGGTAAGCGCAAAGTCGCGGTTTGTTATTTTGGCGAAGGCGCTGCATCGGAAGGGGATTTTCATGCTGGCCTAAACATGGCCGCGGTACTGAAATGCCCAGTGATTTTCTTCTGCCGTAACAATGGCTACGCCATTTCAACCCCAACCGAAGAGCAGTTTGCCGGTAACGGTATTGCGAGTCGCGGTGTGGGTTATGGCATGCACACTATTCGTGTTGACGGCAATGACATGCTGGCCGTGTTAGCCGCAACGCAGCAAGCTCGCGCCTATGCGATTGAGCATAATGCGCCTGTGCTGATTGAAGCCATGACTTACCGTCTCGGCGCGCATTCATCATCAGACGATCCATCTGGTTATCGCTCGAAAGATGAAGAAGCCAAGTGGCAGCAACACGATCCGGTTAAACGCTTCAAATTATGGCTTATCAACAAAGGTTGGTTAGCTGAAGCGGATGATGTGAAACTGCATGAGAAATATCGTGAAGAAGTATTGGCTGCGGTAAAAGTGGCTGAAAAAATTCCTGTGCCTATGCTGGATGAAATTATTGAAGATGTGTACGACAAGCCTACGCCAGTGCTGAGAAAGCAACTCGCCGATCTTAAAGAACATATCAAGAAATATCCGCAAGCCTATCCAAAAAGTGCAGGGAGACTATAAGCCGTGGCTGAAATGAATATGTTACAGGCCGTCAATGAGGCCTTGTCGATCGCCATGCAAGCCGATGAGCGCATGGTGGTTTTTGGTGAAGATGTGGGTCACTTTGGCGGGGTATTTCGCGCCACTTCCGGTCTTCAAGAAAAATTCGGTCGCGATCGCTGCTTTAATACCCCGCTGACAGAGCAAGGTATTGCGGGTTTTGCCAATGGTTTAGCCTCAAATGGCATGACTGCTGTGGCTGAAATCCAATTCGCCGATTATATCTTTCCGGCGTTCGATCAAATCGTCAACGAGTCGGCCAAGTTCCGTTACCGCAGCGGCAATGAATTCGATGTCGGTGGGTTAGTGTTCCGTACGCCCTATGGCGGCGGCATCGCTGGCGGCCATTATCACTCTCAATCACCCGAAGCTTATTTTACCCAGACACCGGGATTAAAAGTGGTGGTGCCACGTAACCCCGAGCAAGCCAAAGGCCTGCTGCTGGCGTCAATTCGTGACAAAAACCCAGTGATCTTTTTTGAGCCTAAGCGTTTGTATCGCGCATCGGTTGGCGAAGTGCCAACGGGCGATTATGAAATTGAACTGGGCAAGGCTGAAGTGGTTCGCGAAGGTAAAGATATCACCTTAGTGGCGTGGGGCGCGCAAATGGAAATCCTTGAAAAAGCCGCCGACATGGCCGCTAAAGAAGGGATCTCCTGCGAAATTATTGATTTACGCACCTTGTCACCCTGGGATATCGATACCGTTGCCGATTCAGTCAAAAAGACAGGACGTTTGCTGGTTAACCATGAAGCGCCATTAACTGGTGGTTTTGCCGGTGAAATTGCCGCGACAATCCAGCAAGAATGCTTCTTGTATCTAGAGTCGCCCATCAGCCGCGTTTGTGGTTTAGATACCCCGTACCCACTCATTCATGAAAAAGAATATATGCCTGATGTGTTCAAAACGTTTGAAGCCATCAAAGCATCAGTGACCTTCTAGGAGTCCGGTATGATTAAAGATTTTATTTTGCCGGATATTGGCGAAGGTGTAGTGGAATGTGAATTGGTTGAATGGTTGGTCAAAGAAGGCGACACAGTCGTTGAAGATCAGCCGATTGCCGATGTCATGACAGACAAAGCCTTAGTGCAAATCCCTGCGCCATTTGCGGGCGTGGTCACTAAGCTGTATTACGCCAAGGGCGATATTGCGAAAGTGCATGCGCCGCTCTATGCCGTACAAATTGAAGGTGCCGTTGAAATCGCAGGTGAATCTGTTGCGGATGAACCTACTGCTGCGACGACTGTAAAAGTGACTGAGCCTGTGGTGGCAACAACTGCCAATACGTCATCCAGTTCATCCGTCAGCATTGAAGAATTCTTACTACCGGATATCGGCGAAGGTATTGTTGAATGTGAACTCGTCGAATGGCTAGTGAGCGAAGGTGATTGGGTTGAGGAAGATAAACCGATTGCCGACGTGATGACAGATAAAGCGCTGGTGCAAATTCCTGCCATTAAAGCGGGTAAAATTGCCAAACTGCATTATCGCAAAGGTCAGCTAGCTAAAGTGCATGCGCCTTTATTTGCCATTGAAGTTGAACAGGTGACTTCTGCACCTGCGGCGACAACAAACACTGATACTGTGGCCAATGCGGCACCAGCAGCGCAGATTGTGAGTGCAGAGCCTGCTCGTCAAGGTAAAGCCTTAGCCAGCCCTGCGGTTCGCCGGATGGCGCGGTCGTTAGATATCGATTTGAGCCAAGTACCTGGCACAGGAAAGCACGGCCGTGTGTACAAGGAAGACATCACTCGTTTCCAACAAGGCGCGAGCAATGTTTCTGCTCCAAGTACGACTCAGGTAAAAGAGGCGCCAGTTCAAGCGACGCAAGCATCTCAAACCCAAGTCCAAACATCTACAGTGACTCAACGCGCTGACACGGTTGAGCCTATTCGCGGCGTAAAAGCTGTGATGGCACGCATGATGGTTGAGTCGGTGTCGAGCATTCCGCACTTTACCTATTGCGAAGAGTTTGATTTAACAGACTTAGTCGCACTGCGTGAAAGCATGAAAGTGAAGTATTCATCCGATGAAGTGAAGCTGACCATGATGCCTTTCTTCATGAAGTCGATGTCACTCGCGTTAAGTCAGTTCCCTGTGATGAATAGCCAAGTGAATGCTGATTGCACTGAGTTGACCTACAAGGCGCGCCACAATATCGGCATGGCGGTGGATTCTAAAGTCGGTCTTTTGGTGCCCAACATCAAAGATGTGCAGGACAAGAGCATTTTAGAAGTGGCGGCAGAAATCACCCGTCTGACCCAAGCAGCCCGCAGTGGCCGCGTGGCGCCAGCGGATCTGAAAGACGGCACGATTTCAATCTCTAACATTGGCGCCTTAGGTGGCACAGTGGCAACGCCTATTATCAACAAACCTGAGGTGGCAATTGTGGCCTTAGGTAAGTTGCAAACCCTACCGCGCTTTAACGCGAAAGGGGAAGTCGAAGCTCGCCAAATCATGCAAGTGAGCTGGTCAGGCGACCACAGAGTGATCGATGGTGGCATCATTGCTCGCTTCTGTAATCTGTGGAAACAATATCTTGAGCAGCCGCAAGAGATGTTATTAGCGATGCGCTAAGCCGCTGGCATGAATAACTGACACTAAAAGGACGCTAAAAGCGTCCTTTTTTATTTGCTTTGCACAAATGGGTTAATCTTTTGATCCCAATTACGTATAATTCCCGGACGTAGTTATCCTGATGGATGTGTTATGAGTCAGTTTGCCCCCAGCCCATTTGCTCCAACAATAGAAACCATTGATTACCCGTTTCCGCCTAAGCCAGTTCCTTTGTCCGATGCGCAAAAAGCCGATTATAAGGCGCGTATCAAACAACTGCTCATTGAAAAAGATGCCGTTCTGGTTGCCCACTATTATACCGATCCTGAAATCCAAGCCCTTGCCGAAGAAACCGGCGGCTGCGTTTCAGACTCTTTAGAAATGGCACGCTTTGGCCGCGATCACCCAGCAAAAACCTTAATCGTTGCTGGGGTCAAGTTTATGGGCGAAACCGCCAAGATTTTAAGCCCAGAAAAAACCATTTTAATGCCGACATTAGAAGCCACTTGTTCATTGGACTTAGGTTGTCCAATCGATAAGTTCAGTGCTTTTTGCGATGCGCACCCAGATCATACTGTGGTGGTTTACGCCAATACTTCGGCTGCCGTTAAAGCGCGCGCCGACTGGGTGGTGACCTCCAGTATTGCCCTCGAAATCGTTGAGCACTTAGACAGCGAAGGTAAAAAGATCATTTGGGGACCAGACCGTCATTTGGGCAGCTATATTGCTAAACAGACGGGCGCAGAAATGTTGATGTGGCAGGGCGATTGTATCGTTCACGACGAGTTTAAATCGAACGCGCTGCGCGATATGAAAAGCGTTTATCCCGATGCAGCTATCCTTGTGCACCCAGAGTCGCCAGCCAGTGTGGTGGCAATGGCCGATGCCGTTGGCTCGACCAGTCAGTTGATTAAAGCGGCGCAGACAATGCCGAATGAGCGCTTTATCGTGGCAACCGATCGCGGCATCTTCTATAAAATGCAGCAGGCGGCGCCAGGTAAAATCTTAATCGAAGCGCCAACAGGCGGTAACGGTGCAACCTGTAAGAGCTGTGCCCACTGTCCTTGGATGGCGATGAACGGTCTACAGGCCATTGAAGCGTCACTCGCCGACAGCGATAAAACCACCCATGAGATTTTTGTGGATGAAGACTTAAGAGTTAAAGCGCTGATCCCGCTGACGCGCATGCTGGATTTTGCCAAGACACTGAATATGAAAGTGAAGGGTAATGCCTAAGCCCGTTCTTTAGCTTTTTCTCCGTTTGATAAAAATCCCCGCCATAGAGTGGGGATTTTTTATGTCTGTTGTTTTTATTAAAACTAAGGCAATAAAAAGCCCCGCAAAATGCGAGGCTTGATTGAGTAACGCGAGATCTAGTGACTAGATTACTTCACGCTTACTTACTTGGCGTTCATCAGTGCAACCGCGTTATCTAACATACGGTTACTGAATCCCCACTCGTTATCATACCAAGACATCACTTTCACTAAACGACCGTTCACACGGGTTTGAGTGGCGTCAAAGTTTGAAGAGAACGCATTGTGGTTAAAGTCGATAGAAACCAATGGCTCTTTATTTACCGCTAACACTTCGCTCAATGGCGCAACGCTGGCAGCACGTTCAATAATGGCATTCACTTCTTCAACTGTCGTATCACGGGCAGCGATGAAAGATAAATCCACCAGTGATACGTTAACTGTAGGTACACGAACCGCTAAACCGTCGAATTTACCTTGTAATTCAGGTACAACCAAACCTACAGCTGCTGCTGCGCCAGTTTTAGTTGGGATCATTGACAGTGCTGCAGCACGAGCACGACGTAAATCTGTGTGGTATACGTCAGATAAACGTTGATCGTTGGTATAAGCGTGAATCGTGGTCATCAAGCCTGATTCGATACCAATCTCGTCATTTAACGGCTTAGCAAAAGGCGCTAAACAGTTAGTTGTACAAGAAGCATTTGAAATCACTGTCATGTCTGACGTCAGCACGTTGTTGTTCACACCGTAAACAACAGTGGCATCGACGTTTTTGCCTGGAGCAGAAATAATGACTTTCTTCGCACCAGCGGTTAAATGCGGTTGAACGGTTTCTTTAGAAGTGAAGATACCAGTACATTCGAAAACCACGTCTACTTGCAACTCAGCCCATGGCAGTTTTGCAGGATCACGTTCTTGGAAAGTGAGGATCTTGTCGCCATTCACATAAATAGCTTCGGCATCATGGTCAACTTTGGCATTGAAACGACCGTGAACAGAATCGTATTTTGTCAGGTGAGCGTTGATTGAAGCGTCGCCTAAATCATTAATAGCGACAATCTTGATTGGATAAGCTTTTTCGCTTTCGTACAAGGCGCGTAATACGTTTCTACCGATACGGCCATAGCCATTTATTGCTACACGGATAGTCATCTCATATCCCTCTGGTGATTATAAAATTCAACTGGTAGTAAAATTACCAAACTGACAGCTATCGTCAAGTTAAATCGGCATTTTACCGCTGTCTTGATTAACAAATTAGGTATTTTTTTTACATCGGTCGCGAAATCGCCATTTTTTACGCGTTAATTGGGTAAAAAATTACAAGATGGCAAACATTTTGCCATCGATTGCTTAGTCTGTTTTTTCGACAGGCGCAGGCGGCACAGCCTCGGTTGTAGTTGGCGCTTGGTCAACCGCTTGAGGATCAAGCCATTGTCTTACTGGACTCTGAGAATAAGTCCCGTTTTTTAGCGCATCGATAAGGGCTTGGGCTTTTAAATCGAGTTCAGTCGCCAGCGTTTTATTGCCACCGAGCAAGGCTAGCATTTTTTCCTCTGAATACTTCTGCTGCGTAAGTAGTAAATTTGCCTTCGTCAGCATATAGGCTTTATCGAATACCTGTTGCTGGCGATAGGCTGATGCGAGCCCAAGTAACCAGTTAACGTCGAAATCATCGTATTGGATGTCTGCAAAGACTTTAAGATAGAGTTGTTGCGCTTTGATGGCATTTCGATTGCTGTAATAGGTGGCAACTTGGGCAAGTAAGAAAGAGTCAGTCACTTCGCCGGCGCTTTCATGTTCTAACAATCGATTTAGCGCTGCGGTATCGCCAAAGCGTGTCCATTGGTAATAGGACATGAAAGGATCTTGTCGCTCGCGGGTTTGATCTTGGAGCAAGCTTAAATTCTGGGTGCTTAATCTAAAAGCTCTGGCTCTATCAGCGGTGCGATTGGTGTGGATGATATGCTGCACGCCAGAGGCGAGTTCAATACAACGGCTGTAATCCTCAAGGTAGGTCAATTGCAGGTAGAGTTGTTTGCCTGTGGGGTTTTCGTTGTATTTTAATTCGTAGCGGTTCTGGATAAGTTTGGTTTTTTCGGCCAAACACCAGCCATCCTTATGCAAATCGGCACAAATTTCAGGATTATTTTTACAAATTGCTGAGATATTTCGGTCATTATCACAACCGAAAAGACCAAAAAGGCTCATCCCTAAGGTAAATGATGTAATTATTACTAGATTTTGTCTCAAAACACTCTCCAAACGATAATTTATCTAATAAAATTACAGATTTACATAAAATATCTTACTGGCAACAAAGCGCGACTTTCATTACAATGGCGCCGACCAAAACAGGGTTTTCCCTAAAACCCGCATTAGATTATTGGTCTTTTCGTCATGTTACTCAAACCTTTCAGTACATTTTATTGAAAAGTGAGATAAAGGATCTGTAAATGAGCGCTGATAAACACCTACAAAGTTGGCAAGAACGTTTTGAAATGGCAGAGGCGATGCAGCCTTTGTTAGGCAAGTTGTACCGTAACCAAGGCGTTGAAGTCGTGGTCTACGGCAAGCCGTTACTCAATGCTTCTACGATTGAAATCATTAAAGCGCACCGTTTAGTTCGTCGTCATGTCGGTGAAAAATTACGTTTACGCGAGAGTTTCCCCTTCGTTCAAGCTTTGAGCAAACTCGCAGTTAAACAATGTAAAGTGGATATTGGTAAGCTTGCAGTCAATTACTGGCGCGATCACACCGATGTCAGCGAAATTGAAAACTATATGGCAAAAGAGTTGGCCGATGCCATCGACCATGCTGATGATATCGCGCCGCGTGATGTCGTGCTTTATGGTTTTGGCCGTATCGGTCGCTTATTAGCACGCCTGCTGATTGAACGCACAGGCCGCAGCAATAAGTTAAGATTACGCGCTATCGTATTACGTGGCGGTAAGAAAGGTGATTTAGAGAAACGTGCCAGTTTATTGCGCCGTGACTCAGTCCATGGGCCTTTCAATGGCTCTGTGGAAGTTGACGAAGAGAACAATGCCATCATCGCCAATGGTACCTATATCCAAGTGATTTACGCGAACTCGCCTGACGAAGTGGATTACACTAAATACGATATCAGCGATGCACTCGTTGTTGATAACACAGGTATTTGGAAAGATGAAGCAGGTCTTGGTTTACACCTTAAGAGCCCAGGCGCGAGCAAAGTGTTGCTTACAGCTCCTGCAAAAGGCGCAATCAAGAACATAGTTTACGGTGTGAATGAAGGCGACATTACCCCAGAAGACATTATCGTTTCAGCGGCAAGCTGTACGACCAATGCCATTACGCCGGTACTGAAAGCCGTGAATGATAAATATGGTATTGAGAATGGTCACGTTGAGACGATTCACTCTTATACCAACGATCAAAACTTGATTGATAACTATCACACCGCTGACCGCCGTGGCCGCAGTGCACCATTAAACATGGTAATCACTGAAACAGGCGCCGCTAAAGCCGTTGCTAAAGCACTGCCAGTGTTAGCGGGCAAGTTAACCGGTAACGCGATTCGTGTGCCAACGCCGAACGTCTCTATGGCCATCATCAGCATGAACTTGAATGCTGAAACCAGTAAAGATGAGCTGAACGAGTACCTGAAAGATACGGCGCTGCAATCACCGCTACAAAATCAAATCGATTACACCGACTCTACTGAGATTGTATCGAGCGATTTAGTGGGTTCTCGCTACGCGGGCGTGATTGATTCACAAGCGACTATCGCAGAAGGCAAGCGTGCCATTCTTTATGTATGGTATGACAACGAGTTTGGTTATAGCTGCCAAGTGGTTGGCGTAATGCAAACTATGTTAGGTTTAACGACGCTATCTCTACCAGCATAAGTTAGCTGCGTAAATCACCGGAGTAAGTTATGCGGAGTCTTGAAAACTGCGCATAATCTTCACATAAAGCGCCCAGCAGGGCGCTTTTTTTTTCTATACTCAGGCAATTTAATTGAGTTCGACTCAATCCTCACAATCAACCACAGCTTTTCTGCCTCACTTAATCATCTGCCGTATCGGCAAAAAAGCCTAAATTGATGAAGGAAACATCAACTTCGCGGACTTGTGGCGCTTTATTGGGCAAATGATGCGGCCTAGATCATTTTTTAAAAATTGTTGATTGACTCTGAGGTCTAAATCGGTAGAATGCCAATCCGCAGTCAGGGGAAAGCATGCCTAGCATGGCTTCTAATGATTAAGCTCAATGATAGGCGACATTAGCTCAGTTGGTAGAGCGATACCTTGCCAAGGTATAGGTCATCGGTTCGAACCCGATATGTCGCTCCAAATCTAATAAATTTGGCAGTATGGGCGCGATGGCAGAATGGCTATGCTGCGGATTGCAAATCCGTCGATCTCGGTTCGACTCCGGGTCGCGCCTCCAAAGATAAAGATATTAATGACATGATTCCCGTCGTTAATATGAAGAGTTTGCCCGAGTGGTGGAATCGGTAGACACAAGGGATTTAAAATCCCTCGCTGGTAACAGCGTGCCAGTTCAAGTCTGGCCTCGGGTACCAAAAAACAGAAAAGCCCTGACTCACGTCAGGGCTTTTTTGCTTTATCTGTCCCGTCCTGAAATACGTTGACATAAAGAGGACTTCTTTATGACAACATCAATTAACTCAAGCCGTAAGCGCACACAACGAGATTACACCTTAGCCTTTAAATTACGCGTTGTAGAGCGTGTTGA
>NZ_JALBYT010000079.1:0-690 GCF_022690845.1 Shewanella sp. N2AIL | reverse complement strand
ACTCATAATCGTTAGGTCCACGGTTCAAGTCCGTGAGGGGCCACCAATTTTTTTGATTAGCCGCTTAAAGAAATTAAAGCGGCTTTTTCATATCTGAAATTCAGCATTAGCTAGCCCTGTCTATATCCGGTAATGCGAATGTCTCACCAATCGCAGAAAAGTATCAGCAAGTACTCATGCGCTAAATCTTCTTCTGCAAATAAAGCCAGAACATCATTCTTCATACTCACCGATAAAATAATTTCAGTAATCAAAATCAGCAACATTGGCGTAAAACTGATAGCAACCAAATAGAACAATTTCACTAAGCCACGACACTAGGCACCAAACCTAAGCTAAAGGCTAACGAATCTATTGCCTCATAGCATGAACTCTAATGCTTTAGGGGATATCAGAGATCAACTATTAGTGCTGAGGTGATAATGTCGTGTGAATTGAATGCACTTAGTTTTAGAGACCGAGACAGGCATGTGACAGGAGTTGCTGCGACGACAAGGTATAAGATGGAAACTTTTATGCAAGAAACCAGTGAGCACAAAGATTGGGGAGATAATCGTGGGTCTAGTTAATGTAACAGACCCAGCGATCTAGGATTTAGGTGTGAGAGGTATGGATTAATTCTTTATCCGCAAAGCACCGATTATGATGCGCCATGTACTGGTGGAAACGCTCCGTGGCTTGGAAGTCTAA
>NZ_JALBYT010000078.1:0-758 GCF_022690845.1 Shewanella sp. N2AIL | reverse complement strand
AGAAGTGGGTAGCTTAACCTTCGGGGGGGCGCTCACCACTTTGTGGTTCATGACTGGGGTGAAGTCGTAACAAGGTAGCCCTAGGGGAACCTGGGGCTGGATCACCTCCTTACCTATACGACTAACTTAATGTTTGTTGAGTGTTCACACAGATTTGCTTGATAGAAGAAAGAGTAAAAGATAAACCTAGTTAAATAGGTTCATCAAAGATGGGTCTGTAGCTCAGCTGGTTAGAGCGCACCCCTGATAAGGGTGAGGTCGGTGGTTCAAGTCCACTCTGACCCACCAAATCTTCGTTCTCCTTTGTTAAATTAACACTCGTTTAGTGAACTAAACGTCGCGTTAATTTGCCGCGGATAACTTGATTTGGCAAACCAATCCTTTTAGAGGTTTGGAACATCTTACTTACTCGCACTGCATGTAAATGGGGCTATAGCTCAGCTGGGAGAGCGCCTGCCTTGCACGCAGGAGGTCTGCGGTTCGATCCCGCATAGCTCCACCATTTACACCTTATTCTGACTTTATTGCAAAGTAATAAGGCATATGCATTATGGATAGAGATGCCAAAGATAAACTTAAAAATTATCTTTGGCTTTTTTAAGCCCGCTCTTTAACAATTTGGAAAGCTGATAGTATTTAATTGCATGAGTCTGTCATGTGATTAATTACAAAACGATGTAAACGTGGAAACGTTTGCATCATGAGTTCTCAAACACTTTATTAAGTGTCTTGAATATTCAAAAGTAAATTATTCTTTG
>NZ_JALBYT010000077.1:0-884 GCF_022690845.1 Shewanella sp. N2AIL | reverse complement strand
CTAGGGCTTGTTGATCTTTCGTGATGGATTATTAGACAGCATGATGGGCTGGTATAATTACTTTCGCCAAAAACTAACCATGACAACCCATCATGCCAAGAACAATGTTAACAGACGAGTACTGGTCAAAGCTAATCAGATTGATGCTTAAAACGGGCCGCGTATATGACAAGCCGGAACACAGAAATACTTTCGAAGGCATTTTGTATCGGATGCGGGTCGGTTGCCCTTGGCGCGATGTGCCAGAAGCTTTTGGAGATTGGAGCGCCATCTACCGGCGTTTTAACCTGTGGTCTAAAAAAGGCATTCTAATGCAGCTATTCGCAGAGTTAAGGCAATTGGCTGATTTAGAGTGGGAATTTATAGACGGCAGCATCGTCAAAGCGCATCAGCATGCGACAGGTGCTCGCTCAGAAGATAAAGAAGCGATTGGGAAAAGTCGTGGTGGTAACACGACGAAAATCCATATGGCAGTGGATAGTTGCGGCTTGCCAATAGATTTTATTGTGACAGGCGGTGAGGTTCATGACAGTAAAGCAGCCATAGAATTACTAAAACAACTGCCTGATGCCGAACACGTTATCGCTGACCGGGGCTATGATAGCGAGAAGATACGAGAGCAGATCCGAGAAAAAAAGGGCGTCCCTAACATACCGCGCAAGCGTAATTCGAAGATTGGTAATTGCGATATTGACTGGTGTCTGTACAAATATCGCCATCTGGTTGAGAACGTGTTTGCCAGGCTAAAACATTACCGCTCAGTAGCAACAAGGTATGATAAATTAGCCCGGAATTATGCAAGTACACTGGCCTTGGCTTGCTGCCTTATATGGCTGCCAATGTGGGTTGGCTAAATTATGAACAGCAAAGATCAACAGGCCCTA
>NZ_JALBYT010000076.1:0-1004 GCF_022690845.1 Shewanella sp. N2AIL | reverse complement strand
CAGTGATGTAATTTGTGATCTCTTTATCTGCTTCTGTAAAATTCCCATAACCACTGGCGGGTATCCACTCAGATTTCAAACTTCTAAAGAAACGCTCCATTGGTGCGTTATCCCAACAATTCCCGCGGCGACTCATACTTTGCTCAATCTGAAGACGCCATATTAATTGTCTGAATTTCAAGCTTGTGTAATGTGAACCTTGATCGCTGTGATAAATCACATTCTCAGGTTTCCTCCTTAACTCAAATGCCATTTTCAAGGCTTTACAGGTCAGCTCGCTGTCAGGTGATAATGACAAAGCCCACCCAACAGGTTTACGGGAAAACAGGTCTAGAACAACCGCTAAATATGCCCAACGATTACCGACCCAAACATACGTCACATCGCCACACCACACTTGATCTGGTTGAGTTACGGCAAACTGTCGATTAAGCGTATTCGGGATCGCTACATGCTCTTGTGCAGCTTTCCTATAAGAATGTTTAGGCTGCTGACAGCTCAATAACCCAAGCTTTTTCATTAGATTACGGGCTCGATAACGACTGAGACAGATCCCTTTGTTAGTCACTAATTGCGCTATCGTTCGAGCACCGGCAGAGCCATGACTAATACGATGCGCGGCCTTCACTTCACTGCATAAAATTGTAAAATCAGCATCGATATGTTCTTTTCTTTTTAGCCAATATTTATAGCTACTTCGATGCACTTTGAATGCATTACAAATTGTGAGAATAGAGTGGCTCTGCTTGAGTGCGCTGATCAGCGTAAATTGTTCATCGAGTCTGACATCAAGAGAGCGGTAGCCTTTTTTAGGATTAGATTATGCTCCTCAAGACGCGCTATTTGTTTCTTCAGTTCACGGATTTCAATTTGTTCTGGGGTAATCGGAGATGCTTTTGGTGTGCCACCCTGGCGTTCTAGTTTTAACTGTCTCACCCATTTATCCATAGTGGACTTACCTACGTTCATCGCCTTTGCAGCTTCGATGATGCTATGGTTTTTAT
>NZ_JALBYT010000075.1:0-1207 GCF_022690845.1 Shewanella sp. N2AIL | reverse complement strand
CAGGGCAACCGCATGAGTGTTTAAAATTCGTCCAACTGCAACCCTGCTAATAGAACCGATTCTAAATATTCAGGTTTCATCCAAGCTCTTTTCTGTTTCGCTGGAATGCTTCCTTTAGAAGGTTCAGCCCTAAGCATATTCAGTGATATTTGCCTAAGCATGGCCCAATTTTCAGCCCCATGATGTTGATAAATCTGGCAACTATCTTCTTTCATTGAGACATCTAGCACCCAGTGTAAGCAGTTCTCAATACCCCAATGACCACGAACTGAATCGGCTAACTGTTGCTCATCGAGTGTGGCTGAACTGATATAGTAACGGTAGCTCAGCTCCGCCTCTTTCCCTTTCGTATGCCGATAACTCAAACACATACCTAATGTGTTCAATTTCATCCACTTAGAGAATTTAGCTTGGAGCTGGCTTGCAGGCATTACATAGTAGGCTCTTGCCTCGATACGGCCTCTATTCTTTTCAATAACGAGTCCATCAAGAGGATTGTTGCGCGCTTCACTGAAAGCACTAACCACGGCCTCATGTAATGAACTTTGATTCGCCTTCACTGCAAGTAAGTAGTCACCTCCTTGCTCGACTATCTGCGTTGCAATCTCTGTCTGGCAACCCATAGCGTCGATTGATACCAGTGCTCCTTCTATATCTAACAACTGGAGCAGTGCTGGGATTGCGGTTATCTCATTGGATTTATTTGCAGTTTTTACTTGCCCCAGCACCACTTTATTGGCACAGGCAAACGCATTGACCATATGAATGGTTGAGCGCCGCTCTTCACGATTGTATGAGGCACGAAGCGTTTTACCATCGATAGCAATAAGATGACCATCACTCATCTCATGAATGGCTCGCATCCAATTGGCGAAGCACAGTCGGAACTGTTCCGGCTCGATACGAGAGATAATACGTGCAATGGTGTCATCGACAGGGACACCTTCGGTCAGAATTCCCTTTTCTTTAAACCAGTTATGATGTCCGGCAGCATAGTCATGGATTTCTGACCAGCCTTCGGCCCCAGCAATCACACCACACAGAGTGACGAACAATACATCATGCAATGGGTAAGTTACTTTGGCAGATTGTCGGCTGTCAGCAATCGAGTTGAAATGAGACGTGAAGGCTTCAAGGTACATACTCTGATGCTCTCTATAAGAAAAAGAGAGCATAAGATCATAATTGACACCGTCCGTCAAATTGG
>NZ_JALBYT010000074.1:0-1266 GCF_022690845.1 Shewanella sp. N2AIL | reverse complement strand
CTGAACCTTCTAAAGGAAGCATTCCAGCGAAACAGAAAAGAGCTTGGATGAAACCTGAATATTTAGAATCGGTTCTATTAGCAGGGTTGCAGTTGGACGAATTTTAAACACTCATGCGGTTGCCCTGCCCACTGGGCGGCATTGAAAACACTATTAGCCTCGAGCGAATCTAACTTGCGTATAAAAGTAGCGTCAATGCCCCAATCCTTTGATCTAGGCAGGCTCCCGATAATGTCGACAACCACACTATCCTTAAGGAGTGCGACTGCATCCTCACCGTTAAAATAAATAGCACTACCATTAATTGCATCAACTTCAGCAGCCAAACCTAAAGCAGCGCTTGGATGTTTAATAACCTTTAACTTTTTGGCACCGATAGTCTGACCATCTAATAACGCCATGTCTGTTGCAACTGTACTGCCATTTTTATATTGAACTAGCTTATAGCCAGTCAAATCAACTGCTGCAGTGCCATTATTATAAATTTCAATCGCTTTATTATTTGCGCTACCTTCAACATATTCGGTAATCATCACATCTGCGCTTACCATCATAGGCAAAGCCGCTGCGACAGCTAAAGAAATCGCCGTTAACTTATTAACATTATCCATATCATCAACCCCATTATTATAATATTGCCGCTAACTTCTATTAACGTGCGGGCGGATTATTTCAGAGTTGAATGCGTAAAAAAAGAGGGCAAGATCGCACATTGCCAATGTAACACATTGATGAGTAAATGATTATGGACATGGCACTGTTCACCTAGCAGAACAAGGTAATAATTAGAAAGTATTAGCCAAATGAAAACAAACAGTAAGAGTAATACACATAGACACAGCCAAAGCACTAATGCGAATAAATAATAATCAATATTTTAATGTGATATTTTGATGATATTATTCAGTATGTGATACCCAATAAAATATAAAGAACGCGGCGCTTTAACAGATGACTGATATCATTAAAACGTAATTTAGCCTTCATCATTTTGAAATAAATCCAACGCTAAAACGGACTAGATTTAATGATTAATATCATCCATTGGCATAGCCGATAGATATTGATGGTTGCTATACAAAACTAAACATGAGTTAAGACTGCAAACCTTGTATATCAAGGCAATAAATTAAGCATTAAAACCGTCATTCCGCACCTAATTTTCGATTTAAAAAACTTGACGGCGATCGGTCATTCTGATCTATTACTACTTTTTGCAGGTAGATCATTATGACTACTCCAGCTATCGCTATTCGTAACCTCGAC
>NZ_JALBYT010000072.1:0-1328 GCF_022690845.1 Shewanella sp. N2AIL | reverse complement strand
CTCATATTGAGGTCCGAAAAAATATTCATATGATGGATTTGACTAAGCTGCATTGACTCGAGCTTAAAACACAAGAAAGGAGCCTCAATACCAATGGTATTTACTTCAAACTTAGTCGTGAGTCACGATTGTTACCTTATAGTGCCTGCTATGTCTTTAGCAATATAGCATTGATTTATGTCCATTTTAGCGCAGAGTTTTTGGGTTAGTGATGACTGTGTCGTTGTTTGGCTGAATCGTCAACGACGTCACGGAAATAGGTTAAACGACTAGATTTACTAATGTTCTGCATTCACAAATTACGGTTTCACTGGATTTAGCGCAGAACCTCAATCAGGGTGAGATTATGCTTTGTAAATTCTCTTAACATTTAGCTGTTTTGTTCTTTAATCGACTTAATGCGACAGTATTGATTTATATAAATCATCCATAATCGAATGAAATTCGTTCGACTGGATAGGTGTTGTTAACCAATCTAACAATGTATAATCCGGCCCTGGAACCTCAATTAGGCGATATGGTCGTTCTAATGATGCATCTATCATTTTTAACATTTAAAGTATCCCTACACAGATATAATAACACCATGTTATTATATCTTTTTTTATAAAAGGATTTTTTGCATGCTTAAAGTGTATCGGATAGATAGAAGCATTTTTGGTAAGATAAATAACAAATTTAAAAAACCGGATCTGCCTCTAGCCACTGCATCTATTGGTAACCCTTTTAAAAATTACAAGGATTTTAAGAGAGAAGGGTTTTATGTCTTATCTGACAAGACAGAGATAGACCGTTTTGTTGAAGCCTTTGGTGGTAGCTGGCAAGATGATCAATATTACATACGTCATCCTAAAGAGACGAGAACTAACGTATTAGTCCCTGCAAGTAAATTTCATAAGTATATAATCCGAGAAATGATAGGGGATATAATTTACTACTTGCGTGCACATCTGAATGTAAAAGAACTGGATTTGAGTATTAAATCAATTAAAACAGGTTCTTTAAGTGTTAAAGGTGTGGTTGAAGGATTACTCTTAGACGGCAAAACCACCCTAGATTTAAGTAGTGACTATACAGTAAAGATAAAATGTTCAGCGCCTCTTAAGCCATCAGAAAAGAAGACTGAGTACATATGGATTAATGAATTTCCGCATCTTATTTCGCTAGTCGATGAGGCTAAAAATGGAATATTCAGTATTAGTGAAAGTTTTGATTTGAGTTTCGGTTTTGACCTTAAAATGGCTGAGACGATAGGTGCTTCATTGGATTTAAGTGGTAACACCCAATTTAATTTTGTAGTTACTGTAGACTGAATAAAGGTTTGGTCC
>NZ_JALBYT010000071.1:0-1351 GCF_022690845.1 Shewanella sp. N2AIL | reverse complement strand
AGGTTTCGACCTTGGTTTCGCCTTCAGCCAGATATTGCACGTCGGCGTTATCGACGTTGTAAGTCCAGTTGCCCGCCGCATCGATAGTCAGGCTGCCGAGCGCGCCAACACTTGGAGTGCCGTTGCCCGCTTGGAATACCGCCTGGCCGCTGTCGGCATCGGTAATGGTTAAGGTGCCGCTGTCAGTCAGAACTGGATCGGTGGCATCTTCAGTGACCGCGCCAACATCGTCACCAGCAATCACAGGCACATCGTTGGTGCCGGTAATGGTGATGGTGACCGTGTGCTCAGTGCCGTCTTGGCTCAACACCACAAAGGTTTCGACCTTAGTTTCGCCTTCAGCCAGATATTGCACGTCGGCGTTATCGACGTTGTAAGTCCAGTTGCCCGCCGCATCGATAGTCAGGCTGCCGAGCGCGCCATTGCTAGCAACGCCGTTGCCCGCTTGGAATACCGCTTGGCCGCTGTCGGCATCGGTAATGGTTAAGGTGCCGCTGTCAGTCAGAACTGGATCGGTGGCATCTTCAGTGACCGCGCCGACATCGTCGCCAGCAATCACAGGCACATCATCTACTGGGGAGATCTTGATTGTTAATGTATTTGACTCTCCAGTGTTAGTGACATAGGTGAGTTCTGGTACTGGACCATCGTAATTTACCGCTGGTGTAAAGCTATAATTACCATCGGCATTTAGTGTAATGCTACCCACTCCAAGAATCACTGCTGTTTGGCCAACAGCGAAGTTTTCTTGGATTCCATCTTTGTTCGTATCAAGGCTGAAACTGACAACTGAAGTATTGCCAACATCATTAGTGAGTACATTTCCAGTACCAATACTGTCTTCGGCTATTTCCAGAGTGTCACTCTGAGTATTGGTTAAGCTAGCCTGATCTTGTCCGGATGAAGTATTTCCTGCCTTATCTGTGACTTCGGCGCTTATAACTAAGTTGGTTCCAATCGCAGGGGCATCAATCGCTAGCGCTAAACCATTGTCTAACATAGCTTGGGTTATTATCCCGTTGAACAACTCATTGCCTGCTTGGTCCGTTACTACTAGAGAGTCGCCAACTTCTGTACCTGCACTTAAGGTGACTGCAATGTTTATTTGGCCATTGAGTTCGTCATTGTTAATAAAGCCATCATTGTTGATGTCTTCTGAAATGATTACTGTTGGCGATGAATTGGCAGAGCTTGTATCAATCACCACGTCCTGGGTGACGGTCTTGCTGTTGCCCGCCAGGTCAGTGACGGTGGCGCTGACAGGGTAAGTGCCATCGGCCAAGGTGGTGCCGGTTAAGTCGATGCTCCAGTTACCGCTGGCATCAATCACCAAGCCGTTGGCAGTGGTGTA
>NZ_JALBYT010000070.1:0-1425 GCF_022690845.1 Shewanella sp. N2AIL | reverse complement strand
CATCAATGGCGTGGTGTACACCACTGCCAACGGCTTGGTGATTGATGCCAGCGGTAACTGGAGCATCGACTTAACCGGCACCACCTTGGCCGATGGCACTTACCCTGTCAGCGCCACCGTCACTGACTTGGCCGGCAACAGCAAAACCGTCACCCAAGACGTGGTGATTGATACCAAGATTGACCAAGATGGCGACGGCAACACCGTGGCGATCACCAGCATTACCGATGACACCGGCGCCTCGGGCAGCGACTTCATCACCAATGACAACACCTTAGTGTTCAACGGTACCGTCGATTTAGGTGACAACAGCACCTTGGCCGTCACCATCAATGGCGTGGTGTACACCACCGCCAACGGCTTGGTGATTGATGCCAGCGGTAACTGGAGCATCGACTTAACCGGCACCACCTTGGCCGATGGCACTTACCCTGTCAGCGCCACCGTCACTGACCTGGCTGGCAACAGCAAGACCGTCACCCAGGACGTGGTGATTGATACCAAGATTGACCAAGATGGCGACGGCAACACCGTGGCGATCACCAGCATTACCGATGACACCGGCGCCTCAGGCAGCGACTTCATCACCAATGACAACACCTTAGTCTTCAACGGTACCGTCGATTTAGGTGACAACAGCACCTTGGCCGTCACCATCAATGGCGTGGTCTACACCACCGCCAACGGCTTGGTGATTGATGCCAGCGGTAACTGGAGCATCGACTTAACCGGCACCACCTTGGCCGATGGCACTTACCCTGTCAGCGCCACCGTCACTGACCTGGCCGGTAACAGCAAGACCGTCACCCAAGACGTGGTGATTGATACTAAGATTGACCAAGATGGCGACGGCAACACCGTGGCGATCACCAGCATTACCGATGACACCGGCGCCTCGGGCAGCGACTTCATCACCAATGACAACACCTTAGTGTTTAACGGTACCGTCGATTTAGGTGACAACAGCACCTTGGCCGTCACCATCAATGGCGTGGTCTACACCACCGCCAACGGCTTGGTGATTGATGCCAGCGGTAACTGGAGCATCGACTTAACCGGCACCACCTTGGCCGATGGCACTTACCCTGTCAGCGCCACGGTCACTGACCTGGCGGGCAACAGCAAAACCGTCACCCAAGACGTGGTGATTGATACTAAGATTGACCAAGATGGCGACGGCAACACCGTGGCGATCACCAGCATTACCGATGACACCGGCGCCTCGGGCAGCGACTTCATCACCAATGACAACACCTTAGTCTTCAACGGCACGGTCGATTTAGGTGACAACAGCACCTTGGCCGTCACCATCAATGGCGTGGTCTACACCACCGCCAACGGCTTGGTGATTGATGCCAGCGGTAACTGGAGCATCGACTTAACCGGCACCACCTTGGCCGATGGCACTTACCCTGTCAGCGCCAC
>NZ_JALBYT010000006.1:0-151910 GCF_022690845.1 Shewanella sp. N2AIL | reverse complement strand
CAGAATTTGCTTGGTGACAATAGCCTTGTGGAACCACCTGATCCCATCCCGAACTCAGAAGTGAAACGCAAACGCGCCGATGGTAGTGTGGGGTCTCCCCATGTGAGAGTAGGTCATCGCCAAGCGCTTAATTATCTCATTGAGATGTAACGAAGCCAGCTGAATAAGCTGGCTTTTTTTCGTCTGTAATTTGCAGAAATTGATATATTTTTCTTCCAACTTGCATGTTTCCCCACTATTTTTACTCACCAGCTCACCAGCTCACCAGCTCACCAGCTCATTTTTTAATTGCTGAGTTCCTTGTCTATCTTAGGCTTCCTTATTTCGTTCTTGTCCTATTGCTTATACCAATCACATTAAATATCTAATCAGTTCAGAGCCTCACAGGTATCTCAATCCAAGGCACATTGATGCAGAAAGGTCGGCTAACTGTTAACGGCATGGCAACGCGCTTTATACTGCGTTTAAGGCTTTCGACAGAGCACCACTATGCCTTCAAGCCTTTGCCTTGTTTAAAGCGCGTTGAATTCCCGCTGAATGAACAGATATTAAATACGATTGGTATTAATCCTGCGAATAGCTAAGAGCCTAAGGTCTACCTCGGGTAGCACTGTGGCTTATCTTTCAAGATAGCCGCTCCACAACAAACCGTATTGAGCCTCTAGCACCGCTTTGTGTTGGTATAAAGGGGACATCTAAGTTGTCAAAATGGATGATTTAATTTGTTAGATTGACCCCATTCCTCTTCTTCAATCAATTCCTTCAGAACGACATTCCTTTTTTATCTTCTACCAGAATCAAATAGCAGTAACTTGGATTGTGAAATTTGCATACTTTTTCACTTGGTTTATTCCTATGTTCGTTGTTTTCAATTTAGGAATCATTTTTTAGCCTAGGACATCCTTTCGATTTAACTCTAGCATTGTGGCTGTTTCATTATGGAATATTGATTTAATTGCTCGATTTCTGAGGATTAGTGATTGATAGTCTTTTGGTTTACTCAATATTGGTAAGACCAATTTACATTTGCATGGTGTTTTTGTTATCAATTGGTTATGTTTGCACTGGGTTTAGTTCAAGCTGGTTTTCTTGTTGTGTGACTTTTTAGTTTTTTAATGTGATTTTTTATTCAAATTCTCTTTGGTGTGGTGGTCGCTATAGGTCTGTCTACGAGAGGCCCATCGTTTGTAAACCGCTCAACCGATTGAATGTTGAATTTGTAATGCGATAGCGGATGGTTTTGGGGTAATCGTACTGTGGGTAGGGATCGAGAGAGTAAGGGGTAGGGGAGCTATGGAGGATGTAACGCAATCTTTATTGGATGCCGTTGGCATTATGTTTTTGGGGATGGGCTTAGTGTATTTATTTTTAAGTGTACTAATCCTTGGGATCCATTTGGTTGCGCGCTGGTGTGCGGTGGATGCTGCATCTGCACGTTTTGCGACAAATCATGCTAAAAGCCAGCAGAGAGTAGCACAATCAGATGTTAAGCCTTTAGACCCAAATGTGGTCGCTGCGATTTCACTAGCGGTAAAGCAGTATCGTTCACAGATTAAGTAATGGGGAGCAGTATGACTTTTGTATCTAATTCTACGGCGGCAGTAGCTAAGCCATTATTTTTAACTGATGTCGTTTTGCGGGACGCGCATCAATCTATTTTAGCGACGCGCTTACGCCTTGATGACATGTTACCGATTACGCCATTACTCGATAAGATCGGCTTCTGGTCACTGGAATCTTGGGGTGGGGCGACGTTTGATGCCTGCATTCGTTATCTTGGTGAAGATCCTTGGGATCGAATTCGTGAGCTGAAAAAGGCCATGCCGAATACGCCGCAGCAAATGTTGCTGCGTGGCCAAAACCTCTTAGGTTATCGCCATTATGCCGATGATTTAGTCACGCGTTTTGTTGAGCGCGCCCACACTAATGGCGTTGATGTATTTCGTATTTTCGATGCGATGAACGATGTTCGCAACCTCGAGACTGCGGTGAAAGCGGTGCGCCAAGTTGGCGGCCATGCGCAGGGGACGATTTCGTATACCACGAGTCCAGTGCATACCATAGAGACGTGGGTTGATATGGCAAAACGTCTCGAAGATATGGGTTGTGATTCTTTGTGCATCAAAGATATGGCGGGCTTACTTAAGCCGATGGAAGCGTTTGAGCTGATTAGCCGACTAAAATCCCAAACGCAACTTGTGTTATCTATGCATTGTCATGCGACGACCGGATTAAGTACCGCAACTTATCAGAAGGCCATTGAAGCGGGCATCGATGTGCTCGATACGGCAATTTCGTCGATGAGTCAAACCTATGGACATACTGCAACTGAAACTGTTATCGCTATGGTGGAAGATACTGAACGTGCCACGGGTTACGACATGGTGTTGCTTGAGGAGATTGCCGCTTATTTCCGTGAAGTGCGTAAGAAGTACGCTAAGTTTGAAGGTGCGCTGAAAGGCATAGATTCGCGTATTTTACGCGCCCAAGTACCTGGTGGCATGCTGACCAATATGGAGAGCCAATTAAAGGAGCAAGGCGCGGCCGATAAGATGGACTCGGTATTGGAAGAAATTCCCCGCGTACGTGCTGATTTAGGTTTCTTGCCGTTAGTGACGCCCACATCGCAAATTGTTGGCTCGCAGGCAGTCATTAATGTGTTGATGGGTGAGCGTTATAAGTCACTGACCAAAGAGACTGAGGGCGTGCTTAAGGGCGAGTATGGCGCAACGCCTGCGCCAGTCGATGCCGCCTTGCAAGCCAGAGTCTTGCAAGGGGCGCAAGCCATTACCTGTCGCCCTGCGGATCTATTAACGCCTGAACTGGCTAAGTTACGGCTTGAGTTGGTAGAGAAAGCGCAGGAACAAGGCATTCGCTTATCCTCAGAGCATGACGATGATGTGCTGACCTATGCACTCTTTCCACAAATAGGATTGCAGTTCTTAAAGAATCGTGACAATCCGAGCGCCTTCGAGCCTAAGCCTGAGCTGGCGTCGGCACTTGCTACTAATGCTGTGGATCGCGCCCCTGAAACTTACACGGTAACTGTCGAAGGGCAAGATTATGTGGTCGAAGTCGCCGCGGGTGGGGAGATCTCGCAAATTCAGCCACAGGGCCAAAGTGTGCAAGCTGTGCAAACTGCTACGGCGAGCACTGCGCTATCAACAAACCATGGTGAAATTAGGCTTGAAATGAGCGCGCCTCTGTCGGGCAACATCTTCAAAGTTCATGTTTCGCCAGGCGATAGAGTGTGTGAAGGCGATGTCGTGATCATCCTTGAGGCGATGAAGATGGAAACAGAAATTCGTGCTCAGGGCGATGGCATTATCGCTAAGCTCTGGGTGAAAGAAGGCGACTCAGTGTCAGTGGGTTCTCAATTATTGGCCTTGGCGTAGGAGTCATTATGGAAGGTTTAATGGCTTTTTGGGCCGAGACAGGTATTGCCCATTTTACTGGCGGGCAAGTGTTGATGATGGCAGTGGGCGCTTTGCTCTTGTATCTCGCCATAGTGCGTGGGTTTGAGCCTTTGTTATTGTTGCCCATTGGTTTTGGCGCAGTACTGGCGAACATTCCCCATGCGGGATTTACCGAAGAAGGTGGCATGCTGTATTACGCCTATCATGTGGGGATTGAGACTGGGGTGTTTCCTCTGTTGATCTTTATGGGCGTCGGTGCGTTGACCGACTTTAGTGCTCTGATTGCGAATCCTAAAACTCTGTTACTAGGGGCGGCGGCGCAGTTTGGGATTTTCGCGACACTGATAGGTGCGATAGCGCTGAACCTAGTGCCGGGCTTTGAGTTCACTATGAAGGATGCGGCGGCCATTGCGATTATCGGCGGCGCCGATGGGCCGACGGCGATTTTCCTCGCTTCAAAGCTGTCGCCTGAGTTATTGGGTGCGATTGCGGTCGCGGCTTATTCCTATATGGCGTTAGTCCCTATTATTCAACCGCCGATCATGCGCTTACTGACAACCCAAGCTGAGCGCGAAATTAAAATGGAGCAGCTGCGCGAAGTCAGCAAGAAGGAAAAGATCATTTTCCCTTTGATGGTGCTGGGATTAACGATTCTCTTCTTACCTGCGGCCACGCCGTTAGTGGGCATGTTTTGCCTTGGTAATTTGATGCGCGAATCGGGCGTGGTGGATAGATTATCGAAAACGGCGCAGAACGAGCTTATTAATATCGTCACGATTTTCTTAGGGTTAGCTGTGGGTTCTAAGTTATCCGCGGATCAATTTCTGCGGCTGGAAACCTTAGGGATTTTGGTGTTGGGTGCCTTGGCTTTTAGCGTTGGAACTGCCGCGGGTGTGTTGATGGCAAAACTCATGTGCAAGCTGTCGGGTGGTAAAGTGAATCCGCTGATTGGCGCGGCGGGGGTGTCGGCTGTGCCTATGGCGGCGCGAGTCGTCAATAAAGTGGGATTAGAAGCGAATCAACATAACTTCCTGCTGATGCATGCAATGGGGCCCAATGTGGCGGGTGTGTTAGGTTCGGCAGTCGCTGCGGGGATTTTACTTGCCGTTCTTGGGTAATGGACGGGGTTAATCACTGAGTTAACCGATTGGGGTTAACTGAGCTTTGAACATCTTCCAATTGTTAGTACAGTCTTATCACTAAGGCCAACTCGATATTGAGTTGGCCTTTTGCTAAGCCGTTAACCACATTAACGTGATGAGGATTAAAATCAGCCCGCCACTTATGCCGATAATGTAGATAAAACCTCGTCGGCCTTGTTTTAGTGTGAGTTTGTTGGCTTTTAAAAATAACGCCCAAAACAAACATAGGATCAGCGGGATAAGGAAGAGTCTCGTCATTGTCTGTTCTGCTAGAGTGTGAGTTAGAGTTGTTTCAGAGTCTAACAGCTTGATCTTATTTGGGTAACCTATTTTACAGCCGATGAGGATTGTTGGAGTTGATTGATGCTTTAAGGTCGACAGTTTCACCGTTGTTTGCTGGATAAAAAAAAGACCGCCAAGCGGTCTCTTGATTTACATCATCTGCGTAATTTACCTAATGTTACTGATGGTTTAGCGCAGTGGCTTCGATCCAGTATTGCTATTGCTGCGAACTTACTGGTGTAACGTCTTGGTTATCGTTCGAATAGAATTGCGCTTCATCGAGTTCATTTTCTGATTTACCAATCACGACAGCTGTCATCATATCGCCCGTCACGTTCGTTGCTGTGCGGATCATATCGATGATACGGTCAATCGCGGCGATAAAGGCAATGCCTTCAAGTGGCAGACCAATCACACCTAAGGTCACAGTTAACATCACCATTGCACTTCCTGGCACGCCAGCGGTGCCAACAGAAGCCACGGTTGCAGTCACGGCAATCATTACATAGTCCAGTGTATCGAGCGGAATATTGTAAATTTGGGCGATGAAGATAGCGGCAATCGCAGGATAAATACCCCCACAGCCGTCCATGTTCATGGTCGCACCTAATGGCATCACAAAGGCGCTATAACGCTTTGATACGCCCATGGTTTCGACTGCACGGGTGCTCGCAGGTAAAGTGCCGAAACTTGAAGAAGTACTAAAGGCGACTAACTGCGCTGGCATAGCTTTGCGGAAAAATTGCAGTGGGCTTAAACCGCCGACAAATTTTACTAAGCCACCGTAGACAAAGATGATGTGGATAAAAGCGGCAATGTAGATAGCCCCGATAAACTTACCTAAAGGCAGTAAGGTTGATAAACCGTATTCACCCACAACCCATGCCATTAAACCAAACACGCCGATAGGGGTGAGTTTTAAGACCATGCGAGTCAGTTGGAACATGACTTCAGCGCCTGCTTCTATGGTGCGTTTTAGCGGCTCAGCTTTCTCGCCGACTTTGTTAATAGCGATACCCACTAACGCGGCAAACACGATAATTTGCAGTACCTTACCTTCAGCGAGTGAAGCGAAAGGATTGACAGGGATCATGTCGAGCAACACTTGTGCGAAACCGGGAATATTACGCTCGCGCACTTCCGTTGCCGTGAGCTGCATAGTGCCGCCCATGTCGATCATTGAGCCTACGGCTAAGCCAATCAACGAGGCAATTGTGCCTGTCAGCATGAACATGCCTAAGGTTTTAAGGCTCAAGCGTTTTAGGCTAGTTTGCGAGCCGAGCGATGTGATACTGACGACAATGGCACAAAAGACCAAAGGTGCGACCAACATCTTAATGGCGCCAATGAACAGATCACCGAGTGGTTTTAGCACTGTGGCGCTTTCACCTAAAATAACGCCAACGAGCGCACCTAAGATAAAGCCTGCTAAGACTTTTTGCCAAAACGGAATGCGGCTAATGGTTTGAAGGATCATGCATATTCCAGAAAAATAAATTAAGAGTGAGCCAATAGACCTGCGATGATAGGATTCGTATTCAACGAGTTGAGCGTGATGTTAACGCGCGCTCAGTCATGCGCAGGGTCATTGATTGCCATAGTTAAACCATTGTATCGACATAGCTAGGGTTATAACAAACCGTTTTTCTTATAACTTATTGTGATAAATGAGTTTGTTGTAAAAAGATTAAGTGAAACATTCAATTAACTTTAGGCAAGCATAATTGCATTGAATGTAAAAAGAGAGATTTATCATTGAGTAAGCCATTATGACTGAGTTAAGCATTATGTTCTCCGGCGCTTTTTTAGCGGCGACATTGTTACCGGGAGGATCTGAAGTCTTACTCGTGGCGTTATTAAACAAAACCCCAGAGGCTTGGGTTGCGCTGGTCGTGGTGGCTAGCATTGGCAACACCTTGGGTGCGATGACCAGTTTCTATTTAGGCCGCTTAGGCCGTCTAGCAAAATCACCAGAAGCGTTAGCGAAAGGTAAACACGCAAAGGGGCTCGCCTTGATTGAACGCTACGGCGTATGGGCGTTGTTACTCTCATGGGCACCAGTTGTCGGCGATATTCTCTGTTTATTGGCGGGTTGGTTGAGGTTAGCGTTAATCCCCTCTTTGGTGATGATTTTAATTGGTAAAACAATTCGTTACTTAATTATTGCCGCTGCCGTGCTGCAATGGATGGCATGATGGCGCTAGGATGCATTTAATGGTCAAGGGCGGGGAGTGTTTTCCGTTTAGACTGAATTTACTGTATAGATAGGAACTTAGTGCCAATTTTGCGAGTCATAAATCCCAATGCTTAATCATTTAAGCGTACTTTACTCTACGGGCTGTGACTAAGCGGACTATGACGCTACACAGCGATGACTATACACAGCACTATGATTATGAAGCTGTATTTTTGACCCATTGATGTATGAGGGGAATGTTTTGAAGAAATGGATATTAGCGGTCGCAATTTCTGCCGCACTCGCGGGCTGTGCATCTGAAACGACTACGGCGAACTTGCCCGCAGGCGTTAAACTTATTGAAAATGTGCAACTGGCCGATTCGCAAGTAGGGATCCCCTACAAAAAGTACCAATTAGCCAATGGGTTAACGGTTATTTTGCATCAAGATGATTCCGATCCCTTAGTGCATGTCGATGTGACTTATCATGTGGGATCTGCCCGAGAATTAGCTGGCCGTTCGGGTTTTGCGCATTTATTTGAACACATGATGTTCCAAGGCTCGCAGCACGTCGCCGATGAACAACATTTTGAAGTGGTTACTGAAGCTGGCGGCACCTTAAACGGCACGACCAATACCGACAGAACCAACTACTTTGAAACCGTACCCAGCAATCAATTAGAAAAAATGCTGTGGCTTGAGTCGGACCGTATGGGCTTTTTATTGCCGGCACTCACCAGTGAAAAATTTGAAGTGCAGCGCGAGACAGTGAAAAACGAGCGTGCGCAACGTATCGACAATCAGCCCTATGGCCGCATGAGTGAGCGTTTTAGCCAAGCGATGTATCCTGTCGGTCATCCTTATTCTTGGCCTGTGATTGGCTGGACGGACGATCTTAATCGCGCCACAGTTGATGATGTTAAACACTTTTTCCAACGTTGGTATGGGCCTAACAATGCAACCCTGACCATAGGTGGCGATTTTGATGAAATGCAGACCTTAGCCTGGGTAAACAAATATTTTGGTGAAATCCCCCGCGGCCCTGAAGTCTCTTTAGAGCAAAAGGCGCTGGTTAACTTAGACAAAACGCGTTACATCTCCATGGAAGATCAAGTGCACTTGCCTTTGATCCGTATTGGTTTTCCAACCGTATACGCAAGGCATCCTGATGAAGCTGCGCTCGATCTGTTAGCCAATATTTTAGGCGGCGGCAAAACATCCTTGTTATATAAAAACTTGGTGAAAGATGGCTATGCCGTGCAGGCCAATGTCAGCCACCCTTGCCAAGAGCTGGCGTGTCAGATGTCGATTTATGCTTTAGCTAATCCTGAAAAGGGTGGCAAACTGGCGGATCTGGAACAACGTATCCTCGACTCGATTAAGGAGTTTGAGCAACGTGGCGTTACCGATGACGATTTGCAAAAAGTTAAAGTGCAGTTTGAGGCCGATACCATTTACAGCCTGCAAAGTGTTTCTGGCAAAGTGTCTGCCTTAGCGATGAACCAAACGCTGTCGGGCAATCCGAATATGATAGCCTCAGATTTGAGTCGTTATGCCAATGTGACCAAAGACGATGTGATGCGCGTGTTCAAGCAATACATCAAAGATAAACCTATGGTGGTTATGAGTGTGGTACCGCAGGGTATGACGTCACTTATCGCCCATGCCGATAACTTCACGCCCGCGACCTTGCCCATTGCGCAAACGGCGGTTGAAGGGGATTTGCCAAAGCCTGAACTTGTTTCAAGTTTTGATCGGACTAAGATGCCCGCATCTGGCGCCGCACCTGTGTTAAAGGTTCCGACAATATGGACAAAAACCTTAGCCAATGGCATAGAAGTCATGGGCACACAAAGCACTGAAACGCCAACGGTTGAGTTAATTGTGTATCTTAATGGCGGCCATAGACTGGTACCAGTTGAAAAAGCGGGCTTAGCGACGCTGACCGCAGAAATGCTCAATGAGTCGAGCCAGAAGCGCAGCAGTGAAGCGCTTTCGCAAGCGTTAGAAATGCTCGGCAGTTCAGTCGACTTTAGTGCCTCTGAATATCAAAGTGCGATCAAAATATCGACGCTGACAGCGCATTTAGATGAGACGCTGGCGATTATGGAAGAAAAACTCTTCCAGCCAGCCTTCAACGAAGCGGACTTTACCCGAGTAAAACAGCAGCAGTTACAGCAGATCCAGCATATGCAGTCCGATCCTAGCTACCTTGCTGATACGGCGTTGTCGTCTTTGTTATACGGTAAAGACAATGCCTTAGGCGTGAATGACATAGGTACGCTCGATTCAGTCGCGGCGCTCACGTTAGCCGATGTAAAAGCGTTTTATGCCCAGCAGTATCAAGGCGGTAACGCTAAAATCGTCACAGTCGCCAATTTACCTGAATCAGTATTATTGCCTAAGTTAGCGGGATTGAGTCAGTGGCAAGGGGCCGCAGTTGTGGTGCCGCCACTTAAGCCATTCCCAGCATTAAAAGGCGGTACGATTTATCTGATTGATAAACCTGGCGCGGCGCAATCGGTGATCAATATCGCCAAGCGCGCATTGCCCTATGATGCCACAGGCGATTACTTTAAATCTTACCTGATGAACTACCCGCTAGGCGGCGCATTCAATAGTCGTATTAACCTGAATTTACGTGAGAATAAAGGTTATACCTATGGTGCTCGCACCAGTTTTGCGGGCGGCGCTGAAGTCGGTGATTTTGTCGCATCAAGTAACGTTCGCAGTGATGTGACGGCGAAAGCACTCACTGAGTTTGTAAAAGAAATCAGTGCGTACCAGCAAAAGGGTATGACGGATACTGAACTTGCCTTTATGCGAAATTCAGTCTCGCAAGGCCAAGCACTTGATTATGAAACGCCGTATCAAAAAGCGGGCTTTATGCGAATGATCCAACGTTACCAATTGAGCCAAGATTTTACGACTCAACAGGACAAGATCATTAATACTGTAACAAAAGATGAACTCAATGCCCTCGCGGCTTCCGAGCTAGATATCAATAAAATGGTGATTCTAGTGGTGGGAGATAAAGCGAAAATCGAAGCAGATTTAGCGGCATTAGGCTATCCAATTGAAACTTTAGTATTGTAAATTGGTATTTCGCCCTTATATAGGTGAGAGGCGGGTACGTTAATTAACGACTATTCGTCACATATTTACCGGATTTACATCGAAAGACGGTGACAGCATTAGCTGTCACCGTCTGCTTTTAACAGTACAAGTTGTGAATTTGGCTTGCCCCACAGACAGGTTTAGATTTATTTTGAGGCGTATTTTGCAAGATAAGCCTCAAAATAAAGGTCTGACTGTTAACCTTGTCGCGATAGCGAATCACCAATTAGAGAAGCGCAAATTGAAGTCATTCAATGAATTAGTACAACATCTCTCGGACGCCCATGGGCGCACCGCACTCTTGGGTATGTTACGTGGCATAGAACGTGAGGCGTTGCGGATTGATGAGTCGGGTTATCTCGCCACCGATTCTCATCCTGAAGCCTTAGGCTCAGCGTTAATGCATTCGCGTATTACGACGGATTACAGTGAAGCCTTGCTCGAGTTTATTACTCCGGTACATAACAATGTTGAGCAACTGCTAAACGGATTAACTGAAACCCATGCTTTCAGCGTGCGCCATCTAAATGGTCAGCGCTTGTGGCCTGTGAGCATGCCTTGTTATGTGAAGGACGAGAAACAGATCCCCGTTGCCCGTTATGGTTCATCAAATACCGGTATGATGAAAACTTTATATCGTAAGGGCTTAACCTATCGTTACGGCGCCTTGATGCAGATTATTTCTGGGGTGCACTTTAACTTTTCGGTATCGCAAGAGTTATGGCAAAGCCTGTACGAATTGAGCGATAAGCAGTTAAGTTACGATGATTTTATTTCTGAATCCTATTTTGGCTTGATCCGTAACTACCGCCGTTTAGTCTGGGTGCTACCTTATTTATTTGGTGCCTCACCGGCATTATGTAGCTCTTTCATTAAAGATCAAAAAACCGACCTTAAGTTTGAAAAAACGGGCCACGGTACTTTGTATCTGCCCTTTGCGACTTCGTTGCGTATGAGCGATTTAGGCTACACCAACAAAGAGCAAGAAGAGCTGAATATCAGCTATAACTCTTTGCCTGAGTATCTGGCTGGCGTGAATGCGGCCATCAAAATGCCTTCGGCAAACTTTGCCAATATCGGCGTTAAAGTCGATGGTGAGTATCGTCAGCTCAATGCCAACGTATTGCAGATTGAAAACGAGTTCTACTCGCCAATTCGTGCAAAACGGGTGACGCGTAGTGGCGAGAAGCCGTCAGAAGCCTTAGCCCGTGCTGGGGTGGAATACATTGAAGTGCGTGCTTTAGATGTTAATCCATTTAGCCCGATTGGCATTGAGGCGACCCAAGTGCGTTTCCTCGATTTATTCCTACTCTATTGTTTATTAACGGAGTCGCCTAAGTCTGAAGCCAGCGAAGAGGCGAGATTAAGCGCGAATCTTAAAGCTGTGGTGCTTGAAGGCCGTAAACCTGGGCTTGAGTTACTAACCGCAAACGGTTCACGTTCGCTTAAATCTTGGTTAGAAGAGTTGTTTGATGCCTTGCAACCTTTGGCGGTATTGCTCGATGGTGAGGCGACGGATTATCAAGTGGCGTTAGCCCATTGGCGTAAAGCGGTTGAAGATCCTAACTTGACCCTGTCGGGACAAGTGCTGCAAAACGTAATCAACAAAGGCCAAGATCATGGTCAGTGGGTGATGACGTTGGCACAGCAATACTATCAATTCTTTGTCGATTATCCCTTGTCGAGCGAGACCATAGCGCAGTATCAAGCCGAAGCATCCAGCTCACTTAACAAGCAGGCCGAGCTAGAAGCGGCGCAGCGTTCAGTTTCGTTTGATGATTATCTGGAAGATTACTTTGGAGCTCAGTCGTGAAAGAGGGCTTATTCTCTTTCACTCGCTTGCGTATCAGCGCAGCTTTGATTGGGGCCAGTGCCTTATTATCAGGCTGCGCCGCTTCACCAGAAGATCCACTGGGCTGTGGCACTGTGTCGGGTTATTTGCAGCCCGATGCCAGCACTCACTGGTATCGCGTCGTCGTGACCCATTTAAACGGTCAGGCAGTGGTCTCTAAGCCTAATTATCAGCTAGCGCCCGGCGAGTATGAGTTTACCGTCGCGGAGCTGATTGATGATCCTAGCTTGTCGGTCACACTTGCCGCGCGAACGCCTAAGGTATTTAAGCTCAATGTTGAGAGCCATCAGCGTTATCATATCGGTGCGTTATTTCACACCGATAAGCGTTATATGGGCAAAGACACTGGGTATTGGGAACCAGGTGTGTGGCAGCAAGAAGAGCATGAGTGTCAGTTTGAGCTGAGTCCCGAAACGAAATAGCCAAAGCGTTAAGCCAGCAACATGCGATTTAAGTCAGATTGATTCCCCCCTAGCGCTTAGATCTTCTAAGCGTATAAAAGCTTTTTATGCTTGCCTCAGACTGAGTCTATGACATCATGGAGCCAGCTAACTCTCCAAAGAATATGATATTAATGAATAAACCCTCCACTATCTTACTCTGCGCAAGTCTCGGCATCTTGTCTGGTTGCGCGACGTCTCCGCCTAAGTCTCCTGAAAATTTGTGTGAGATATTTCAAGAACACCGAGATTGGTACGATGCCGCTAAAGACGCCCGTGACAAATGGGGCGTGCCAGTGCATGTGCCGTTGGCGATGATGTATCAAGAGAGTTCATTCAAGCACAATGCAGCGCCACCGATGGAATACTTTCTAGGATTTATCCCTATTGGCCGTGCCAGCGATGCCTATGGCTATGCGCAGGCTAAGACCATGACGTGGGATGATTATGTGCGTGAGACGGGCAACAATTGGTCGAGCCGCAGTGATTTCGATGATGCTATGGATTTTATGGGCTGGTTTATCAGTAAAACCCATAAGATTAATGGCGTGTCTAAATGGGATGCGCGGGCCCAGTATCTTAATTATCACGAAGGCTGGGGCGGGTATCGCCGTGGCAGTTACAAGTCTAAGGCATGGTTAGTGAAAGTGGCGAACAAAGTGGATGCGCGATCTAAACGTTACGCGGCGCAATATAAAACCTGCCAAAAAGATTTGGATTCATCTTGGCTGTGGCGTTTATTCTTTGGTTAGAGCTTAGCTAGAGTCTAGTTTGATCCCATTGTCAGCCATTTGAATGAGAGTCTGTGGCTGATTTTAGGTGTTTAACTTAGATATTTAATTGAGAGAGTTAATCGAGATAATCAGTTGAGATAGTCAACTCAAATCTTCAACTCTGTTATTCAAGCCTGATATTCAACTTCAATACTTACTGACTTTTGATATTGGCCTGTTAATAGCGGCTGTAGTACCTGAGTTCAACGAGCTTATTGTGCTTTCACCGCGAAAGTTTCTAATGCTTTAATGGCTTTCTTCTTCGCGCGCTTTTGCTCATACATGGCATGATCTGCAGTCTTAAAGGATTGATACCAATCGGTTTCGAAGGGTGCAATCCCAAAGCTAAAAGCTAGGCTAAGCTCTGAACCTTGATTCAAGGTTTTGCGCATATCATCTAAGTCCTGCTCGATTTGGGTTAGCGGCCCATGGCATAAAGCGACAAACTCATCGCCACCAAAACGGGAAATAATGCCCTTATTTTGCCAATAGGTCAGTATGGCTGTGGCTGTGCGCTTAATGGCAACATCGCCTGTCTGGTGTCCATAGGCATCATTAATGGCCTTGAGATTATCCATATCGATAATAATCAAAAAGCTGCCAAGGTGAGGTTTGTGCTGCCAGTGGTGCAGTTCATCTTCAAAATTCTTACGATTATAAAGCCCTGTGAGGGGATCGAAATTCGCAAGTTTAGTGATCTGCTGTGACTTCTGATAGAGCGCAATGGCATTACTGGCTTCGTGGGTCAGGATAGAGACAAGGTTGCGGTCGTAATCGCTAAAGGCACCAAGGCTACTGCTGTCGAGATTGAGCATGCCATAGAGCTTGCCATCGATACGGATAGGGCTAGACAGTGTTGAGCGTATCGGCTGCTTCGACACTGTGAGTAACACTCTTTGATCATCTTCAGTTAAGGTGCTGGCCGCATTGATATTTTTCATATCATTGATGACCACGACCTGATCGCATCTCCCCTTAGTGAGCCGATATTCAAAGGTTTGCTCTAAGGTAAAATCCAGTTGTCTGAGTTTTGCTAAATCGAGCCCCACGACAGATTCGAAATGCAGTTTGTTATTAGCCTCGTTGACTTTTATGATACTGCCCATTTCGGCACCATTAATCACGTATACGGCTTTGTTGAGTAATGCGTCGAGAAAGGCATGCTCATTTTTATAATGGCTTGAGAGGTGCGCGAGCTCGTAAATGGCATCATTGATGGTGACGACTTGCTCTAAATGCTCCCACAGTCGAGTTAAACGACCTTGATGCAAATAGTAAATCAGGCTGTAGGCAAAAATGTAAATGATGCAAACAAACAGTAATGGCAGGATAGTCCAACCTTCTGTGGGTGCATTAAAGATAAATAGCAGGACGAATAGACATATCGGCACGATGAGCAATAGCAGATGATAGCGATAATCTAAGCGATCTATGGTCTTACGTTTGAAATTATCCCTTAATTTCACTCGAGTATTCCTTTATCCGTGTCATTGCTAGCCACAATTGAATGCTATACATCACTAACGTATCCACACTGAGTTCTGTTAAGTATATAACGAAAATTGAAATATAAACTGATATGAAACTGCGAACAATTTCATATCAGTGATTTTGGTACTAAATACTGAATTAACGCGAATTTTCTGCGTATTCGGCCAATATCCAGGCTAAAGGAGCTTGGTATTGGATGGGCATCCACGTTTGCAGTGCGGCTATGCTCTGGTTGAGCACAGTTTGGTTGGGCACTGATAGATTCAAATGGCCCACTTTACGACCAGGGCGCACTTCTTTGTTGTACCAGTACAACTCAGCATTAGGCAAACTTAACCAGCGTGGATCATTATCGATACCGATAAGATTGACCATAACACACTGAAAATTCACTTGTGGCTGCGGGATCGCAATTCCGCATAGTGCACGCAAATGCAGCTGGAATTGATCCATATGGGTTCCGGCTTGAGTCCAATGGCCTGAGTTGTGCACTCGCGGTGCCAGTTCATTCACCAATAACTCATCATCACCAACACGGAAACATTCCATCGCCATCACGCCAACGTATTCAAGCTCATGCATAATGGCGCTGAGCATAGCTTCGGCTTGGGCTTGCAAAGGGCTTAAGCGTGCCAGTGGCGAAATCGATGCCATTAAAATGCCATCTTGATGTAAATTCAGCGTCAGCGGATAAAACACGCATTCGCCTTCGCGAGTACGGACGCCAACTAATGACACTTCTTCATCAAAATTAATCGCTTGCTCAGCAATTGCAAGGTTACGCCAATCGTTTGGAATATCCCCCGCTTCGGCTTGTTTAAGCCAATATTGTCCTTTACCGTCATAACCACCGGTACGGCGTTTCATCAAGACTCTTGGGCCATAGTGCTGATACAGGGTATCGACTTGGGTGTTATCGTCAACTAAGGTCCAAGGCGCTGTGGGAACACTGAGCTGGTCGAGTAGACTTTTTTGGCTAAAACGGTCGGCTAAACGGCTAAATACCGGACCATTAACAAAATGGGGATGTGAGCTGAGTTGTAAGCTAAGGGCGGACTCTGGCCACTGTTCACGCTCGGCGGTAATAATGTCGTGCGGCGCGAGTGGCAGGATGTCATCCGTAGGCGTCATTATATCAACGGCGTTAACTTCAATCGCTAATGGCTCGCCAGCGTGGGTCAACATAGCGCCCAGCTGACCATTACCTAATACCCAAACCTTAGGTTTAGTGTTTGTCTGGGTCATTAAACTTCCCTCGGATCTGGATTGTCCAGTACCGCACGGGTCTGTTCTTCTCTGAAAGCGTCAACACGAGCCGCTAATTCAGCATCGTTATTCGCAAGGATTTGGCAGGCCAATAATCCCGCATTGAATGCGCCCGCTGTGCCTATGGCTAAAGTGCCAACGGCGATGCCTTTTGGCATTTGAACGATAGACAATAAGCTATCCATACCTGACAGGGCTTTACTTTGGACTGGGACACCTAATACGGGTAAGCGAGTTTTAGAGGCAATCATACCGGGTAAGTGTGCTGCACCGCCGGCGCCACCAATGATGATTTTAAAACCACGATCGGCGGCAGAGGCTGCAAACTCCATGAGTTTATCTGGCGTTCTATGGGCGGAAACCACTTCAACATGATAAGGCACTTGCAGTTTATCCATTATCTCAGCGGCGGCTTCCATCGTGGGCCAATCACTTTTAGAACCCATAACAACAGCAACAAGGGCTTGCATGATAACTCCTTAACTCACTAATTTTAATTATATTTTGACCTTGTTTCAGGTCTAGGTACAGTTGATGCTTGTCTAGCCGTCACCGGTAGCAAGCATCATGGCGCTGAATAATACCATGATCCTCGTCATTTCTGCCCGTTTTTGCGAGCGAAAAAACGTCTTTTGCTGTGATGAATGGCTTGAGTAATTGAGCCATAAAAAAGACCAATCCTGAGATTGGCCTTTGATTTAAGTCAGCAGCATTAAGCCGCTGAAATTGCGCTGCTGGTTTACTGCGTCTGCTTATCCGCAGTGATTTCTGTTTGCTGAGTGATAACTGGCGCTTCGGCCATGGCTTCTCGTAGGGTCGAGTAAAACTTCAACACGCCCTCAATCGGCTGGATCTTGGCTCTTGCTAGCGTTCGAATGGGCTGGAATTGTAGATCGGCAATAATCAGCTTAGTCTTATTTGCTTTACATTTTTCAATCAGTTTTGTCAGCGCGGCTAAGCCTCCAGCATCCAAAATCGAGACCCCATCGAGATACAGCACTATCACTTGTTTATCTTCGGTGAGACTGGCGATTTCGGAGAAAATCCGGTCGGCAGCGGCGAAGAAGAGTGGCCCGTTAATTTTGAGAACGGCCCAATCGGCGGGTAACTCTTGATCGACATAACGCTTGTTGGTGCTGATATCGTAAAGCCTTGTCATCTCGGCAATTTCCTTCATAAACAGCAAGGCAGCGAGAATGATCCCCACACTGATGGCAATGACCATGTCGAAAATAACCGTTAATGAAAAACAGCTAACAAAGACCATGATATCGCTGGTGGGCGCGGTTTTAACTAAATGCAGCGCTTTGTGGGCCTCACTCATGTTCCAAGCTACGACGAGTAGCAGGGCAGCCATGGCCGACATCGGCAAGTAGGCGAGTACGCCCGCTAAGGCGACTAAACCAAACAATACCACTATGGCGTGGATCATGGCCGCAATTGGACTCTGAGCGCCCGCTTTGACGTTCGCCGCGCTACGGGCGATTGCCGCTGTCGCCGGAATCCCGCCAAAAAACGGCGTGATGATATTACCTATGCCTTGGCCGAGTAACTCACTGTTGGCACTGTGGCGTTTGCCTGTCATGCCATCGAGCACCACAGCACACAGTAGCGATTCAATCGCCCCTAACATGGCAATGGCAAAGGCGGCAGGTAACAAGGCTTGAAAGGTCGCTAAATTAAACTGAAAAGCTTGACCATTGGCGCCTGCTTGCAGCCAAGGCCACTCGAAACTCGGTAATACCGCTGGGATCCCCATGCCTGTGGTGCCATCGCTCAGTTGATAGTGGAAACGAGTGCCTATGGTTTCTATGTCTGCGCCCATGGCATTGAGCACCAAGGCGAGGATAGTGCCGAGTATGATTGCCGGAAGGTGCGCTGGCACAGGTGTTTTGAGTTTAGGCCAAAGTAGCATAGTCGCTAAGGTGGCGCTTGCAACCAGTAAGCTAGGCAAATGGACCGAAGGAAGCGCTTGGGCTAATGCCATTAGCTTGGCCAGATATTGCTCCGGCATATGGGCAATTTCTAGCCCGAAAAAGTCCTTTAGCTGCAAGGTGGCAATGACTACGCCAATCCCTGCGGTAAAACCTAAGGTGACGGATTCTGGAATATACAGAATCAACCGGCCAAGGCGCAGCGTCGCCATGCCGACGAGTATCATTCCTGACATCACAGTCGCGATTAATAATCCTGCTAAACCAAACTGTTGGGCTATGGGGTAGAGCAATACCACAAATGCCGCTGTCGGGCCGGACACGCTGTAACGTGAGCCGCCAGACATGGCGATAATAAAGCCACCGACAATGGCGGTATACAAGCCGTATTGAGGCGCAACACCACTGGCAATGGCTAATGCCATCGCTAATGGAATTGCAATAATACCCACAGTGAGACCGGCAAGAAGATCTTGCCCAAAACGTTTAAACGAATACTTATCCTTCACGCAAGCTTCTGTGAGTGCGTGGGCGATCCTTAGGGAAAACAAATGAGCTGAGTGTGACACGAGAGGGTCCCATAGCTAGGCTAGCAACAAGCTTCTATTTTAGTGGCCAGATTGAATGTGCAGTGTGATCTTGCCGGCAAAAGCGATTGAAAATACTTTGTTTTGTATAAATAGTGTGCTTGAGGCGGTTTAATTCTCATTTAAGCATGTTTTGCAAAATATCGAGATGTTTTAACCCTTTTGGTAATGCGGGCCGTTTACAGCTTTAGGTCAACATCAAAGGCATTCAACATGAAAACACAATATTCCCCAAAAACCGTTTCAGTTCCCGATCCAACTCTCTACCTGCAATGGGGAAACGGTATTCCATCGGCGACCAATACGGCTGCTCTATTACTGGTCGCAGTGAGTTTAACGGCCTGTGGCGGTAAAGGCGTCGAAGTTGAACATCGACAAGCGGAGCAGCAAGCCGAGCAACGTCATCAAGAAGCGTCGCAGCGCCAAGCTGAAATGCGTGATGCCGCTAAGGTTGAAATGGCGAGGGTTGCGGCGCCGATGCAAATGTCTAGCAATGGGGCAGTGATGGGAATGAGCATAGCGCCAATGCCGCGTGACTATGCCGCGATTCCGTTAGCGCAAAATAAATTCGAGCAGCAAGTGCAAAATGGCATCATGGTGGCAGGGGAGATCCCGGTATCGACGTTTTCCATCGATGTCGATACTGGCAGTTATGCCACTTTAAGACGAATGCTGAGGGAAGGGCGCTTACCCGAGAAAGGCACTGTCAGAGTTGAGGAAATGCTCAATTATTTTGCCTACGATTATCCCTTACCCGCTAAAAACTCGGCGCCGTTTAGCGTGACGACAGAGCTTGCACCCTCACCTTACAACGACGACATGATGCTGCTGCGGATTGGCCTTAAAGGTTATGACTTACCTAAATCTCAATTAGGCGCCAGTAACTTAGTCTTTTTACTCGACGTCTCAGGCTCTATGGCGTCAGCGGATAAATTGCCTTTACTGCAAACGGCATTAAAGCTGCTAACAGCGCAGTTAAGCGCGCAGGATAAAGTCTCTATTGTGGTTTATGCAGGGGCGGCTGGTGTAGTGCTCGATGGCGCGTCGGGGAACGACACTCAAACCTTGACCTATGCGCTAGAGCAATTAAGTGCCGGTGGTTCAACCAATGGTGGGCAAGGGATCACGCAAGCCTATCAATTGGCCAAAAAGCATTTTATCCCCAATGGCATTAATCGAGTCATCCTTGCGACCGATGGTGATTTCAATGTTGGCGTGACAGATTTTGATGATTTGATTGCCTTGATTGAAAAGGAAAAAGATCATGGCATTGGCCTGACAACCTTAGGGTTTGGCTTGGGCAATTATAACGATCAACTGATGGAGCAATTGGCGGACAAGGGCAATGGCAACTATGCCTATATTGATACGCTGAATGAAGCGCGAAAAGTGCTGGTGGACGAGTTGAGTTCGACCTTATTCACTATCGCCAAAGATGTGAAAGTGCAGGTGGAGTTTAATCCAGCCTTAGTCTCGGAATACCGTTTGATTGGCTATGAGAATCGCGCCTTAGCACGGGAAGATTTTAATAACGATAAGGTGGATGCGGGCGAGATTGGCGCGGGTCATACAGTAACAGCCTTGTATGAATTAAGGTACGTTGAAGCTGGGAATAGGATGAATGATAAACTTAGACATGGCGTTGATGCTCAAACGGGGAAAGAGAAATACAGCCGTGAAGAAATTGCTTTCCTTAAATTGAGATACAAGTTGCCAGCACAAACGCAGAGCCAATTACTGAGTTATCCCATCAGGTTAGATCAAAGCGTTAAACAGCTAGATCAAGCAAGTGATGATTTTAGATTTGCCGCCGCGGTTGCAGGGCTAGGGCAATTACTCAATGGCAGTCACTATCTACATCAATTTGATTATACTAAGTTAAGCTTACTCGCACGTTCAGCATTAGGGGATGATCCCTTTGGTTATCGACATGAATTTGTGCAGTTAATGGAAACCGCAGCGGCGATAGAGCAATCTAATCAGCTGCCAATTAACAAAACATTCGATGGCTCGGATAAACCTTTTCCTCCCCAAGATAAACGCCATGGCGAGCCAATGAGAGATAAGAGCAATCCGCGTAATGAGAGATTACAATAGTAAAAGTGAATACAGGGGGTTAACCCAAATGACGAGGAATTTCCCGTGGCATTAGCAATACCGCAATTACCAACCCATGAGCACTCAGATGAGCAATTGATGTTGTGCTATGCCAAGGGCGATTCAAAAGCATTTGAGCAGTTATACCTGAAGCACAAAGGCGCGCTTTATCGCTACTTTGTGCGCCAGTTAGGTGATAAGCAGTTAGCTGAGGATTTATATCAAGAAACATGGGGACGGGTGATCCGCGCAGCGGCTAACTACGAGGCCAGTGCTAAGTTTACTACTTGGCTATATCGTATCGCCCATAACTTATTGATTGATCATGTGCGAGCGGTAAAACCCGTCGATTTAGTCGCCACTGATGAGGATGAAACTGGACTCGATACTTTTGTGGCAGGTGAGCAAGATAAGCCTGATGTGCAGTGGCAAGAAGCGCAAAAGAGTTTATTGCTAAAGACCTGCATCGCACTGTTACCCCAAGTCCAGAAAGAGGCATTTATCCTGAACATTGAAATGGGTTTTACGGCTGCCATCATTAGCGACATTGCGGGCGTGACTTTAGAAGCGACTAAGAGCCGTATTCGCTACGCTTACCAAAGTCTAAAGGATTGCGTTAGCGCGAAATGGCAGGAGGCGGGTCATGAGTAATTCATCTTCAAATGCCGATGAGCGCGCATTACAACAGGAAGTGCTGGCTTGGTATCGCCAACAGGCCTTAGAAGTTCCACCGCAGCAACTTGATCAAGATATCTTACAGCTGGCGCAAACTCACTTAGCTGAAATGCATCAAAGTAAAATAACCGCCGTTGAAGCTCCAACTTCTGTTTGGCGACGTCACCCTTGGGCGTTATCGAGCGCGGCATCTTTGGTGCTTGTTGTGGGTTTACTTGTACTGAATCGGCCGCAAATCGAAGATGTTATGGCTCCAAGTCCAATGGCGATGAGTGCTCCGGCGCCACAAGCCATGACGAGAATAGCAGATACGCAAGCGCTGCAATCATCCAATATGCAAGCAGAAGCTGTGGCTAAGCATGAAATACAGACTCAAATGCAGCAAGCGAAGGCCGCAGCGGGTGCTATTGAGCGACAACATGATGCAAGCAGCCCAGCTATCGCTGCAAGGTCGATGAATGCACCCAGCGCGGCTGAGTCTTCAGACATAGATAAAGTGCCACTCGCAGAGTCTTTACATCAGTTACATGCCTTCATCAAAGCGAAGGAGACTGAGCAAGCATTGGTGCTTGAGCAACAACTGCTTAAGGATTATCCACAACTCGCCGTTGAGGCTGCAGATAAAGCGCTGCTAAGCGAACAACAGCTCGAATTTAAAAAGTTACAACAGCAGCTACATCAGCTTGCTAAATAAGTGTGTTGTTGTGGTTTTAGTAATAAAAGCGTGATGATCAATCATAACGTGGTGAGAAAAACCGCTAAATGCCCCTGAGATTTGGATAGACGTGTTAGTGTTTGTGGTCTGTTTACTGTTTGGTATGTGATTTACTTGATCAACGTCATAAAGTGAACAGGATTTAGCCTGCTATATTGGTGTTAGTCTACGACTTGACTAGTATCAATAGTCAGATCCATATCCAGGAGGCATTATGCTTAAAAGACTCATGCATGATCATAAACATATAGCTGTATTGCTAAATGTTTTAAAAAACAAGCAGATGAAACTGTCAGAAGGTGAGTCAATCAACTTCATCGTGGTGCGTGATATCGTTGAATATATGCAAGGATATGCTGAGCGTTGCCATCATCCGGTTGAAGATATTATTTATGCCTACTATCTTGCGCATAAAGCCAATGACAGTATCAATAAGTTGAGTGCCGAACACGAGTTAGTGATCCAAGCCTCGGCGGCTTTGATGACGACGTTGAATCTGATCCTCAGTGATATTGTGGTTGCCCGTGAGAAACTGATTGTTGATTTTGCAGATTATGTCGCATTACAAGAGCGGCATATGCAAATGGAGGAGCGGGAAATATTTCCTCTGTTAGCTAAAACCTTGACAGAACAAGACTGGCAGTTGATTGAGTCTGAGTGTCAGAAATCCTTGATTAATGATCCTTTGTTCTTAGATCGCGAGCAGAAAGAATTTGAGGATTTGCGGGCTTATCTAACAACGGCTGACTAGCATTGATTCACTCATAGGGCCCACCTTGTGGGCTTGAACCTAGGATTCAATACTACAGAGCGATGTTTTTTTTTGCGTTAGCTTCTGTTACTCGCGAATCGTTATTCCCTCTTATTTCCCACCAGATCCGATAGTACAAATAAAAAAGCGCCGAATGGCGCTTTTCTTGTTCATGTTTGAGGCTAATGGTTTAGCTCATCTCAACATGTCATTACAACTGGATGGCATCAATGTCGTAGTTAAAGTTATTATCGATTTCTTGGAGTTCTTTGAGCAAACGATGCTTATCTTTCAACGCTTCGATCTCACGCCATTTACGCTTTTTATTGGAGCCTCGCGAACGATCGGGTCTTTCAACGACTTCATCTAGCGCACAACCATAATCTAAACGATCCATGGCAACCTCCTGTTGTTGTATGTTTTGTCAGCGATTAAATAACATATTTTTAAAACAGGGTGCAAGAATTATGTTTCAATTGTGTTAAGTTGAAATGAACTTTGAGTGATATGTCGTTGATCTTGAGTGTGGGTTGAGAGCGAGGAAGAGTCGGAAAGTTGAATAAAAATAAAAGGATAAAATTAAAAAGCCAGCAATTGCTGGCTTTTTGTTCGATTAGATTTTGCCTTGTCGATAAAGGTTAATCAATGCGTTACTTGAGGCATCTAAGGCATCACAATCCTGGCCAGCGCCGATGCGTGCTAACACATCGTTACCCAGATCCTTACCGAGTTCTACACCCCATTGGTCAAAGGAGTTAATGTCCCAAATTGCACCTTGAACGAATGTTCTGTGTTCATACAGGGCAATTAAAGCACCTAGGGTGCTCGGCGTGAGCTTATCCATGAGTAAGGTGTTGCTCGGCTTGTTGCCTGGCATCACTTTATGTTTTGCGATCAGCTGCTTCTCAGTCGCTGATAATGCGCTATTAGCGAGTTCGGCTAAGGCTTCATCAAAAGTACGACCTTGCATTAAGGCTTGAGTCTGGCCAAAGCAGTTTGACGCTAATTGGTCGTGGTGCTCACCGATAGGATTATGACTTTGCAGTGGCATAATAAAATCGGCAGGGATCAGGGCAGTACCTTGATGCAACAGCTGGTGGTAGGCATGTTGGCCATTAGTGCCTTCGCCACCCCAAATTACTGGACCAGTACTGTAGTCAACATCTGTCCCGTTTAAGGTGACAGACTTACCATTACTTTCCATGTCGAGCTGTTGGAAGTAAGCCGGTAGACCACGTAGATAATGATCATATGTCAGTACAACATGGGACTGAGCATTGAAGAAATTACCGTACCATAGGGATAATAAGCCCATGATCACTGGCATGTTTTCTGTCAGTGGTGCATTGGCGAAGTGCTCATCCATTTGGTGGGCACCTGAGAGCAAGGCTCTGAAATTATCCATGCCAATCAAGAGTGCTATCGGTAAACCAATCGCTGACCAGAGTGAGTAACGACCGCCAACCCAATCCCACATAGGGAAAATATTGTCTGCATCAATCCCAAAATCCGTCGCTTTGGCGACGTTTGAGGTTACTGCGACAAAGTGTTTTGCCACATCTGACTGCAAACCGCCTTTTGCTAAGAACCATTCTCTGGCAGTGAGGGTATTGGTTAAGGTTTCCTGTGTGCCGAAAGATTTGGACGACATGATGAACAAGGTCGTTTCAGGATCCAGTAACTTCAGCTTCTCACTGATAGAAGTACCATCTACGTTTGCCACAAAGTGACATTTCAATTCTGGGTTCCAATACGGGCGCAGCGCCTGAGAGACGATCTTTGGACCAAGGAAAGAGCCACCGATACCGATACTGACAATATCGGTTATCGCTTTACCTGTGTAACCTTTCCATTGACCTGATGTCACTGAACTTACAAACCCTTGCATTTTATTCAGGGTTTGTTGAACTTCAGGAACTATGTCTTGACCCTCGGCAATAATCGATTGTTCCGCAGTGCTACGTAGCGCAGTGTGCAAAACGGCGCGCTTCTCGGTGGTGTTAATGATCTCACCCGCAAACATTGCTTTGATTTTTGCTTCAAGTTGACTATTGCTTGCCAACGCAAATAACAGATCAAGCGTTTCCGTCGTTGCTCTGTTTTTAGAGTAATCGAGTAATAAACCACAGGCAGTTAGCGACATTTTATTGAAACGTGCCGCGTCAGTGGCAAACAATTCCCGCATATGCGGTACATTTTTACTGTGTGCTGATAAAGCTTGCCATGTTGAGCTTTGGGTCAAGTGTGTCATCTCGCCGTCTCCAGAGTGCTTAGTTTGCTAGCTTAGCCGTGAGCATCACTTCGAGTTTGCCCTGGTCGATAGCAAAGTTTCGAATGCCTTCTGCAAGCTTATCAACTGCCATAGGATCTTGGTTAAAGTCCCAACGGAATTGCGCTTCTGTTAATGGAGCTTCGGCTGCGACAGTGCTGGTTGCCGGAACCAGTTTAGGAGTAATGTCGACTTGCGAATTAGCCAGTTCTTCTAACAGAGAAGGACCAATCGTGAGACGATCGCAGCCTGCTAGTTCGATGATTTCACCGATATTACGGAAACTTGCGCCCATAACGACAGTATTAAAACCATGCTGTTTGTAATAATTATAGATTTCGGTAACAGAAATGACTCCTGGGTCATTTACGGCATCGTAGTCTTTACCTGTATCTTTTTTGTACCAATCAAGGATACGGCCTACAAAAGGCGAAATTAGATAAGCACCAGCCTCGGCGCAAGCACGTGCTTGGGCAAAGCTAAATAGCAGAGTTAAGTTGCAGTTGATGCCTTCTTTCTCTAGCTCTTTAGCGGCACAAATGCCTTCCCATGTTGAAGCAAGTTTGATCAGAATACGTGATTTATCAACGCCCGCTTCTTTGTAAAGGCGAACCAGCTTATGGGCTTTCGCAATTGATTGTTCTTTATCGAATGATAAACGGGCATCAACTTCAGTTGATATACGCCCAGGAACGAGTTTCAGTATTTCTACACCGATATTAACGGCGAGCTTGTCGCTGGCATCATCAAGTTGCTGCGCGAGATCGGCACTTTGTGATTTTGCCCAATCGATAGCGTTATCTATGAGGGATTCGTATTCAGGAATTTGAGCCGCTTTCAAGATGAGTGATGGATTGGTTGTCGCATCTTCAGGTTGGTAGCGTTTAATCGCTTCGATGTCGCCAGTGTCAGCGACGATAGTGGTATATAACTTGAGTTGCTCTAATGTATTGGCCATGAAAAACATCCTTCTCAGGTAGCAGTCTTAACTCGGAATTCACTGATGACTATTAGAAGCGATTTTGCCAACTTTTCCAACCTTGAATGTAAAAAAATTACAAAAATGACAATTTTATGTCTATTTAGGTTTGGCATGAGATACAGGCTCTCATCTTGGCTGTGGTAGAGGGTATCGCTTTTCCTAGTGTATACCCCATAAAAACAAAAAGTCGCTGCAAGCAGCGACTTTTTTACGTCAATAAGTAATATTACTTAAGAACAGGTTGTTTAGCTGTAGTTGTCACAACGGCTTCGATGCGACGGTTAGCAGCATGGGCTTCTTTCGAGTCACCAGCAACCAGTGGCTGAGTCACACCGTAACCGTTAGAAGTTACGCGGCTTTGGCTGATACCATATTTCTCAACAAGAATTTTGGCAACGGCGTCAGCACGTTTGTCAGATAGCACCATGTTGTACTCTGGTTTACCTACGTTTGAGGCATGGCCAGCGATTTCAACAGTGAACTCTGGGTTCTTGTTCAGGTAGTTAGCTAGTCTTTCGATATCTTTGTAGAAAACAGGCTTAACTACTGCTGAATCGTTAGCAAACTGGATTGAACCCACGTCTTCTTTATTTTTTACGTTTTCGTAAATGGTACAGCCAACAGAGTCAACTTTATGTGTTGCTGGTGTGGCTGGACATTGGTCTTTGTCGTCATAGACGCCATCGTTGTCTGAGTCAACAGGTGCTGCTGCGATAACCGCTGCTGCAACAGGTGCTGCAACTGCTGGAGAACCGAAGCGGTAGCTTAATTCTAAGCCCCAGTAGTTGCTATCAGCTTCAATAGTATTGAAATCAGTATCATCTAAGTTTTCATAACGACGGTATTTAGCTTGTAACTTCAAATTATCAGTGAAGTTGTAACCCACACCAGCACCAATGTATGGAGCAAAATCGTTTGAGCTGTATTTGTTAGTACCGTTCTGAGTATTCTCAAGTGAATAATACATAGCACCCGCTTCAGCTGATAAGCTCCAGCGATTGGCTAGTGGCCAGATACCTACTAAGCCTAGCGTTGAACCTTTCACGCCAGCATCATTACTGGTGGCCCCATTGGTCCAATCAGCATTACCTAAATCGCGGAAACCGATTTCAGCGCCGAAGTAATCATTGAACATATAGCCTGCGAATACATCCCATGCATATGGGTCATCTTGACCATTCTGGGTCGCGATATGTTCATAGTTGTTAACGCCTAAACCTGCGCCAACATACCAAGGAGTGAGTTCTTGAGCCGCTGATACAGTGAAAGGTAATAGCGAGGCAAGCAGTACAAATTTTAATTTATGATTCATCATGTTCTCCAATTCCATTATTTATGATTCTCCACCAATATGTCTTGCTTTATGTGTGCAAAACATTGCTAGCACTTAATGTGGGGATCCTTTGGTATTGTAGCCAGCGGTTAATTATCACTTGGTTTGTTAAGTTTTACCAGTGTTAAGAGTTTCCTTTTTATAGTCACTCGTGCTGTAAGTTGTTTTTTAAACATAAAAAAGGCACTCCGAGGAATGCCTTTAAAATGAATTATTTTGTTATTTTTTCGTAAACTTTAACGTGTCCATACCCAATTCTCAATTTCTACTGGGTCGACACCATTGGCTTTAATATAGTTGCGGTGATCAACTAGTCTTTGTAGCATGTCTGTGGTGATTGAAACGTGCATAGTTTCATCAATAACGCCCTGTTGGAACAGTTTGTAAGCCATATCAATCACTAGGTGATAACGTGATGTGCCGTTACGAACGCCCATATCGAATGGAGTGGTTGTTGAACCTTCTTCTTCATAGCCTTTAATTCTGAAGCGACGGCTGCCTTTGTAATCAAATATTAACTTTTTAATCGTATTTGGGTAACCATGGTAGTTGAATACCACGCCTTTATCTTGGGTAAATATTTCGTCCATTAACCAAGGTTTTTCTTTAAATTTGCGGCTTCCTAAGCCATCACTGCTTAATTCGGTGACGCTAACGAAGCGAATTTTGACTCTTGGAAGGAGTTCTCTGATCAATACTAATGAGGCCATGCACTCTTGAGTGACGTAATCACCACAACCTGCCAGCACAATATCTGGATTCTCATCAGAGGCGAAATCCCACACCATCACGCCATCTTTTGCTTGTTTACGCGCTTCTTCCAAGCTCAACCATTGTGGTAACTCTTTCTTACCAGCAACAAGAATATTGAGTTTGTCGCGGTCGGCGTAAGCCCGTTCGGTATAAACCAAGGTGCTGTTAGCATCTGCTGGTAAATAAGCAGAGATAATTTTTGGATGCTTCTCTAGCATAGCCCCAAGGAAAGACGGGTTTTGATGCGAGTAGCCATTATGGTCTTGGCGTTCAAGCAGCGAAGATAATACGACGTTACATGAAGGCAGTGGCTTACGGAAATGCACGCCTTGGCTTGCATAGACGTATTTACAGTATTGGTCGGCCATCGATGAGATCACTTGTGAGAATGATTCATAGGTTGGGAACATGCCGTGGCGGCCTGTTACTGTGTAGCCGTGCAACATACCAAAGAGCAAGTTTTCAGAAAGGAGCTCAATCACTCGTCCTTCGCGGGACATGTCTTCATCCCAGCTCTCAATTGGCCATTGCCATGCACGATCGGTTTCTTCAAATACGGCTTGTAGTTGATTTGAATAGGTTTCGTCAGGGCTGAAAATACGTAGATTGCGCTGATCGCGGTTTAACTTGAATGCATCACGCATCCATTCACCCATTTTCAGCATTGAATAACCACGGTGACCACGTGGTACTTCTGGGCCGTAGCTGAGTTTCTCGAGATCAGGGTTCGTTAACGCTCTAACTACTTCACCACCATAGGTGAGATGTTGACGACCACAGGCAAGTTGCTTAGGTGGAATTAATGAGCAAATGTCTGCATCAAAAATCAGCTCGCCTTTATCATTCATTTGGTAAAGTTCTTGGAAGTGGTAACTGGCAAGCCAATTGTCAAGTGCATCCAGATGACCTTTATCTGTGGCACATTTATTGACGATCACTTGGTGTGATTCGCAGTTACCTTCTAATTTCTTACCTTTATACTCACTGACACCCGTCCAACCTTTGGCAGTGCGCATTAAAATCACTGGCCATTTAGGCTTAACCACATCTTCACCGCTACGGGCACGACGTTGGATATCATTGATCATGGCATAAGCGGTATCCATGGCATTCGTCATCTGCACATAGATATCTTCTTCTAATTCGTTATCAACGATAATTGGGAAGTAGCCAAGACCACGGAATTCAAGATCCAGTTCTTCATGACTCATGCGCCCCATGCGGGTAGGGCCTGAAATTTTATAGCCATTGATATGCACAATCGGTAATACTGCACCACTTGTCGCAGGAGAGACTAGACGGTTTGCGTACCAAGATGCTGCTAATGGTCCGGTTTCTGCTTCACCGTCACCAATTAAGACTGTGGCGATCAGATCTGGATTATCGAGTACTGCACCCCAGCCAACAGAAAGTGAGTAGCCTAGTTCGCCACCTTCAAGAATTTGTCCTGGAGCTTCTGGGTTTGCGTGTGAAGGATAGCCATAAGCGGCGGAAAACTTCTTACAAATATCTTCGATACCGGTTTCATTGTAGGGGATCGTTTCTGGATAGAAATGACTTAATGAACCTTCCATGAATAAGTTAGCTTGTACTGCTGGGAAACCATGGCCAGGGCCAACTAAATAGATGAACGAGCGATTATGTTTCACTATCAATCGGTTAATGTTGGCATAAACAAAGTTAATGCCGGGGCAGGTACCCCAGTGGCCAAGTAAACGTGGTTTGATATCAGTATGGGCAAGTGGACGTTTATGTAAGACGTTTTGTTTGAGATAAATCTGCGAGGTCGCAAGAAAGTTAGTCGCTCTGACATATTTTTTCAGAGCATTGATTTCATGTATTTGTGTCATATAAAGCCTCACTAAAACAAACAAGAGATGATTGAAGTTTCTATGTGGATACTATATTTGTAGTTTTATTACAAAAATGTGCCCTACATCCAAATTTTAAAAGTTGTTTTTACTGTTAAAAATAATGGAGCAACTTCGCGGTTTTGTTAATGTAGCTTTAACAGTGGCTTAGCTTATGTTGTGAGGCGTGATGTTGATGGCGTTTAACTGTGCAAACGCGAGCTTGATCACATGAGCAATTTCGAATACTGTGCTATTTTGCTGCGTTGAATTCGGTAGCCGTGATGTTGTAAATTCACGGAAGGATAATTTGAAAAAATAAATCTACCGAAATTCTTACCTTTAACTTGGAAGGATTCATTCACCACAGATGTTGTACCTCTAATTGCCATTCAATTAGAGGAGCATTTGCTACGGGAAGAAGTAAAATAATATGTTAGAAACCATAGTTAATTTTTTGAATGCGCTACTTTGGGGTAAGTTGTTAGTATATGGACTGGTAGGAGCTGGTCTTTATTTCACCATAAGACTTGCCTTTATCCAGTTAACCCACTTTAAACATTCCATCAAAGTCATGACCATGAGTCGCCAAGGTTGCGATAGCGGTCTTTCATCATTTCAAGTCTTTTGTACCAGTATGGCGGCCCGTGTCGGTGCCGGTAATATGGCCGGTGTTGCAGTCGCTATTGGTGCTGCAGGTCCTGGTGCGGTATTTTGGATGTGGCTTATCGCTATCTTAGGTATGGCTACCGCTATGGTTGAATCAACCTTAGCGCAGGTTTACAAAGTGCGAGATCATAACGGTCAGTTCCGCGGCGGTCCTTCCTATTATATGGAAAAAGGCTTAGGTCAGCGATGGATGGGCATTTTGTTTGCTGTCTTTCTGATCATTGCCTTTGGTCTGGTATTCAACGCGGTACAAGCGAATACGATTACCGGAGCGATGGAGCGAGTATTTGGATTTAATCCTACTTATGTCGGGATTGGACTGGTGATTGCCAGTGGATTTGTGATTGTCGGTGGTCTGCGTAAAGTCGCACGAGTCTCTGAATTCATTGTCCCTATTATGGCATTAGCCTATATTCTCGTTGCCTTCATTATCGTTATTTTCAACCTAGATCAACTGCCTGCAATTATTAGCTTAATTGTGAAGAGTGCTTTTGGTTGGCAAGAGGCGGCTGCTGGCGGCGTGGCTTATACCGTCGCGCAGGCTATGCAAGCGGGTATTGCACGCGGACTTTTCTCAAATGAAGCGGGTATGGGCAGCGCGGCGAATGTCGCGGCTAGTGCATCGCCTAATCCGAACCATCCGGCATCCCAAGGTTTTGTCCAGATGATGGGGGTATTTGCGGATACTATCGTTATCTGTACTGCAACGGCTGCAATAATCCTGCTATCAGGTGATGTGGGTTCGAGTGACGATGGCATTCGTTTAACCATCAATGCCATGTCATCCCATGTTGGTGACTGGGGCGGTGCATTTATTGCGGTGGCGATTTTCTTATTCTGCTTTACATCCATCATAGCCAATTACTCTTACGCTGAAACAAACGTAATGTTTTTAATGGGTAACAGTACCAAATTACTTCCTTTGTTCCGTTTGTGTGTATTGGGCATGGTAATGTTTGGTGCCGTGGCGAAGATAAGTCTAGTGTGGAACTTAGCCGACGTTTCTATGGGATTGATGGCGACGGTGAACATTATTGCGCTCTTACTGTTGTCAGGTTTGGCCATTCGCGTCATCAATGATTATCGCGAACAGGTTAAAGCGGGTAAGACGCCAGAGTTTGACCGCAGTAAGTTTCCTGAATTAATGGATCAACTTGATGATGACATTTGGCAAGATGCCAGTCTCAAGCCCGTTAAAAAGTCTTAGTTAACCCAAATTATCGACGATAAGAATTACTGATTGTCGTAATCGAAAAGACCACGCCGTTAAAGCGTGGTTTTTTTATGTTCGTTCAGTATCATAGACATGTCTTTTTGTTTCTGTTGGGAGTTTTTGATGTTGATATTGGTTTCGCCGGCGAAGACCTTAGATTTTGAACAGCCGCCACTGACGCAGGTGTATTCACAGCCTGATTTCTTAACTCATAGTCAGGAGTTGATCCAAGTTTGTCGGCAATTAGCTCCTTCAGATATCGCGACTTTGATGAAGGTGAGCGATAAAATTGCGGGTTTAAATGCGGCGCGTTTCGGAGAGTGGCAGCCAGACTTTAGTTTAGATAATGCTAAACAGGCCATTTTTGCCTTTAGAGGGGATGTGTACACAGGTTTTGATGCTGATAGCTTATCTGAGGATGAAATCGCCCAGACTCAGTCGCAGCTGCGTATTCTATCGGGTCTTTATGGGCTACTCAGACCGCTGGATTTAATCATGCCTTACCGCTTAGAAATGGGAACGGCGCTTTCGAATCCAAAAGGTAAAAATCTATATGAATTTTGGGGTGATACCTTAACGCAAGCGGTAAATGAAGCGCTTGCAGAAAGTGGTAGCGATATTATTGTCAATCTTGCTTCTAATGAGTATTTCAAAGCGATAAAGCCTAAAAAACTGCAAGGGCAATTAATTTCACCCGTATTTAAAGATTGTAAAAATGGTCAATATAAAGTGATCAGTTTTTTTGCTAAGCGTGCTAGGGGCATGATGGCGAGATATATCATCACCAATAAAGTGAATACGTTAGCTGAGTTAAAAGCATTTAATCTCGCGGGTTATTACTATAGTGAAGAGCAGAGTTCACCGACAAATCCAACATTTTTACGTGCAGAGCAATAGCGAAATACCGATAAGATGTTAATTGAGAGAGAACAGCTTATGCTGTTCTCTCTATTATTTTATCGATTATTTATTTTTCAGACTGAATAACTAAAGGTGTTAATGTCGGGGTTGAATTTGCCATGATATAAGCAAATTGTGCGTAGGCGGCGACGTTTTGAGCTAATGCGGCGGGGTCAATCTTATCTAAGGTATCATTCGGTGTGTGGTGGTAATCGAAGTAATCGTGACCATCTTGCCTTAATGATGCAACTGGTACGCCTAGGACTGGCAGCATTGACACGTCGGGCCCGCCAGAAGCTTGGTTGTTGCCGAGTGCGACACCATTGAATGACATAGGGCTGAGTGCTTGCTGTACCTCTGCAAATGCGCTCTCATTAACCTTAGTATCGATTTGATAAATTCGGCCCGCCCCAAAATCGGATTCCGCAGCTATGTAGTGCAATGGTAATTCCGCTTTATGAGCTTCAGCATAGGCTTTACCGCCCACAAGCCCTATTTCTTCAGCGGCATATAGCACCACTCTGACAGTACGAGCGGGTTTTACTGGAAGATCTTGAATGTGCTTGGCTGCAGCCGTCACTATCGCGACACCCGCCCCATCATCAATTGCACCTGTACCTTCATCCCAAGAATCTAAATGAGCGCCAATGAGCACGATTTCATTGGACTTACTGCTGCCAGTTACTTCGGCAATGACATTGTAAGATGTATTAAAGCCGGCGTTTTTTGGTGACATCTGCAACTCAAGTAGAGCATCAGGATTGCGTTTTAGTAATGCATCGACCAAATCGGCATCAGGGTTTGACATGGCTGCCGCAGGGATCTTAGGCACGTCATCTTGGTAGCGCATAACACCTGTATGGGCCATGCGGTCATGATCTGTGCCAATAGAGCGGATCACGATAGCAACTGCGCCTTTTTGCGCTGCTGCGACGGCACCTTTTGAGCGGCCGCCAACGCTTTTGCCATAGCCTTCACCAGTAATGTGGCGCTCGGTTTTTTGGTCAATAAACGCAATCTTACCTTGCACGTCTTCAGGCTTGGCTTGTTGTAGTGCCTCTAGGCTATCAAAACGTTCGATTTTAGCTTGTATACCGCCTGCTGGTGTCGCAATGCTGCCACCAAGCGCAGTAATGACCAGCGGCTGCTCGACAGGGAAGGTTATTTTAGCTTTGGCTTCACCGCGTTCCCAAATGGGTACTTGTACTGGTTCTTTATAAACGCGGTCAAATCCAAGGCTGGTCAGTTTATTTATCGCCCAGTTAACGGCGATGATATCTTTTGGGCTTCCAGCTAGTCTTGGACCTACTTCAACCGTGAGAGATTCGACTATGTCATAACCTAATTGTGAAGCTAATGCTGTCTGTTGTAATTTAATGACTTCACTTGTCGGAGCTGTTTCTACTTGAGTTTGGCACGCACTTAAACTCCCGATTAAAAGACTCGAGAGAAGTGTTGTTTGATAGGGCTTCATTAGATTTCCTTTATTTTTATTAAGCATGTCCCATTTTTAAAAACAATCTAGCAAAAAGTGTGCTTTATGTCCCGACTATATCCGTAAGGCGACGCTATATTAGCGCAGGGGTTAGTTTTAGGAGAGAAAGTGCGTAATGAATATTGAATTAATGCAGGAGCGAGCCGATCATGCGGTAGTGCTATTAAAGGCACTTGCGAACGAACGCCGTTTATTTATTCTTTGTTATTTATTGAATGAAGGAGAAATGTGCGTTGGCGAAATGAATAAAAAATTAGGCTTAAGTCAATCGGCACTATCACAACATCTTGCTTGGTTACGCAAAGATAATTTAGTAACCACACGCAAAGAAGCGCAAACGGTATTTTATTCACTCAAGAGTGATGAAGTTCGGGAGATGATCCACTTATTGAATAACATTTATTGTCATTAATAGTGTTTTTCAGATATAAAAAAACCGGCAATTGCCGGTTTTTTTCATTTGCTATTTTGTAGATTAAGCAGCGATTGCTTTGATCTTAGCGTTCAAACGTGCCTTTTGACGAGCGGCTTTATTCTTGTGAATAAGACCTTTAGTCGCCATACGGTCAACGATTGGTTGTGCAACAGCAAAAGCTTCTGCTGCTGTTTTGTGATCGCCTGCTTTAATTGCAGCGATTACTTTTTTAACGTATGTACGTAACATTGAGCGACGGCTGGCGTTATGCTGACGACGCTTTTCAGATTGAAGCGCGCGCTTCTTTGCAGACTTGCTATTAGCCAAGGTGCAACTCCTAAAAACTGGATTTGATACTTTTAAAGGCCGAGGAATATGCCTGCATTTAGTCACTTTGTCAATGACTATGATTGAATATTCATCATAAAGATAAATTAATCCAACCTGCCTTGGCTATCTTCGACCCAACTCGTGTAATATGTGGCGCAATTCTAGCAGCTATTACCGCAGTGTGACAGAGCCTGAATCGATTTTTTGAGATGTATCACCTAATCAATTCGATATGGGTCTGGGGGACGTTTGAGTAGAAAATTATTAAAATCTGGTCTGATTGTTAGTGCTATGACATTGATATCCCGTGTGTTAGGTCTTGTTCGGGACGTCGTCGTTGCTAACTTGATGGGGGCCGGGACAAGTGCCGATGTGTTTTTCTTCGCCAATAAAATTCCTAACTTTTTACGTCGTTTGTTTGCAGAAGGGGCTTTTGCACAAGCCTTTGTGCCTGTTTTAACTGAGTATCAAGAGAAACATACCGCGGAAGAAACCCGTGACCTGTTGAGTAAAGTCGCAGGCACATTAGGTTTGTTGGTGACGATTGTGACGCTTGTGGGTGTGGTAGCTTCGCCCGTGTTATCAGCCTTATTTGGCGGTGGTTGGTTTATTGCTTGGCTCAATAATGAGCCCGATGGCGCTAAATTTGAACTCGCTACCGTAGTGCTTAAGATTACCTTCCCTTACCTGTGGTTTATTACCTTTACCGCACTGGCTGGATCGATTTTAAACACCCGAGGCCGATTTGCGGTTTCGGCGTTTACCCCTGTATTCCTCAATGTGGCGATTATTACCGCGGCCATATTTTATGCGCCAACATCGACTCAACCCGAAATCACCCTTGCTTGGGGCGTTTTTTGTGGCGGATTAATCCAGTTCTTATTTCAAATTCCTTTTTTGTTGCGTGAAAAAGCACTGGTTAGACCCTCGTGGGGTTGGCATCACCCTGGAGTGGTGAAAATCAGAACCTTGATGATCCCGGCGCTATTTGGCGTATCGGTTTCACAGATTAACCTGTTATTTGATACCTTTATCGCCAGTTTTTTGATGACGGGCTCGATAAGCTGGCTCTACTATGCCGACCGTTTATTGGAGTTTCCCCTGGGATTGTTTGGGATTGCGATTGGTACTGTGATTTTACCTGCGTTGTCACGAAACCATGTCAATGCTGAAGGTGCGGGGTTTGGCTTGACGATGGATTGGGGAGTTAAAGCTATTTTGCTGCTAGGTCTTCCTGCCATGATGGGGTTAATAATCCTCGCAAAACCTATGTTGATGGTGTTGTTTATGCGCGGCGCTTTTTCGATGCATGATGTTGAAATGGCTTCTTATAGTTTAATGGCTTACGGTAGTGGTTTACTCAGTTTTATGCTGATTAAAGTACTCGCACCAGGTTATTACTCCCGCCAAGATACCAAAACCCCTGTGCGTTATGGCATTATCGCCATGATCACCAACATGGGCTTTAACTTATTGTTTGCTATTCCTTTTGGATATGTTGGATTAGCGATTGCGACTTCAATGTCAGCATTGCTCAACGCCACTTTACTTTATCGAGGATTGCATTTAGCCGGCGTTTATCGCGTTTCTAGGCCGACTATGGTGTTTTTTGCTAAAGCCGTGGTCTCTACCGCCTTGATGGTGGTAGTCTTGTATTACTTTTTACCTTCGCAACAAATTTGGTTAGATTGGCATTTGTTCGAGCGTGCAAAAGCCTTGATAGGCTTGATTTTAGCGGGGGCAGTCAGTTACTTGTTGGGACTGCTTTTGCTCGGAATTCGTCCTTGGTCAATTAAACGGGGAGTTTGATTGCTGATTCTCATCGCTAGCTGTTATATAATCAGCCGATTTGCGCTTGGCAGTTGTCTAAAGTTATGGAATTAATCCGCGGTATACATAACATTTTGTCATCCCACCACGGGTGTGTATTGACTATAGGTAATTTTGACGGCGTCCATCGTGGTCATGCACAAGTGATTGCGAACTTAGTGCAAAAGGCGAAGCAGTTATCGCTGCCATCTACTTTGATGACGTTTGAACCTCAGCCGCAGGAATTATTTAGCGGCGACAATGCGCCAGCTCGTTTAAGTTTATTACGTGATAAAGTCATGTTGCTCGATGAACTTGGGGTTGAACGGTTAGTGTGTGTTAACTTTAATCGCACTTTTGCCAATCAACCTGCTGAGCATTTTATTGAAGAATTGTTGGTCCGCAAACTCGGTGTTAAATACCTAGTGGTCGGCGATGATTTTTGTTTTGGTCAGGGCCGTAACGGCAATTTTGAGATGCTTGTGCAGGCAGGTATTCAATATGGCTTTACTGTGGTTAGCACCCAAAGTTTTATGCTGGGCTCGCAAAGAGTGAGCTCAACCGCCGTGCGTGAACAATTGGCCAAGGGTAATCTTGAGCAAGCAAGACGCTTGCTCGGTCATCCTTTTACCTTGAGTGGTCGTGTCGCGCATGGGCAAAAAATTGGCCGCACCATTGGTTTTCCCACAGCCAATATCGCCTTAAAGCGCAATGTTGTACCTGTACGCGGTGTGTTTGCGGTCAAATGTTATTGGGATAACAGCGATATTTATGAGGGCGTAGCCAATATTGGGTTCCGTCCGACAGTGAACGGTCAAGTGTGTCAGCTTGAGGTGCATCTTTTTGATTTTGAAGGTGACATTTATGGCAAACATGTTGAGGTCGAGTTGGTGGCTAAACTCCGTGATGAGCAACCTTTTGACTCATTGGATGCGCTTAAGCAACAGATTTTAAATGATGCAAATGAAGCCAGAGCTTTATTTGGTAATGATGCAGGCTGAAATTTATCAGTTTAATTAACGGTATAGGATCAATGAGCGACTATAAATTTACTTTGAATTTGCCGGAAACAGAGTTTCCGATGCGTGGTAATTTGGCAAATCGCGAGCCAGAGATGTTAGAGCGCTGGACAAAAGACGGTTTGTATCAGCAGATCCGTGATAGCCGAATTGGCCGTACTCCCTTCATTTTGCATGACGGCCCACCGTATGCGAATGGCAGTATTCATATTGGTCACTCAGTTAATAAAATCCTCAAGGACATTATTATTAAGTCAAAAACCATGTCTGGTTTTGACGCACCGTATGTGCCAGGTTGGGATTGCCACGGTTTGCCTATCGAGCTGAAAGTTGAGCAAAAAGTGGGTAAACCAGGTCAAAAAATCTCTGCGGCAGAATTCCGCGAAGAATGCCGTAAATACGCCGCCGAGCAAGTTAACGGTCAACGTGAAGACTTTATCCGTTTAGGCGTATTGGGCGACTGGCAAAATCCGTACCTGACGATGGATTTTTCAACCGAAGCTAATATCGTGCGCTCTTTATCGAAAGTGATAGAGAGTGGTCACTTACATAAAGGCGTTAAGCCAGTGCATTGGTGTACTGATTGCGGTTCTGCCTTAGCTGAAGCTGAAGTGGAATACGAAGACAAAACATCACCTGCTATCGATGTGGCATTTGTGGCCGCCGATAGTAATGCCGTTGCGGCAAAGTTTGGGGTAAGCGATTACTCACATCCTGTTTCTATGGTGATTTGGACTACCACGCCATGGACTCTGCCTGCGAATCGTGCCTTGTCTTTAAGCCCTGAGTTAGATTACAGCTTAGTTGAATTCGAAAAAGACGGTGTTACGCAAGCGCTTATTTTAGCTGAAGTATTAGCAGAATCTTGCCTGACTCGCTATAACGTAGAAAGCCATACAGTGCTTGGCTCTGCCAAAGGCGCAGCGTTTGAGCTTGTCCGCTTTAATCACCCGTTCTTAGATTTTGATGTTCCGGCAATTTTAGGCGATCACGTCACGACTGATGCGGGTACTGGTATCGTTCACACTGCCCCTGGTCATGGTCAAGACGACTTTGTGGTTGGGCAAAAATATGGTTTAGAAGTGGCAAACCCTGTTGGCGACAACGGTGTATACAAGCCAGATACCGAGTATTTTGCGGGACAACATGTCTTTAAAGCCAACGATAACGTGGTTGCTTTATTGAGAGAAAAGAGCGCCTTGCTGAATCACGTGGCTTACCGTCATAGCTATCCACATTGCTGGCGCCACAAAACACCGATCATCTTCCGTGCGACGCCGCAGTGGTTTATCTCTATGGATAACCATGGCCTGCGTACGCAAGCATTGAAAGAAATCGAACAGACTCAATGGATCCCTGATTGGGGCCAAAGTCGTATTGAGAAAATGGTTGAAAACCGCCCTGACTGGTGTATCTCACGCCAACGTACTTGGGGCGTGCCTATCACGCTGTTTGTGAATCGTGAAACTGAAGAGTTGCACTCTGATAGCGTGTCGCTAATGGAACGTGTAGCCAGCCGTATTGAACAGCAAGGCATTCAAGCTTGGTGGGATCTCGATGCTGCCGAATTATTGGGTGACGAAGCTGAGCAATACCGCAAAGTAACCGACACCTTAGACGTTTGGTTTGACTCAGGTTCAACCTTCTCGTCAGTGGTAGCGGCTCGTCCTGAATTCCACGGACACGGCGTTGATTTGTATCTTGAAGGTAGCGACCAACATCGCGGCTGGTTTATGTCATCTTTGATGATCTCAACCGCGATGAATGGCAAAGCACCCTATAAGCAAGTACTTACCCACGGTTTTACCGTCGATGGTAAAGGCCGCAAGATGTCAAAATCTATCGGTAACGTGATTGCGCCGCAAACGGTAACCAACAAATTAGGCGCCGATATTCTGCGTTTATGGGTTGCGGCAACAGATTACAGCGGTGAGATGACGGTTTCTGACGAAATCTTAAATCGTAGCGCCGATGCCTATCGTCGTATTCGTAACACTGCCCGTTTCCTATTAGCCAACTTAAACGGTTTCGAGCCTGCTAAGGATTTAGTTGCTGTTGAAGATATGGTGGCGTTAGACCGTTGGGTTGTTCGCCGCGCTGCTGCATTGCAACAGGAAATTATTGAAGCCTATGAGCAATATAACTTCCATATTGTGACTCAAAAACTGATGCAGTTCTGCTCGGTTGAGTTAGGCAGTTTCTATCTGGACATCATCAAAGATCGTCAATACACGGCTAAGCAAGAAGGTCATGCGCGTCGCAGCTGTCAATCTGCGTTGTATTTGATCTCTGAGGCCATGGTGCGTTGGATTGCGCCAATTCTAAGCTTCACAGCCGACGAAGTGTGGCAACTATTGCCTGGCGAGCGTGATGCCTATGTCTTTACTCAAGAATGGTATCAAGGCTTGAAATCAGTCACCTTAGCGACGGATTTGAGCGACGACTATTGGCAGCAACTGCTGATCGTGCGTAACGAAGTCAATAAAGTGATTGAACAAGCTCGCCGTGACAAACGTATCGGTGGTTCATTAGAAGCGGAAGTGACCTTGTTTGCTGATGCAGTGTTGACTGAACAATTAACCCATATCGGCGATGAGCTAAGATTTGTGTTATTGACCTCTGAAGCCAAAGTCTTGCCTTTAGCGGATGCGACATCAGAAGCGGTTGAAACTGAGCTGGCGTCACTGAAATTAGTGGTTGCTTCAAGCACTGCTGAGAAGTGTGAGCGTTGTTGGCACCACAGAGAAGAGGTTGGCACCATCGAGGCCCACCCAACACTCTGTACTCGCTGCGTAACAAACATTGAAGGTGACGGCGAAGTTCGCCTGTTTGCGTAAAGGATCTGTATGCCATTAACTTGGAAAGACAGTGGCTTACGTTGGTATTGGGTAGCTGTATTGGTGTTTTTCGCCGATCAGCTATCTAAACAATGGGTCTTAGCCAATTTTGATTTGTATGAATCGCTGAATTTATTGCCTTTCTTTAATTTCACTTATGTACGTAACTACGGGGCCGCCTTTAGTTTTTTAAGTGACGCCGGTGGTTGGCAGCGTTGGTTATTTACGATTGTTGCGGTTGGATTCAGCACTCTACTCACAGTGTGGTTGCGTAAGCAATCCGCTTCGTTGTTGAAACTGAATCTGGCTTACACCTTAGTGATTGGTGGTGCCCTAGGCAATTTGGTCGACAGATTAATGCACGGTTTTGTGGTTGATTTTATCGATTTCTTTTGGGCTAAGAGCCATTATCCAGCTTTCAATATCGCCGATTCGGCGATTTGTATTGGTGCAGTGTTGATCATTTGGGATGCATTTTTAAGCGGTAAATCTGAAACAGATAGCGCCGAAGGGGTTAAGAAGTGACTGTGACGCGATCTTTACTATGCCATATGAACATTGTGCTTTCTGATGGTTCAACCGCAGACAGCACTAAAGCTTCGGGTAAACCAGCTCGATTAAATGTGGGCGACGGTACGTTAAGTCCTGCATTTGAGGCGCAATTGGCAACGCTTGCTGAAGGTGATAAACACAGTTTTACCCTTGAAGCGATTGATGCCTTTGGTGAATCAAATCCTGATGCTATTCACTATCTAGACAGAAGCCGTTTTCCGGCTGACATGAGTTTAGAAGCTGGCGTGATTGTCAGTTTTGCTGGCCCTGGTGGCAGTGAAATCCCGGGTATTGTCCGTGATGTCGCGGGTGATTCCATCACAGTCGATCTGAATCATCCTCTGGCAGGGCACAAGATCACTTTTGAACTGGACGTTGTAAAGGTACTTTAAGATGAAACTCGATCCTACCAGCCCAAGTTTGAATATTATGCTCGCGAACCCGCGTGGTTTTTGTGCGGGTGTTGATCGTGCTATCAGTATTGTTGAACGGGCGTTGGAATTGTTTTCACCGCCAATCTATGTACGCCATGAAGTCGTACATAATCGCTATGTCGTGCAGAATCTAAAGGATCGCGGTGCGGTTTTTGTCGAAGAGTTAGATCAAGTGCCGGATAACAACATTGTTATCTTCAGTGCTCATGGTGTCTCTCAAGCGGTGAGACAAGAAGCTAAGGCGCGAGGGTTGAGAGTTTTCGATGCGACTTGTCCCTTAGTGACCAAAGTGCACCTTCAAGTGACGCGTGCAAGCCGTAAAGGTATTGAATGTATCTTGATTGGCCACGAGGGGCACCCTGAAGTCGAAGGCACTATGGGTCAGTATGATAATCCTAACGGCGGCGTTTATCTGATTGAATCGCCTGCCGATGTGGATGCTCTCGAAGTTCGCGATCCTAACAATCTCTGCTTCGTGACCCAAACAACTTTATCTGTCGATGATACGTTAGACATTATTGCCGCGTTGCAAAAAAGGTTTCCTTCAATTGAAGGACCTCGTAAAGACGATATCTGTTATGCAACACAGAATCGTCAAGATGCGGTACGTAATCTGTCTGCAGATGTGGATTTGTTGATTGTTGTTGGTTCAAAAAACAGCTCTAACTCTAATCGGTTACGCGAGCTCGCATTGAAGACCGGAACCCAGTCTTATCTGGTGGATACTGCTGACGATGTTGAATCAAGCTGGTTCGATAATGTTTCGCGTGTTGCTGTTACCGCAGGCGCTTCTGCACCTGAGGTCTTAGTTCAACAAGTTGTCCAAGCAATTGCGAAACTTGCTCCTAGCGTGGTGACCGAAGTCGAAGGACGTAAGGAAGACACTGTCTTTGCGGTGCCTGCCGAACTGCGCTAAATATATGTGATGTTAAGTTATTTATAAAAAAGAGGCGATAAGCCTCTTTTTTATTGCCTCAAATTCATTCAAGGCATAATGATATCAATGCTTATACGCTATTGTTACTGGCTACTTACATTTTACTCATCTATTATTAACTGTTGGTAATTTTTTGTCGTAAGACTAAGATTTTAAAAGGGTAAATGGCTGAAAAGCTTGTCAAAAATATGGCTAAATTCGAACGATTGACACAAAAGGACTTTCAAAGGGGTTTCTCATTAATTGAGGTGCTTGTTGCATTGGTGATCTTAGTCATTGGCTTAATCGGTATTTTTAATCTACATATCGTTGCAAAGCGTGGCAGCTTCGAGTCATTTCAGCAAACCCAAGCCTCTTATTATATCGATGATATTATTAATCGAATGAGATTAAATCGAGGGCAGCTAGCGAATTATGTTGGCACCTATAAAGGTAATTTAACTGCTCCGGAGAAGATTTGTGATGTTGGGGTCGGGCATGACGTAAATGACGTATGCTCAGATGTTCAGACTTCAGCTTCTGATTTGTATCAGTGGGAGCAGTTGTTTCTTGGTGCTTCAGAACAAGTTGGTGGTCATAATGTTGGCGGGTTAGATCTACCAACCGCTTGTATCAAGGCATCTTTAGCTGGAGAGGTTACAGTTGTCATGAGTTGGCGAGGTATTCGAGCACTGAGTGACGGTGCAGCCAAAGCCAATTCATTCGTACAATCTTGTGGTACGAGTAGCGATCGTCGACGAGTTTTGACTATTACGACAATAATCCTTTAGGTGGAGTTGATTAAGTGAAGTTAATGCGTAAAGGCTTATCAAATCATGCTGGTTTCTCATTGGTCGAGTTAATGGTAGCCATGATCATTGGGTTATTTTTAACTCTGGGTGTATTTACCATGTTTAGTATGTCCTCCTCTAATGTCACCACTACGAGTCAATTTAATCAGTTGCAAGAAAATGGGCGTATCGCCTTAGCACTTATGGAAAGGGATATTAGCCAGTTAGGTTTCATGGGGGATATTACTGGCACAGAGTTGGTTAGAGGTGTAAATACAACATTGTTGGCTGCCATTATCCCTACTGGAGATGATTGTATTGGTGGTGGGATTAATAATGCATCGTTTCCTAATACAACCTCAAGCCATTTTCGTAAGCTATGGGGTTATGAAGCGGGTGTTGGAACAGAAAGCTTAGCGTGTTTAACTAATGTAGTTAAGAATACTGATGTAATACAAATCAAGCGTTTATCAGGCCCGCCTACGACTAATCCCAATGATGTTAATCGATACTATATTGGTGCAACGGCAAATCAAGCAATCATTTTTAGTGGTTCGCAACCCACACCTACATTGGACAATGGAAGATTTTGGGAATATGTCCATCATGTTTATTACATTCAAAATGATGGTTCGATACCGGTACTTCGTAGACGTTTATTATTAAATGGTGGAATGAATACCTCTGGTAGTTATGAGCAGTTGGTTGAGGGTATTGAAAATATGCGGATATTGTATGGTTTTGATAATGATGGTAATGATACAGCTGATATATTTATGCCAGCACAAAATGTCACTTCACTAATGTGGGATAACGAACAGTTTCAACGTTTAGTCGCTATTCGAATATTTCTTTTAGTACGTTCGACAGATGAAGATTCAAGTTATACCAATGACACTAAATATGTATTAGGTGACAAAAAAATTGCTGCAACTCAAGATCATTTTCGACGAAAAGTAGTCTCGACAACAATAGTTCTCGAGAATCCTGTATTAATTAGACAGTAACTGGGTTAGTGAATGAAAAAGCAGAAAGGGATAGTGTTATTTTTTTCTTTGATCGTACTGATACTCATGACTGTTATCGGGGTTGCTTTGGCTGTGAATTCGACTCAGTCAATGCGAATGTCAGGCGCTGGGTCTGATCGCATTGGAGCGATGGCCTCAGCGATAGGTGCTCAAGATAAAGTAATCGTTTCTCAGCAAGGTAAAATCATGGCAAATATGTCAGCTGTTACTACAGTTAAAGATGCGGCTTTTGGTGTAATTAATACTTTTACCCCGATGGTTTCTGGTGATGTTACTTGTCAACGTAGTTCAAAAGCGAGCTCTTCAAGTTTAATTATGTGTCGTCGTGTTGAAGTGAGTAGTGAAGCAAAGTTTGGCCGAGATGACATGGGGCGGTTGACCGTCGTTGCTGGTATCGAGCAAGAAGTATTAACCGGGAGTTAATTATGTGGGCTAAAAAAATTACCGTCTCTATATTGTTTTGTTTGGTCATTCTTTCTGGGTTGAGCTTTGCGGACGATACCGAATTATATGTTTTCGAATCTACAGCACGTTCAGGTTCTCGTCCGCAAGTGTTAATTATTTTTGATACGTCAGGAAGCATGGGAACTAATGAGTATACAGATACTTTTTATCAAAGGGGCGATGTAATCACTGATAGCACAAAACTCTATTTTAGTCGCAGTAGCTCGGATGTTCCTGAGAGTAGTAGTCAACGTTTTTTCATAAACTCACTAAATGGTTGTGCTACGTCATTAGAATATTTAAAAGATTATGGCATGTTTACAGGCTTTCTACGTGAGTATAGTTTTTCTGGCCAAACGGGGAGTTGGGAGGATTTGCCTGTTGAAGGCACAAATATCCATCTTATCGACTGCTTTGAAGACATAGATTCTAAGAATATTAAAAATGCGAAAGGACAACCAACCGGATTTCCTATCGACGGCGAAGGTACTCAAGCATCTCCGGTGCCTTATGCCGTTCTAAATGCTAGCTCGACCCAAGAGCAAATTAATGTAGCAATAGATAAATCTAAGTTAACGGGTCTAGGTACAGGTCAGCCTGTTACCATTTACACCGAAAAATATATTAATTGGTATCATTCTACTAAAGCAAAAAAATATTACACTCGAATGGCAATCGCGCAACGGGTTGTGGGAGATACCATAGTTACAACTCCTGGAGTTGATTTTGGTATTGCCGTCTTTAACCGAAATAATGATGGTTCAGGTAGTGATTCAAACAATGGAGGTCGCATTATAAATGGAATAAAGCGAACTGATGAAACAACAAAGTCAACTTTACTTGATATCGTTCCGGATTTAGTCGCAGGGGGGAATACTCCATTGTGTGAAACACTCTATGAAGCTTATCGTTATTATTCTGGTGGTAATGTTTTGTATGGTTATGAAAATAGAGACCCCAAATTAAGTCCTAGTCGTGATACTTCTATTGAGAAAGATGGGAAATATAAATCACCACTATCATTGCAGAAGTGCCAGAACAAAGCTTATGTAGTATATATGACGGATGGCGAACCTACATCTGATACTGCAGCAGATGGTTATGTAAAAAACTTGCCCGGTATTAGCAGTTCTAATCGATATGAAAATAGTTATTTGGCAGCCCTTGCTGGGTGGATGAATAAAAATGATGTTAATAGTGAGATAGAAGACGTTCAAACAATCAGTACTTATACTATTGGTTTTAGCTCTGGCGCTAATGATGCTGAGCCTTTATTGAAAGAAACTGCCGCTCGAGGCGGTGGACAATACTTCGCTGCAAGAAATGCTATGCAACTACAAGCGGCACTTCAAAAGGTGTTCTCAAATATTCTTGAGGTGAATGCAAGCTTTACTTCACCATCGATCGCCAGTAATAACTTTGATCGTACTCAAACTTTCGATGCAGTTTATTACGCAATGTTTTTACCAAATAAGGGGCCTCGTTGGCAGGGGAATCTTAAAAAATTTACCGTCACAGGAAATGGTGACATAGTTGATAAAAATGGCGATAAGGCTATTGGTCTAGATGGAAACATTAAGTCTTCTGCTTGTTCAATTTGGACCGATGATGCAATTTGTGCGTCAACTAGTGCGGGGGGGGATGGTAATGATGTTGGCTTAGGTGGCGCTGCACAGGTGTTAAGAAGTACCAGTAGTCGTAAACTTTATGGTAATTTTGGTTCTGGTTTAACGGATTTTACGAAAACTAATGCTGAAAATAAAGCTGGTGGTGAAACCGCTCTGGCTAATTATATTGGCGTTGAGAAGGCGCAACTGACTAAGCTATTTGATTGGGCTAAAGGGGCAGATGTAGATGATGATGATGGTGATAACAGTGTAACAGACAAACGTAAGGATATTTTAGGTGATCCGTTACATTCTAAACCACTCGCTATTAATTTTGGTACTAAGACATCTCCTGATATCCGTATTTTAATGGGGACCAATCATGGTTTCTTACATATGTTTAAAGATGAGGGAACTGCTGTTAATGAAAGTTGGGCTTTTATGCCTTATGAGCTCTTACCAAATTTAAGAGAATTAAGAGCCAACGTTCCAACCGGCGTGCATTCTGTATACGGGTTAGACAGTCCACCCGTTGCTTATGTTAAGACCGGTTCTACATCGATTGAAAAGGCATGGGTATTTGTCGGTATGAGACGGGGCGGTAAGTCATACTATGCTCTGGATATTACGGCTCCTGACTCGCCTAAGTTTATGTGGAAGATAGATGCTGCGTCCTTAGGTATATCTGAAATGGGGCAAAGCTGGTCGGAACCGGTAATCACAACGATTCCAGGCTGGCCATCAGGAAATACTAGCCCTTCAAGTGCTAAGCCTGTATTGATATTTGGTGCTGGTTATACCCCAACAACAAAAGATGGTAGTGGAGTGGGTGAGACTGATACTGAAGGGCGTGGAGTGTTTATCGTTGATGCTGAAACTGGAACCTTAGTTCATTTCTTCGGACCAAGCTCTGGAGGGAATAGTACACTTATGCCAGGCATTACAGACAGTATTCCTAATTCAGTTGCTGTGTTAGATTCTAATGGAGACAGGCTAACGGATAGGATTTATGCTACGGATACTGGTGCTAATATTTGGCGAATTGACTTACCGAGTGCAAATCCAAAAGACTCTGTAAGGCCTTGGACAGCCTTTAAATTCGCCGACTTAGGTGGAGCTACCGTCGCAACAGATAGACGTTTTTTTGCTGAGCCTGTAGTAGCCCAAACATCATTTAGTAATTTAACTGAGGTTTCAGTTACCGAAAATGGCCAAACAAAAGTAACAAAAACTTATCAGAGTATTCCATATGATGCTGTTGTTATTGGTAGTGGACATAGACCTATACCAACAGATAAGTGGCGCTCAGATATGTTTTTTACATTGCAAGATCGCAATGTAGTAACCAAATCATTTAATGGGACAAAGGGTAACGAAATTCCAAATGCTTTGGTCTTAAATGATTTATATAATGTATCTTCACCACTTCCTGAAACTGAAGTTGACAACATTGCTTTTGGTAAGAAACGTGGTTGGTATTATAAATTTGGAAGTATTGGTGAGAAGAGTTTAGCTGGTGCGACAATTATTCAAGGAAGGGTATTTTTTACTTCATATGTGCCTGGTGATAACTCAGCAGAGAATCAATGTTTAGTCTCTGGATTAGGGCGACTTTATGGCTTTGACCTGCATAAAGGGACTCGCGCCTACAAATCAATCAATAATAAAGATTATCTTGAAATGGGGGAGCGAGTTCCGGATACTCCACAACTTGTTATTCCACCTAATGGAGCAAGTGAAAGCTATATGTATCTTATTGGAATTGGTGCAGCTGGTGACAAAATGGAAAAGATCGATGGCGATGACGGTTGTAAAGATGGAGATGAAAAATGTGTTGGTGGCGGCTTAGGAGTTAATAGAATTTATTATCACATTGATGAGTAACTTAAGTATGAAGCAAAGTGAAGGTTTTACGTTAATTGAGCTAATGATTGTAGTGGTTATCATAGGTATCTTAGCATCTATTGCCTATCCATCTTATACTGCGTATCTTGCTAAAGGAGCTCGCGGAGATGGAATCGCTGCAGTTATGCGTATTGTTAATCTTCAAGAGCAGTTTTATCTCGATAATCGTGAATATACTGCTGATATGGTTAAGTTGGGTTTAAAAGTGGACCCTTTTGTGGTTGAAAATCAACTTTATAAAGTGGATTCATCCGTAAGCTCTGGAGCGTTTACCGTAACTGCAACCGCTCAAGGTATTCAAGCATCTCGAGACGCGCCATGCGTGACAATATCCATGAATTCAATTGGTGAAAAAACACCTAAGGAATGTTGGAAATGAAGAATTTAACGAGTGTTGTCGTTGTTGGATTGAGTTTTGTTACTGCTCATGCAATTGCAGGTTCTTTAGATGAAACCTATAAATGTTATATTGATACCTCTAGAGGAGAGCAGATTGCTTATTTTAGTTGGCTAAAGGAGGAAGCGGACCTTAGAGCTGCAAGCCTTATATCTACAGAGGTAGGTATTCTCGATAATCAATCAGTCTATGTTAGAAATGTAATTGAGTGCATCCCTGACAATCGAGATTTTAAATCACTAATCGCAAGAGGACTTGATAGAAAGCACTTAAAATAAATCGTTAATTGCAGTTGGCTGTCGTTGCTAAGGATTGTACTCGACCAGATGAACTTATTTGTATACCTTTTGACTGAGTACTTGTTTTACTACCTGGGCAGTAAATTATTTTTCCTGTACCTAATGAACCAACGATTAGGCCTTCAGCATTAAAACTAATTGAGGATTTATCATATTCAACATAATCTTTATCATTAAAACCATCAACTACTTTGATGACTTTATCGGTTCTACCATTTGTTGAATCAAGAGTGCCAAGAGTACCATTATCAATGAAGACCTTAAATCCTTTGCTCCAATCATTGCCACAGCTAGAACCTGATAGAGGGCATATACTAACTGTATTGCCATAGCTTACTGCTTGATTGCGAGCAAATGATATTGACTCTTGTATACTTTCAATTTCAGTATTTGCTCGGATACCTTCGTAGAGTGATATCATTGATGGTACACCAATAGTCAGTAATATTGCTGCAACTGCGATAGTGACCATCAATTCCACTAATGTAAAGCCCAGCTTTTTTTTACACATATCATCATCCTCGCTTATTCTTTGTAAAGTATAAGCGAGAACGTTGCTAGTTTCAGCATAAATAGATAAGTCATTTTACAATCAATCTTTTGACTTTTATGACTATAACTTTTAGAAAGATATGTTGCTTGCGATATTTTTAAAGGGTTAGTCTAATTTAATCATTTTCCTGTTATTCGATTATGAGCAATTTATATTACTGTTTTTTGATAGACGTACACGTCCAGCTTGATTAACAATAACAGCTCTAGAATAAGGGCTCGTGGCTGATGAGGGACAATATTTAAGTGTTCCATTTGTACCAGATGCCAGCCCGTCAGGTTGAAACCGGATTGCCGTACGATTGTATTTAACTATGTCTTTTGAATCGAAAGCATTTGTTATATAAAGTTTTTTATCGATGTCATCTAGTTGGTTATTACTGTTAGTGTCAATAAAAACAGTTAGCCCAGCTTGCCAGTTTTGCTCACATTTCTGGTCGATAACAGCACAAACTGTTACCTTTCTATTAAGAGTAATTGCTTGGTTACGTGCAAATTGCAGCGTTTGTTGGATAATTCGTATGCTGCTATCAGCTCTATATTGGGTATAAACATCAGTTAAGGATGGTACTCCTCCAGTAAGCAAGATGGTTAAGACGGCAAGTGAAATGAGAAGTTCTATCAGGCTAAAGCCTTTTTGATGAGTGTTCATAACAAATCCCTGTTATTTTGCGCTTGCATCCCGCGAGCGAGTTTTGGCTAGAATGTAAGTATAAAGTCTGGCGCTATACTCATAGTGCTTTTTTTAGACTTTTATGTGCTAAAAGCGATTTTGTAGAAACTGTGTTTTATGAGTAAAGCACTACATTCACTTCAATATTAACCTAACCCCGTGTAAGCTAGTGTTATTCTGTTTGTTTATGTTATTGCAAGGGATGAGGAATTTTTAATGAAAAAAGTTGAAGCCATTATTAAGCCATTTAAATTAGACGACGTAAGAGAATCCCTTGCTGAGATTGGCATTACAGGTATGACGGTTTCTGAGGTCAAGGGTTTTGGTCGTCAGAAAGGGCATACAGAGCTCTATCGTGGCGCTGAATACATGGTGGATTTTCTGCCAAAAGTGAAAATAGAATTAGTGATCCAGGATGATCTGCTCGACCAAGCTATTGATGTGATCGTTGAAACTGCCCGCACAGGCAAAATTGGTGATGGCAAAATTTTTGTCACTGATGTTGAACGTGTTATCCGTATTCGAACTGGTGAAGAAAACGAAGAAGCGGTATAAACTGCTGACTAACGAATCTAAAGGGCCTAGTGGCCCTTTTTTGTTGGTTAAGCTGATGGAAGTACTGCTGAGTTTCTGAAATATCTTTAATGCAAAATCGTTAGTTTTACTGAACTAATGTAGTTATCTCTTATCTGTAACATGGTATAACTGAGCCTCGCAAATGAGTTTTATGAGGTTGTCATTTTGGCTACAAAAAGAATAGTGATCGTGGGTGGTGGTGCTGCAGGTTTAGCACTTGCCTCTAAGTTGGGCCGTAAATGGGGCGGTAGTGATGTCGTCGATGTGTGCTTAATTGACCGAAGTCCTATTCATATTTGGAAGCCTAAATTACACGAAGTTGCTGTTGGCGTGATCGACCAATCTATTGAAGGTTTACTCTACCGCGATCACGGGCTTAAAAATGGTTACCGCTATATTCGTGGTGAGATAGAGCAGTGCGACCCTGACGCAAAATTGATTCAGTTAGCCGCCGTCTATAATGATGAAGGCGAGATACTGTTAGATCAGCGACAAATCGATTATGATTTTTTAGTCCTCGCACTTGGTGGTGTTTCTAATAGTTTCAATACATTAGGAGCTGATGAACACTGCATCTTCTTAGATAGCCTTGAAAATGCCAACCTATTCCATCATAAATTACTCGACGCATTACTTCAATTAAACGAAACACAAGAAAGAGTCAGTATTGGCATTGTTGGTGCTGGTGCGACCGGTGTTGAATTAGCGGCAGAACTTCATCATGTGATTGAATCTGTTAAAGAGTATGGCTATCTGAACATTGCTAAACATCACCTTGATGTGCATTTGATTGAAGCATCACCCAAAATTCTCCCCCAATTGCCTGAGCGTGTGAGTGCTAGGGCTCAGTCTGTTCTTGATAAAATAGGTATACGTTTACATATCGGTGTTCAAGTTAAAGAAGTGACTCGTGATGGTTTTATCACTCAAGATGGTGATGTCATTAAAGCGGGCTTAAAAGTTTGGGCGGCAGGTGTAAAAGGGCCGAAAGCGTTTCAGAATTTTACTAAATTGCCCATTACGCCGCGAAATCAAGTAGAAGTTGATGATTGTATGCGAGTTAAAGGTCATCAAGATATTTATGCCCTCGGTGATTGCGCCTTATTGATCCAAAGTTCCGGTCAGCCTGTCCCACCAAGGGCGCAAGCTGCAGCCCAGATGGCTGATACCTTGTTTGATAATATCGTTAATCGGTTACAAGGTAAGCCTGAAAAGGCTTTTGTTTATAAAGATTACGGCTCATTAGTGTCATTAAGCCGCTTCTCTGCAGTAGGCAATTTGATGGGAAACCTACGTTCTGGCACTTTCTTTGTAGAAGGGCATATTGCAAGATTGATGTATATATCTTTGTATCAAAGGCATTTAGCCAGTCTTTATGGTTGGTTTTCGGCAATTGTGTATCGAGTGGCGCAAAAATTATTGAAATGGCAGCGGCCAAAACTTAAATTACATTAATATCTATGTAATATAATATGACTAAAAGAGAGCAAATATGCTCTCTTTTTTTATGGTTTAGGAATAGCCGACGAGTCGCGAATGATAGGTTCAGGCGTAAAAGTCTTAGAATATATCGCATCTTGCTCGCGACGTTTTGCGATTAATAATTCCGTTGCGACTTGCGCTATTTCTGCGTTTGGCTGATGTACTGTGGTCAGTTTAGGCCAAGTTTGACGTGAGAATGGGCTATCTTCGAAACCGACAATCGATAAGTCTACTGGGATATCTAAACCCGCTAAACGAGCAGCAAAAAGTGCACCAGCGGCAATTTCATCGTTACAAGCCACAATCGCAGTCGGACGATGTTTTAGTTTAATAAGCTTATTCGCACCGTCAACACCAGACTCAAATGAGTACTTCCCTTCAATTATGTAGTTTTCATTCAGTTTTAGGCCATTTATTGTTAATGCTTGTTTAAAACCAAGTAACCGTTCTTTGGTGGATTCATGGTGTAAATCCCCACTTAAAAAAGCAATATGCTTGTGGCCTAAGTCAATCAGATGCTGGGTGATTTCAACTGCACCAAATTTATCGTTGACTAAAATAGTCAATCCATTCTGATCGTTGTCCTTTTCACCTGCAATAATGCGCACATAGTTAGCATCAATCTCAGTAAGCGCTTTGAGTACTTTCGGATCTTCTGACAAGGGAGGCGTCAGTACTAATCCCGCTAGCCTAGAATATTTGACTAGTGCAGTAAGCTCATCACAAATGGTCTCTGATTTGGCATTGCAAGGATGGATGACAAGTTCATAGCCCTTGTCTTTACAGGCTGCCAAGATCCCATTTTGCATATCAATAATGTAGTAAGCGTTTGGATTATCGTAAATAAAACCAATAGCATAGGATTTAGTGCCCGCGAGGTTTCTCGCCGCTAAATTCGGTTGGTAGTTAAGTGCTTTTATCGCCTCATTCACTTTGTCAACTGTGGCCTGCTTCACTGAAGGTTCGTTATTGGTGACACGGGATACTGTCTTGATAGACACTCCAGCATATTTAGCTACGTCGTTGATAGTGACTTTCATTGATGTAAAAACTCTTTGTCTAAGGTCGCGAAGGGTTAACTGTTCTATGAACGTAAATTCTTTGCCAGCAATTTACAAGCTTACATTTTTATCAGTATTTTCTTACTTATACGTCTTATAGTGCGAGCTTTTGATGTGCTTAGCAATCCTGAATTGTTACAAATTGGCGTTAATTTATCGTTGTTACAATTATGCTGAGAGTTGTAAATTTACGTCATAATATTAAAGCTCATGTTTTATAATGATTTTTAATGAAACTACTGATTCAAAATTCTGCTTTATGATATTTTTTTTGCTTCCATCGTTATTTTGTTGTGGCAAGGCTGTTAATTATTGTGTAATGTTTGCACTAGACATGACAGCGTTGTCATTCCATCGGGAATGGTTATGAATACTAAAACGATAATAAAGTTATGGAAGGGAAACGAGATGCGACCATCTACCTTTAAGAAAACTGTACTAGCAACAAATATTGCTGTCCTACTCGGCAGTGCTGTATCCATCAGCGCTGTCGCTGCAGATGCAGCGGCAACCGCCGCCGTACCTGAAAATATTGAAAAAATTGAAGTTCGCGGTATTCGCGCTTCAAATAAAGCCAATATCAATGAAAAACGATTTTCTAACGCAGTAGTGGATGCTGTTACTGCGGAAGATATTGGTAAATTTCCTGATTCTGATGTTGGCCAAGCTCTCGGTCGCGTCCCTGGCGTAACTGTGGGTCGTACATTTGGGCAAGGTAGTTCAGTTTCTATCCGTGGTACCGATCCTTTAATGACTCTCACCACCTTAAATGGCCAGAACGTAGCGTCTACTGGTTGGTACGATCAAATGAACGTCGACCGTTCGTTCAACTATTCTATGTTACCTTCTGAACTGATTGGTGGCATGGAAGTGTACAAGTCCACTCAAGCCAACCTTGTTGAAGGTGGTATCGGTGGTACTGTTATCGTTAAAACCCGTAAGCCTCTAGATATGGATGCTAATTCTGTATTTGTTTCTGCAAAGGGCGAATATGGAACTGTAAATGAAGATGTAGCACCTGAATTATCAGGTTTGTATAGCTGGAAAAATGATGACGAGACATTTGGTGTTTTAGTTGCGGGTTCATATATTGACCGTGAGTATTTACGGACTGGTACTGAAGCGGATTTAGATTGGGGTGGACGTTCTTCTGTTCAGCCATCTAGTTTCTTGCAGCAGCAAGAGCGAACTGCGCTAGATGCAACACTACAATTCAGACCAACGGATAATTTAGAATTAGGTGCGCACGTACTATCACTGAAACTCGGTGCTGATAGTATTGGCGCTAACATGTATATTGAAACTGATACAAACTGGGCTGGCGCCCCTAAAGATGGCACCGCTGGACCCGGTAATACAACTAATCCTTCAGCATGTAAACAATTCAATGCTGCTGGTGTTTGTACGTTAAGTGTCACACCTGAAAATGCGCCATCAGATGTGTTCTTCCAAAACTGGGCGCGTAAAGGTGAGATGACGTCAGATACCTTTGAGTTGAACGCTGACTATAAAGGTGATGGTTTCGCAATTTCAGGTGTTGCAGGAAAGACAAAAGCTGAAGGTGGTACTCAAATGAGTGCTAACTTTGGTTATGGTTGGTGGGGTGATAAATTTGGTCAAGTTAAGTGGGCTGGCACTGTAGATGCTACAGGTAAACAGGTAGATATTAATGGTCGTGATATGGGCTTTACCCAAGACCAATTAGATACAACTGTGAGTACATCAACTTGGACGGGGATTAAAGGACCTAACTCTGACGAAGAAACTTATTTTCAGTTAGATGTTGATTTTGACCTTGACCTAGGTGTTATCAATAAGTTCGAAACAGGTGTTCGTTACACACAACATGAGTTTGAGAAAAGTGAATACCGCGCCATCTATGATCCAACCAAAACAAATGAATTTAAAACTTCAGACCTTTACAGTGGCACAATGAAGTTAGGTTATGACGGTTGGACGATTCCTAAAGCTGACCTAGACGCTATGATTAATGCCACAGAGTCTCTGGTTGATCAATTTGCCTACAGCCGCTCAGCCTATGGTTTAATCGAAGAAGACAACCTATCTATGTATGGTATGTTCTCGTTTGATGGTGAAGGTTTCCGCGGTAACTTTGGTTTACGTTATATCCAGACTGATGTCACTTCGAGCGGTCATGTGATTGATAACTCACCAGCGGATATCTTAGCTGTTAACCAAGGTTGGAGTGAAGAGCTTCATAGCGTTAAAGACAGCTATAGTGATGTCTTACCGAGCTTCAACATTTCATTCGATTTAGCTCAGGATTTGATCTTACGTATGTCAGCAGGACAAGCTATTACTCGTCCTAACTATGATAATTTGTTCCTAGCAACTTTAACTGGATTCCCAGATGATCGTAAAGGGAATGAAGCTTTAACGAAAGGAACTCCAGGCTTAAAGCCGATGAAGTCCTCGCAGGCTGATTTGAGTCTTGAATATTACTATGGTGATGGCAATCTTGTTTCTGCTACATACTTTATAAAAGACATAAGCAATTTTATTGTCGCTTCGTCAGAGTTTAATCAATCCATTGGTATCATAAATAAGGATTTAGAGGTGCCAGCTGATAGTTGGACCGTTAATACCTATGAAAATGCTGGTGGTGGTGAGATCGATGGTGTCGAACTGCAGTTAAACCATGCATTTGATAACGGTTTCGGTGTTAATGCGAACTATACATATGCAGATGGTAGTGCACCTTCAGAAGTTTATACTGACAACATAGGTATGTTTACTGAGTCATCAAAGCATAGTGCTAACTTAGTTGGCTACTGGGAGAATGATGATTTCTCAGCACGTGCCGCTTATAACTGGCGTTCTGAGTACATGGTTCGTGAATATGGTAAGTATTACGGCAACCGTATGCATGATGCCTTTGGTACACTCGATGTGACTTTAGGTTGGAATGTGACAGAAGCTATTGCATTACGTCTTGAAATTGTTAACTTAACAGCTGAAGATGACGTTCAATATGGTGCTGCTGGCGTAGGTACTGAAGTTAAGCCTGCGCTTCAAGATGATTTCCCTGCTTGGTCATTTAAAGGCGAAACGACATATAAACTTGGTGCTAGCTTTGTATTCTAACACTTTGTTGTAATTCAAAAGCCCAGTCTTGACTGGGCTTTTTTATAGGTAAATAAACACAATGAAAATCAAACGTATTGCAATTATTGGAGGCGGAACAGCTGGATGGTTAGCTGCAAATCACCTTGGGGCTGAGTTGTGCCATGATCCTGAAATAGAGATTACTTTGATTGAGTCGTTAGATGTGCCAACAATCGGTGTCGGTGAAGGAAGTGTTCCATATCTAGCAAAGGGATTGAAGCGGTTTGGCATTTCCGAAGCAGAGCTATTGCTGGCTTGTGATGCGACTTTTAAGCAAGGAATCAAGTTTGTTAACTGGCTGGATCAAAACGTGCATGGAGACAACCATTACTATCATGCTTTCGATGCCCCTTACCCTGCAGGTATTGATGTCTCAAGTTACTGGGTTTCTCACGCTAGTCAACGTCCATTTGATGATGTTGGCATTCAGGCAAGGGTCTGTGACTTAGGTTTATCCCCTAAGCTAAAAGGCTCGGGAGACTATGATGGGGCCTTATCTTATGCCTATCATTTTAATGCATTAAAGTTTGCAGGTTTATTAGCAAAGAACGCACAAAAAAAGTTTAATGTTAAGCATCAATTTACCACTATTGTTGGAGTAGAGCAGGATCAAGTTGGACTAATTTCACATTTAATCACTGCTGACAATTCATCGTTAGCTTTTGATTTTTATGTGGATTGCAGTGGTTTTTCTTCAATCCTAATTGATAAAGCACTGAAAGTTCCTTTTGAAAGTAAATCAAGCGAGTTACTGACGGATACTGTTTTGGTGCAGCAAGTGTCTTTGAATACTAAAGAAAATATCAATCCCTATACAACTGCGACGGCTCATAAGGCAGGTTGGATATGGGATATTCCACTCACTACGCGTCGCGGAACTGGCTTTGTTTACTCAAGTCGGCATATGAGTGATGAGGAGGCTTTAACGTTATATGCTGATTACTTACAAGTCGATAAAGCTCAATTCAAGCCGCGGAAAATTCCGATGGAGATTGGTTATAGAAAGGAGTTCTGGCATAAAAACTGTGTTGCTTTAGGATTGGCCCAAGGCTTTGTTGAGCCACTTGAGGCGACATCTATATTAGTTTCCGATTTTTCTGCTGAGCTGTTAGCTCGTCACTTTCCTCGAACTATAGAGGATATTAGCGTCTCTACTTCATATTATAATAGTGTTATTACGTATGTTTGGGAGCGTGTTGTTGACTTCATTAAGTTGCACTATTGTATTTCTGACCGGAAAGACTCATCATTTTGGTTAGATAATAAAAAAGAGGATACTGTTTCATTTGAGTTAAAACAGCGTTTAGCTAGATTCAAATTACGTCCTCCGCATCAGTCTGACTTTTTTAGTCGTTTTGATTTATTTGATCATAAGAATTTTTTGTATGTTTTATATGGAATGAAATTTAAAACGAATCATTCAGCTTTATCTCAGCAAGAAATTACACATTGTGAGAAACTTTTCTCTGATAATGATCTCTTAGTTGGGCGAGCTGAAACCTTACTCTTAAATCATAGAGACTGGCTAGAAGGATTAATGCGAGCATTTGAAGCTAAGAATCTTAAATAACAAGACTTTGGTAATGAGGATGTAAAATGTTAGTGCCTGTATTTGAACAAGCTATTTGTGTGTTTGATTTCGACGAATATGATAGTTTTGAGGGGAAACGCGAAACATACTGTACACTTGAGTCTCTGTTTTCACTTCCTGCAGTGCTCAATGAAGGCAACGTTCCTGATGCGAAAGGTGGGCGGGCATTATCAACTGCACATCTTTATAAAAGCCATCCAATTCCACAATTATTAAACTTCAAAACTAATCCTTTAGGTGATTGGATTTTAAGACGTATATTTGAATCTGCTATTTTGTTAGGTTTTCAGAATACTCGAGATATTAAAAAGCTTAAGTATCACCGAACTTGGGCAAATAGGATGGAGTATAATTGTGATGCAATTGCCCATAGGCATGCAAATAACGACTGGACTATTCCTCATTTAGTTGCAATATATTATACCGATGTGCCAGATGAAAGTGCCGACTTGGTTTTTATTAATGATAAAGATAACAGCATTATGCGAGGTGAGCATTGTCACGAATACCCGGCTGAGAAGCAATATATTGTCAAATCAAAAACAGGTCGACTTGTGTGCCATGACGCAAGATTTTTACATGGAACAACTGTACACAAGAGCCACTTACCACGTACATGCTTAGTTATTGAAGTTGGCTTTCCACCATTAAATAAATAACGGTGTAATCAAACTTTATTTAATTTTATTATAGAAAGTAGTATTTAAAATAATGTAATTAAATTCTATCAGTAGGCATAGTGCTTTTTATTTAGTTTCATCGTCTATTTTAACTTTGTAGCATAAAAAATGTTACAGCATAACAACCCCCGTCAAAATGATCCAAATGGAGAAAAAGAGTTTTAATACTTTTACTGGGAGATATAGCGCTAATTTGCGAGCAAGTAATCCCCCGATAACGGCGCCCGGGCCTGCGAATAACACTAACTCAAAGAGGGCTTGGCTATTTGTTGAAAAGATATGAATAGGGCTTGCCGACCAAACGGTAATCGCAGAGACAACAACGCCGGTGGCGACTGCCATTTTGGCGCATAGTCCCCGTAACATCAGATAAATGACGACTAATTCTCCGACGCCTACCGATAACCAAGCTGTGATAATACCGCCGAAATAACCAATGAGAGCGAGCGATAGAAAATCAATCGGCATTATAGCGCGAGTTATTTGCGTGCTACTTTTGCTACTGAGAATGATGGCAATACCGAGTATTATCGAGAAAATGCTGAAACTTGTGTGTAGCGAAGAGGGCGAATTGAGCTGTAGTAATTGGCTACTCCAGAAACCTAAGACAGAAAAGAAGGCGGCAAGTAATGCTGCTTTCACAAAACCAGACCAGGCGGCATCTTCTCGGTGACGTTTTTGATAATGCAGTGACCATGAAATCGCGCCTGCTGTCATACCAAAGCATTGGATCATAAATGAAGTCGCGATGCTTTGAGACTCACTAAAGTTGAGGCTCGAAAAAACGGGAATAAAGATGACGCCACCGCCTGCTCCCGTCGCATTGGCAAATATCGCTCCTGTAATACCCAGAAAAATAAAGCGGCCATATTCTTGGATAAGATCAAATGGCGAATGAAAATGGCTCGCCCAAAATAACCAAGCTCCACAAAGTAGCAATATCAAACTGAGGTTTCGGTAGTGCCGAGTTAAGCGCGGAGCAGATTGGGTATTACTGGGCACTAATGTGTTATGGGGACTCATCGATAGCTACCGTGATCTTTGTAATGTTATCGCCATGTTACCAATGAAGAGCAACGTTGTCACATAAGCTCGAGTAAATAAATTAAACATTTTAAGTCATTGAATAATAATGACTAAGTATGTATTTTTATAAAAAATAACAATAATTGTCAAAAAAATGTAGAAATCCTGTTCTTTCTTGTGTACTTTAACAATGACAACGCTGTCATCTGCTTGTGTGATACGTTGTTTGTAAGGTCTGCATGAGAGGATGAGGTCTCCTTTTCATGTGTTTGGCAGGAGTATTGCTGTCGGGCGGCGATACGTTTGTCTTTGATATTTTGATAGTCTCTCCCCAGAAACTAGCGTGGGCTGGGTACTGTAAGCAGTGCCCAGCCATTTTTTTAGGGTGTTTTTACAATATGACTTAAATGCCTACCTCAGCATTTGAACGTTAGCGGCATAGATAAATAAAACTCACTGGTAAAAACCAGATAATAAAAAGAGGCTGCAATTTATGGCGATTCATTTAGCGGTTGCGATGCGCGTCATTGCGACGGGCATGACGAGTGTCATTCGTTATGTTTTTACACTAACGAGCACACTTATCACTAAACGAGCAGCTTGCTGGTCACTGTTTATCATGGCACTGACGGGGCTTTCAGCCTCATCCTTCGCTGTGTTTGCCGCCGATATTGCCTCAAGTCATTTTGCAGCTAATTCAAACTCAAACTCAAACTCTAATTCTGGTTCCTCTGAAGCCATTAAGTCTGACGTTTCTCACATTCAGGCGCCGATTTCAAAAATAATCGTCACCACCATACAGCAGACTTGGCAGCTAAATTTGCTTAAGGAAGCACTGCGCCGCTCGGATAGCGGCTATCAAGTGCAGCAAATGTCGACTCAGATGAATCAAAAACGCAAGGTCGAAGAAGCACTGGCTGGAACAGTCGATGTGTTTTGGAGCATGACCTCAAAAGAATTAGAAGAAACTGTGCTACCCGTGCGCATTCCATTGTTTAAAGGATTACTCGGTAATCGACTGCTGATTATCCGCAAAGCGGATGAAACGCGATTTGCAAATGTGAAAACCATGGCGGATTTTAGGCAGTTAAAGGCGGGGCAAAATCGTTATTGGCCCGATGCCACGATTTTAGAAGCCAATGGATTACCCGTCGTGACGAGTTATCAGTACACCAATTTATACCCCATGTTAGAAGGTGGGCGTTTTGATTATCTTGCCCTCGGCGCCCAGGAAATTGGTGAAGAACTTGCTAGTCACCCCGATCCCGCACTTAAGGTTGATAGCCATATTCTGCTGCAATATCGCTCGCCGGCTTATTTCTTTGTGTCCCCTAAGCGCCCCGAACTTGCGGCGGCCATTTTAGCAGGGCTTGAAAGTATGGTAAGCGACGGCTCTTTTGCTGAGATGTTCAATCGCGAGCTAAAAATTGAGCAACTGTACCGCGAGGCAAAGTTTGAACAAAGGGTCATTATCCGCCTCGATACGCCTGATTTAAGTCCGTTAACGCCAATAGAACGCAAAGAATTATGGTTAGATCTCTTTAGTATGGAAGGTGCAAAATAATGAAAACATTAGCCTTAAAAGTACAGATTGGATTAGCAGCAGCGATTTTTATGATAGTCAGCGTGTTGTTCGGCGCATCTTATTGGTTGGCGAGCGATAAATTGGCCGCCAGTGAAACTGAGTTTGAAGACAATACCGTCGCCAATTTGCAAGTCACTATGGCGCAGCCCATCTTCACCTACGATTATGAACAAATCCAAGCCGTGTTGTCTGTCATGCTTAAATCTGCGCAGATTTATCATATCGTGGTGAGCGACCATCGCGGTAAAGTGTTAGCCGAGAGTCAACAGGCTCAAACGGTGGCCGATGAGTATCTGGTAAAACGTGAAATTCACTTTGCTGACCAAGGTAATCCGACGGGCCAATTGGCCATCCAGTTTTCAATGTTGCCCATTCGCGCTCAGTTGTCAGATTTACTCTTAGGTTATTTCTTGCAGGCGCTGTTAATTCTCGGTGGCAGTTTAATTGTTATCTTTATCATTCTTAAACGTTTAGTGATTAATCCACTGGAGAATGTTGTCCGCGCCATGGAAGAAATTGCCAGCGGTGACGGTGATTTATGCCACAGATTACCGGTTGAGAGTCAGGATGAGATTGGTCAGCTTGCCAAGGCATTTAATGGTTTTGTAGAGCAAATTCACGCCACGATTTCCAGAGTGCACGAAACCTCAGGGCAATTACTGGGCGATGCCAAAGCGCTTGGTTCACTGTCGCAAACCAACAATGATCGCGTGCAAACCCAACTAAAAGAAACCGAGGCCGCAGTGACGGCTGTAACTCAGCTAAGTGCCAGTGCTAACGAAGTTGCGATTAATGCCAAGCGCACCGCGGATGCGGCGAGTCAGGCCGATAAAGCGGTCGATGACAGTCAGCGTCAGTTTGATTCGGGATTAGACATTACCCGCAAGCTGGCATCTGAATTAGCTCGCTCGGCATTGTCCGTCTCACAGTTACAGCAAGAAACCCAAAAAATTGATGAAGTGGTTGTGGTGATCAACAGTATTGCCGAGCAAACCAACTTACTGGCGCTTAATGCTGCCATTGAAGCGGCAAGGGCGGGTGAACAAGGGCGCGGTTTTGCTGTGGTTGCCGACGAAGTGCGCACGCTGGCGAGCCGAACCCAACATGCCACCGGTGAAATACAGAAAATGATCCAGCAGGTTCAGAGCCGAGTGGCAGAAACTGTCACTGTGATGCAAGCGAGCCAAGCCCTTTCAACTCAAGGCGTGAACCGCTCGGAAGAAATTAAGTTAGTACTCACTAAAGTGACTGATTTAGTCTCAAATATCAGTAATATGAACATCGAAGTTTCCCATGCGGCGCAGGAGCAAACCTGCGTCACCGAAGCGATTTCTCGTACGTTAAATGATCTTGCCAATGTCTCAGGTTCAGCCTCCCTCGATAGCGAGCACTTAGCGCACTCGAGCGAGCGACTGTTTCACCAAGGGGAAAGACTGCGGACGTTAGTAACTTCCTTCAGATTGTAGCCATTTCTGGAGCTAGATAAGGATAATCATGAATAAAACACTTTCAGCAAGCGCCATTTTACTGGCTTTAGGATTAGCGGCCTGTACCGAGGCGCCTGTGACGCCTTCCGCAGCGTCAGCCGATAAGGCTGTGGCTCAAACACAGCAAGCTCAGGACGCATTAACTCAAGCGCAGTTACAACAACTCGGGGATTCGTTAGTCGTAACTTATCGTGTTGTGACCAATGTGCCAGACGATAAGTGCCTAAAAGATAAAGCCGATGGCCGCTGTTTTGTCGCTCAAATTGATTTCGTGCCCGGTATGGATTTAGTCAGCCAGGATTGGGAAATTTATTTAAGCCAAATGCGCCCAGTGCAATCGGTTGAAAGCGGTGAGTTGACGATAACGCACGTTAAAGGCGATTTACATCGTATTACGCCAACGGCTGCTTTTAAGGGATTTGTTAAGGGCGAGAAAAAGCAACTAACGTTCCGTGGTGAGCCGTGGCAATTGGCTGAAACCGACGCTATGCCAAACTATTACCTCGCAGCAAAAGGATTAGAACCCGTCATTATCGCCAGCACTCAGGTAGGGAAAGATGTCGAAACGGGTTTAGAGACGCGTCCGTATGTTGAAGGGTTTACGAATTTTAAAACCCAATATCAACGCACTGAAACGGATAAACTCGCGCCAGCCGATGCCGCGCAATTATTTAAAGACAATCAAAGCGTGAGTGAAGATGCCGCCTTGGCTGTGGATACCATTATCCCAAAGCCACAAAAGGTGAAGATAAATTCAACTGATACACCAGTATCGCTTGCTGGTGGTATTAAGCTCGAATATCAGCAAGATAACCCAGAGCAAAAGAGTCAAGTTGCGGCGGCGGTGGCACGTTTAGCTCGCCTGGGGGTGGCTGAATCTGCGAGTGGCATGACGGTGAAATTTGCCAGCCAAAAAGGGGATGAGGGCAGTTATCGCTTAGATATTCAGCCAACTGAAATTGTGATCGCTGCCAATGATGCGGCGGGCTTCTCTTACGGTTTGTCATCATTAGCAAGCCTTGTGGATGTGAATTCGCTGAAAGTGAATGCCATGACCATTGAAGACAGCCCACGTTATCCGTTCCGTGGTATGCACATTGATGTGGCACGTAATTTCCACAGCAAACAATTGTTGCTGGATTTGCTTGACCAAATGGCGGCTTATAAGCTCAATAAACTGCATTTACACATGGCTGACGATGAAGGTTGGCGACTCGAAATCGACGGGCTACCTGAGCTGACCGACATCGGTAGTAAACGTTGCCATGATTTAGATGAAAATACCTGCTTATTACCGCAGTTAGGCAGTGGACCGTTTGGCGATACAAGCGTCAATGGCTATTACACCAAACAAGACTATATCGACATAGTGAAATATGCCGAGGAGCGTCAAATTCAGGTGATCCCGTCGATGGACATGCCGGGTCATAGCCGCGCCGCGATTAAAGCGATGGATGCGCGTTTTCGTCGATTACAGGCTGAAGACGTAGAGCTTCAAAACACGGGCAAAGTGCAGGTTGTCCCTGTGCAGGAAACGGTAAATCAAGCTAGCACAGCGGTAAAAGCGTTAGATGCGGGCGCTCGTCAATTGCAAGCTGAAGGGAAAACCACTGCAGCTGAGCAATATTTGTTATCCGATGCAAACGACAAAACGGTTTATTCTTCAGTGCAATATTACGACGATAATACGCTTAACGTGTGCATGGAATCGACCTATCAGTTTGTCGATAAGGTGATTGATGAAATAGCCAAGTTACACCAAGCCGCGGGTCAACCATTGACGCGTTACCACATTGGTGCCGATGAAACGGCGGGAGCTTGGAAACAATCACCCCAGTGTTTAGCATTTGTCGCCAATAACGATAAAGGTGTTAAGTCGATAGATGACTTAGGCGCTTATTTTATTGAACGAATTTCGACTATGTTAGCGGCAAAAGGCATTGAAGCTGCGGGGTGGAGCGATGGCATGAGTCATGTTCGTCCTGAGAAAATGCCCGCTAAAGTGCAGTCTAATATTTGGGATGTGATTGCCCATAAAGGTCATGAGCGCGCCAATCAACAGGCGAATCTTGGTTGGGAAACCGTGCTCTCTAATCCTGAGGTGCTGTACTTTGACTTCCCCTATGAGGCCGATCCCAAGGAGCATGGCTATTACTGGGCGAGCCGCGCGACCAACAGCCATAAAGTCTTTAGCTTTATGCCAGATAACTTGGCCGCCAATGCCGAGCAATGGACCGATATTCAAAATCAGCCGTTCGAAGCGGACGACAGAATAAAACTTGATGAGGCGGGTAACAAAGTCTCGGGCCCAAGGGAGAAAGGCAAACCTTTTACTGGCTTGCAAGGGCAGGTTTGGAGTGAGTCGATTCGCAGTGACGATACGATCGAATACATGGTGTTCCCGCGTTTATTGATGTTGGCTGAGCGTGCTTGGCATCAAGCTGCATGGGAAGTGCCTTATCAATATCAAGGCGCTGTGTATAACCAAAGCTCGGGTGCTTTTACCTTAACCATGCGTGATGCACAGGCAAAGGATTGGCAACAACTCGCGAATACTTTAGGCCACAAAGAGTTTATTAAGTTAGATAAAGCGGGGATTGATTATCGCGTACCGACGGTCGGCGCCGAGATCCGTGACGGTAAACTGTTTGCTAATATCGCCTATCCCGGGCTCAAACTTGAATACCGAAGTCTAAATGGCCAATGGCAAGCTTATCAAGTGGGATTGGCGGTCACTGCACCGATTGAGGTCCGCGCCATAGCTGCCGATGGTATTCGTAAAGGCCGAAGTTTAATCGTTAACTAAATCGATTTTTATATCTGGCTGTATTTTAAAGATAAAATACAGCCTTTTTGTTTTTCTGTGTCAGTGATTGCCTAAATTTGATTTTAGATCATAAATCACTTAAAAAAGTAAATGACAACGCTGTCATTCTTGCTGTAACATTGAGTTAACTAAAGTTGAGCGCTGTATTAACGGCAAATAATAAGCAACGGTAGCGCTGCATTGATAGGTGAAGAGGGGTGTCATGGGGTTAGTCCAGACAAAAGATCAACAACTGTTTATAGGTGTAGATGGCGGCGGCAGTAAATGTCGAGCCACCATCTACTGCGCAGACGGTACCGTTTTAGGGACAGGTGTTGCAGGACGTGCAAATCCACTGCATGGTCTCACACAAACATTTGAATCCATTGAAGCATCGACTCGCCTGGCGTTGCTGGATGCGGGCATGAACGAGAGCGATAGTCACTTGCTGGTGGCGGGTCTTGGTCTTGCTGGCGTAAATGTCCCTAGGTTATATCAAGACGTGATCAACTGGCAGCATCCTTTTGCGGCCATGTATGTCACCACAGATCTGCATACCGCTTGTATTGGTGCACACCGCGGTGCCGATGGTGCTGTGATCATCACGGGCACAGGTTCTTGCGGTTATGCCCATGTTGGTGATACCAGCTTGAGTATTGGCGGTTATGGTTTTGCATTAGGTGATAAGGGCAGCGGTGCTTGGCTGGGATTAAAAGCCGCCGAACACGTGTTGTTAGCACTCGATGGCTTTGCCGTACCAACCCGATTAACCGGTATGCTGCTGAGCTACTTTAACGTCACCGATGCGCTCGGCATTGTCGAAAATCTAGCCGGTAAATCATCAAGTTGCTATGCCGCATTAGCCAGAAGTGTGCTCGATTGCGCCAATGAAGGTGACGCAGTCGCGACGGCCATAGTGCAAGAAGGCGCAGATTATATTAGCGACATGGCGCGTAAGCTATTTAGCCTAAATCCGGTGCGTTTTTCGATGATCGGTGGCCTTGCAGAGCCTTTACAAGCCTGGCTCGGTACCGATGTGGTCGCCAAAATTTCAGAAACCTTAGCACCACCCGAACTCGGTGCTATGTATTTCGCCCAGCAAGAATTTAATAAGTCGTTGTCAGTGCAAATAGGCACTGAAGCCAAATCCTGTATTTGAACGTGAAGGTAAAAGACATGACAAACACTATTATGGAGCAAGAAGCTCGCACCGCACCGCAAAAAATCGCTGGCCAGTTAGAAGCTAACGCTGAAATCATGCAGCAGTTAGGTGAAAAGCTGCGCGCCTTCGATCCCCGTTTTGTAATGATCGTTGGTCGTGGTTCATCGGATCATGCGGGTGTTTTTGCTAAGTACTTATTTGAAATCGAAGCGGGCGTACCGACGTTTGCCGCCGCCCCTTCAGTGGCGAGTGTGTATGGTAAGACCTTGAAACTCGAAGGCGCATTAGTGATTGTTATTTCACAATCTGGCCGTAGCCCTGATATTTTGGCGCAGGCGCGTATGGCAAAAAATGCTGGCGCTTTTTGTGTTGCCTTAGTCAATGATGAAACCGCACCGATTAAAGATATCGTTGATGTTGTTGTGCCTTTACGTGCCGGCGAAGAAAAAGCGGTTGCCGCGACTAAGAGTTACCTCGCAACGTTGTCAGCGATTTTACAGCTTGCCGCCGCTTGGACTCAAAGCGAATCGCTTGCTAGCGCCGTCGCTTCTTTACCCCAAGCGCTGCAAACGGCGGTGGACGCTGAGCCACAACTCACGCCAGAATCCGTTGCCGACGTGAAGAACTTAGTCGTACTTGGCCGTGGTTTAGGTTATGCGGTATCTAAGGAAATCGCGCTTAAGTTAAAAGAAGTGTGTTCAATCCATGCTGAAGCGTTCAGCAGCGCTGAGTTCCTCCACGGTCCTGTGACCTTAGTTGAGAAAAAACTCACTATCGTTGATGTGTGTATTGGCGATGAATCTTACGCTAGCCACATCGAACAGATTGAAAATGTGAGCCAACGCGGCGCCGATTTAGTGCATCTGAATCAAACCTCTACTGACATTCACCCACGTGTGGCGCCGTTAGCGTTATTACAACGTTTCTATATCGACGTGGCTGCGGTTGCGATTGCCCGCGGTATTGATCCCGATCAACCTGCTGGCCTTAAAAAAGTGACCCAAACGCTCTAAGCCGCCGAGCTTTAAGCGGCCAACGTTTTAGAGGTTTAGGTGCTGCGGATTAGACTTAGCGGACTTTTAGCTGCACGATTAAGCAGCTGCATGATTAAACCTGTTCAGCTAAGCCCGCGCAGTAACTTAATTTAAGACCTAAGTCACTCGTGTTATTTATTGAAAGAGGTTTGCGATGAAAATTACCTTGATCGCCGAGCGTATTTTTGATGGTGAATATTTCCATCAAGATGTGCCTGTAACTGTTGAAGACGGGCACATTCTGGCGTTTGATACGGTTGTTGGCGCGAAGGAAATCCGCCAAGTCGGAACGCTGGTGCCAGGTTTTATCGATGTACAAGTGAACGGTGGCGGCGGGGCGTTATTCAATGCCGATCCGAGTGTTAATTGCATTGAAACTATCGGCCGTGCCCATGCGCGATTTGGCACGACCGGATTTTTACCTACGCTTATCACCGATAATGTCAGCGTGATGGCCAATGCGGCCGATGCAGTGGCCGAGGCTTTAGTCAAAGGTAGCGCTGGCGTTTTAGGGGTGCATTTTGAAGGGCCACATTTATCTGTGCCTAAAAAAGGCGTGCATCCGCAGGGTTTTATTCGCGAAATAACCGATGCTGAACTCGCGGTATTTTGTCGTCAAGATCTGGGGATTAAAGTCGTCACGCTTGCGCCTGAGAATGTGTCGCCAGAGGTGATCCGCACGCTCGTTGCTTCGGGCGTTAAGGTGTGTTTGGGCCATTCTAATGCCGACTACGATACTGTTGTTGCGGCATTAGCGGCAGGCGCGACGGGCTTTACGCATCTTTATAATGCGATGTCGCCACTGGGTTCCCGTGAGCCGGGCATGGTTGGTGCGGCGATTGAGAGTGAAACCGCTTGGTGTGGTTTGATTGTCGATGGTCACCATGTGCACCCTGCGGCGGCAAAGGTTGCACTACGGGCAAAACCGAGGGGCAAGATAATGTTAGTCACCGATGCTATGCCGCCTGTTGGTATGGAGGATGAGACTAGCTTCGAGCTCTTTGGTACTCGAGTGTTAAGAGTCGGCGACAGATTAAATGCTGTGACAGGTGAGCTGGCGGGCTGTGTGCTCGATATGGCAACTGCGGTCAATAATACTGTGAACTTGTTGGGTTTACCTTTGGCGGAAGCCTTAAGAATGGCGGCGTTATATCCCGCGCAATTCCTCGGGATTGACCATAAGGCTGGCCGTTTAGCACTGGGACACAGGGCTGACTTTGTCTTGCTCGATGCGCAGAACAAAGTGCAGGCAAACTACATTGCGGGACAAGCCGTTTATGCACACCCTTAAATTGCATTTGTAGTTTAGGTGATTTTTAACATCTGGCCCTTGTCGTATTTTGATGACAGGGGCTAAGTTTTTTATTGTACAGCACTAATTTTAAACAGTATTAGTTTTGCTCAACTTTTATAAAAGCTTTTAATAACAATAATAAAGGATGATGGCATGGGGACGACACAGACAAATGCAATTGCGCCAGTAAAGGTGAATAAACCTAGGTTGATGTCGCTGGATGCACTGCGCGGCTTCGATATGTTTTGGATTTTGGGCGGTGAGGCTTTGTTTGGTGGCTTGCTTATTCTAACTGGCTGGGCAGGCTGGCAATGGGGCGATGAACAGATGCACCATAGCCAATGGCATGGTTTTAACTTCTACGATTTGATTTTTCCGCTGTTTATTTTCCTCTCTGGTGTGGCCTTAGGTTTATCCCCTAAACGTTTAGATAAATTACCTATGAAGGAGCGATTACCTGTGTATCGTCACGGGATTAAACGACTCTTTTTATTGCTATTACTGGGCATTTTATACAATCACGGTTGGGGTACAGGCGCGCCTGCCGATCCTGAAAAAATTCGCTATGCCAGTGTGTTAGGTCGAATCGCCTTTGCATGGTTCTTTGCCGCATTATTGGTGTGGCACACGAGTCTACGAACCCAAATTATCGTCGCCTTGGGCATTTTGCTTGGTTATGGCGCAATGCAACTTTGGTTGCCTTTCCCTGGTGGACAGGCCGGCGTGCTCTCGCCAACGGAATCCATCAATGCCTATGTCGATTCGATTTTATTACCCGGCGTGAGCTATCAGGGACGCACGCCCGATCCTGAAGGTTTACTGTCGACTATTCCCGCCATCGTCAATGCGTTAACGGGTGTGTTTGTCGGCCACTTTATTGTTAAATCCCATCCTAAAGGTGAGTGGGCTAAAGTGGGATTGCTCGCCGCTGCGGGTGGCATTTTGTTAGCCTTCGGTTGGCTGTTAGATCTTGTTATTCCGGTCAATAAAGAGCTGTGGACCAGTTCATTTGTGCTGGTGACGTCGGGCTGGAGCATGATACTGCTGGCGGTATTCTATGCCTTAGTCGATGTGCTTAAGTGGCAAAAAGCCGCATTTTTCTTTGTGGTGATAGGCACCAACGCCATCATTATTTACTTAGCGTCGAGCTTAGTGGATTGGAAATATATTGCTCAAAGCGTGTTTGGCGGCTTAGTGCTGGCCTTGCCTGAAAGCGCTCAAGCGTTAGCTGCGGTTATCAGCTTGCTCGCGGTGCAGTGGCTGGTTTTATATTGGATGTATCGCCGCAATATTTTTGTCAGAATTTAGTCAGTTGGCTTAATCGCTTGAAATAAGCCGCACACACTCAGTGTCTGCGGCTTTTTTTTACATTATTTTCTGGATGTGAGTCATCACTTACTTATAACTTATCAGTTAGCCAATCGATGATTACGAGGGAATATTCGCGAGAATTTATTAAATGACAGCGTTGTCTTTTTGTGTTATTTGTTTTAACATCACTGAAACAATGGTGCGTTTGGATGATAACATTAGCCATTGCGGACGAGTCGCGATACGGATATTCGGGAACTAAGGCATTAATGTAAACCCCGTTATCACCTCAATAATTAATTACTATAAGAAGCAGGTTTATGGAAATGACACTCGATAAAAGCCAGCAAAAAAGCAGCTTTCTCCCCATGGCCATAGTGGCCGCTCTCTTTTTCATCCTCGGATTCGCCACTTGGTTGAATGGTTCATTGATGCCGTATTTGAAACAAATATTGCAACTCAATCCCTTTCAAGCGTCGTTGATCCTGTTTTCTTTTTATATCGCAGTGACCTTTACTGCCTTGCCATCCGCTTGGCTTATTCGCAAAGTCGGTTATAAGAATGGTATGGCGATTGGCATGGGCGTAATGATGCTGGCGGGTTTACTGTTTATCCCCGCCGCGGAAACCCAAATATTTGCCTTATTCCTTTTCGCCCAATTAGTGATGGGCGCGGGCCAAACTCTATTACAAACTGCGGTTAACCCTTATGTGGTGCGTTTAGGCCCTGAAGAATCCGCCGCTGCCCGTGTGAGTGTGATGGGTATTTTGAATAAAGGTGCGGGTGTGATTGCGCCTTTGGTGTTCTCTGCACTGATTTTAGACAGTTTTAAAGACCGTATTGGTACTGAGCTGACTCAAGTGCAAATTGAAGAAATGGCCGACGGTCTAGTATTCCCTTATTTAGGCATGGCGATTTTTATCGGTATTTTAGCGCTAGCGGTAAAAAAATCCCCATTACCAGAATTATCCAATGAAGATGAAGTGGCTGAAAATACCGATAAAGGCCAACTTAAAGCGGCACTGTCTCACCCTAACTTAGCCTTTGGCGTGCTGGCGCTGTTTGTGTATGTAGCGGTGGAAGTGATCGCTGGTGACACTATAGGCACTTTTGCGCTATCACTCGGGGTTGAACATTACGGGGTGATGACCTCCTATACTATGGTGTGTATGGTGCTAGGTTACACGCTCGGTATCCTATTAATTCCTCGCTTTATTTCACAGCCTAAGGCCTTGATGGTGTCGGCCATTTTAGGTTTGCTACTGACATGCGGGATTTTGTTCGGCGACAATAACTCCTACGCTATCGCGAATGTTGTGTTAGTGCCTTTTGGTGGCGTTGCGCTGCCCGATACTTTGTTGATGATTGCCTTCCTTGGTTTAGCCAATGCAATTGTTTGGCCTGCAGTATGGCCGTTAGCCTTGTCTGGTATGGGTAAATTGACCAGCACAGGTTCAGCGCTTCTTATCATGGGGATTGCAGGTGGCGCCTTTGGTCCAGTGTCTTGGGGCTTAATGAGCTCGGCGACTGATATGGGCATGCAGGGCGGTTATATTGTGATGTTGCCCTGTTATCTGTTCATCCTATTCTACGCGGTGAAAGGCCATAAGATGCGTAGTTGGTAAACAAGTTAGCTTGAATTGTCTCGTCCTAAGATAGGTTGACAGTTTTTAGGCCAGCTCCTGTAGCTGGCCTTTTCTATTGTGCACCTGATTAGGGGTTGCCATATTCAAACTCAGATGCGGTCTCATTTCGTTGTATATTGCTATCGATTCTCTAACAAGTATCTTCAGCTCCGCAAATGTCCTACATCGGTGCAGTAAAAACTCCTGCTTCAGTATGCCATTCACTCTTTCTGCTAATGCATTTTGGTAGCAATCATAACCATCCGTCATTGACAGCTGGATTTGGCTCGCCTGAAGCGCATTCTGATAAACTGCTGAGCAGTATTGTAAGCCTCTGTCTGAGTGATGCACTGCGTTGCCGATATAGCGCTTATCTTTTATGGCCATTTTTAACGCTTTCACCACACTCTCGGCTTTCATGTCTTTACTCACGTGATGACCGACTATCTTACGAGAACTGGCATCGGTGACCAGTGACAGGTAGTGCACACCTTGGTCTGACTCAAGATAGGTGATATCACTGACCAGTACATGCCCTGCATCATGCAGTCCTTCCTCTTTCAGCAGATTAGGATGCTTCTTCATCCAGTGTTTGCTGAACGTGGTTTTTGTGTAGCTTTTCTTCGGTTTAACCAGTAAACCTTCACTTCTCAAATAGGTAAAGAACCCATCTCGCCCGAGTTTAATATCGTGCTCAACCAGCTTGGATTTTATCAACGTGTAGAGCTTACGGGCCCCTAACCTTGGCATATATTTACGCCAGTACTGGACCCAGTCTTTGATGACCGATAGCTCAGCTCTACGACTTTCCATTCGAGCAACTGCCTGATAAATACCTTGCCTCGACATACCCGCAGCACGACATGCAGCTGCGAGGTTTATTTCGCTTTTAGCTTTTGCTTGCCAGACGTACCGGATAAGTACTTTTTTCTGAGGCCAGCTCCATATTCATTGTCCATGATATCAACCATGCCATTGAGGATTTTGTTACGCAGTTTCTCTTCTGCTAACTCACGTTCAAGGCGCTTGATCGTTTCGGCAGGGGTTTCTTTTGACTTAGGCATAAGGGGATGCTGAAAAGGTTTCGACCAATCGAGTCTACCATGTTTTCTAAGCCAAACGAGTACGGTTGAACGGCCTTGAATACCAAAATGGGCTTGGGCTTGTTTGTACGTCATTTCGCCTTTTTCAACACGCTCTACAACGCGTAATTTAAAGGCTAAGGTGTAATCTCGTTGTGTGCGCTTACGGCTTGAGTTAATTGATGTTGTCATAAAGAAGTCCTCTTTATGTCAACGTATTTCAGGACGGGACAAATAGTTAAAAAGAAGCCCTCGATGATGAGGGCTTTTTTGTGTCTTAGTTTATCTAAGCGGTTCTTCCGAACTTTATACTAAGGCCAAATTAGAACGCGTAACTTACGCTAGCAAGCACGGTATCTGAGGTTTTGAATGCGCCATCAGAGACCTTTTGGCCGCCGCTAAGATCTGTGCCTAACCAAGCGAGAGAAAGCCCAAAGCCTGACAGTTCAGTCGATACGCCTACAGAGTAATCTGAGTAGCTATCAAAGCCTTCACCGTCATCCAATGCATCACCAACGTTGTAACCATAGTGCAGATCGATACTCCAGTTCTCAACAAATTCATAGGAATAGTTAAGCTCAGCATAGTGATAGTCTAAATCACTACCGCCGTAGTCATTGGTGTACCAGTAAGCGGCACGAAAGCCTTTATAATCCATGCCAGCTGTGACTTCAAAATAGCCAATGTCACTTTCGCCAGAGTAGTTATAACGGTTAAGGGTAATGTCGTAGGTCAGATCTTCGTTGATCTCGCCACCATAGGCGACATAGAAATCGTATTCGATAGCAGGGCCGTTATAACCTGGCTCATCAAAATCCACGTTACTTGCCCAAGCGCCGACAGAGAAACCCGAGTCGAAGCTCCAATCAATACCGCCTTGCAGGGCAGGATCGCCAGCGGTTTGTGAAACGCCGCGGAAACGATAGTCGTTAGTGAGACTAATTTCTCCTGTTACTTCGGCGGCGGCCATGCCGGAGAATAGGGTCGTGGTTAGCGCGAGTCCGACAAGCTGTACCAGCCGTTTTTTATTCAGATTGTTATACACGGTATTTCTCCCATTTTCTTTGTTGACTCGGACGTGTTACTGGCGGCCATGATTATTCAATTGCGCCAGTGCATCCGTTGGTTTGCCAAACAACAGCCTAGGAAAACCCGTTGCTGTGACCTCATGGCGAGTTATTGCTAAGATAACTTAGCTTTTTTGAGGCTAACATCAGCCTCGTTGATCTCACTTTTGTTCGAAAATGACGTAAACCTTGCGGCAGGGTTCCACTACTTCCCAAGTGCCTTGAAAACCCGCGGGTATAATAAACCTGTCGCCCACAGTGAACGTCTGCGATTGACCTTGAAGATCGGTAATAACACTTATTCCTTCGAGGATTTCGCAGTACTCGTATTCAGTGTAGTTTATTTTCCAAGCGCCTGATTCACTTTGCCAAATTCCACTGTGAAATTGATCACAAGGACTAGAATAATGATTCTCTAGCCCTTGAGTCGGATTGCCTGCTAACAACTTTTCCGTCGGTAACTGATAGGTCTCGACGGGTGTTTGCGCCGTAGCAAAGCGAATAATGGCGTTGATACTCAAAGTCATTTGCGATTTCCTTGTTGAGCTGACATTCGGCTATTTCATCGTTGGCATCACAAACTCGGCTTGAGTCTGTTTACCCACGGGCCAGCGGGCAGTAATTGCCTTACGCTTGGTATAAAAACGCACGCCATCTGGGCCATGCATATGCAGCGGCCCAAAGAGCGATCGCTTCCAACCGCCAAAACTGTGGAACGCCATTGGCACCGGGATCGGCACGTTCACTCCAACCATACCGACTTGCACGTGGTGGCAGAAATGCCGTGCCGCTTCACCACTTTGGGTGAAAATGGCCGTGCCATTGCCAAATTCGTGTTGGTTAATCAGCTCAAGCGCCGTTGGGTAATCTTTCACGCGCACAATCGCCAGCACTGGGCCAAAGATTTCTTCGCGGTAGATGCTCATTTCTGGCGTGACGTGGTCGAACAAACAGGCGCCGAGGAAATAACCCTGTTGATGATCTTCAACACTCAGTTTACGGCCATCGACCAGCAGCGCTGCGCCTTCTTGCACACCGGCTTTAACATATTGGGTGACCTTGGCAAGGTGCTGTTTTGAGATTAGCGGACCCATTTCCATCTCTGGCGTCAGGCCGTTGCCGACTTTTAAGGTTTGGATTTGCGGTAGCAGTTTTTCCACTAACGCGTCGCCTACATCGCCTACTGCCAGCACGACTGAAATTGCCATACAACGCTCACCAGCACTGCCGTAAGCGGCGCCCATTAAGGCGCTAACGGCTTGATCTAAATCCGCATCTGGCATGAGTAACATATGGTTTTTCGCGCCGCCTAAGGCTTGCACGCGTTTGCCATGTTTAGAGGCTGTGCTGTAGATGTATTCGGCAATCGGCGTTGAGCCTACAAAGCTCACCGCTTGCACATCTTTATGGGTGAGTAAGGTATCGACGGCTTCTTTGTCGCCGTTAATCACGTTAAACACGCCATCGGGAAGACCCGCTTCTTTAAGCAGCTCAGCAATACGCATTACCGAGCTTGGGTCTTTTTCCGAGGGTTTCATAATAAAGGTGTTACCGCAGGCAATCGCGATTGGGAACATCCACATGGGAACCATCACGGGGAAGTTAAAGGGCGCTATGCCTGCGACAACACCTAAAGCTTGATTAACTGACCAAGAATCGACCCCGCCACCGACTTGCTGGGTATGTTCACCTTTAAGCAAGTGCGGAATACCACAGGCAAACTCAACCACTTCGAGACCACGGATTAACTCGCCCTTAGCATCGTCGATCACTTTGCCGTGCTCGCGGGTGATAAGCTGCGCCATTTCATCTAGGTTCTGCTCAACTAAGGCTTTGAATTTAAATAGCACTCGAGCACGGTTGAGCGGCGTGACTTGTGACCATGTTTCAAAGGCGGTTTTAGCGATTGCGATGGCTTCACCCACTTCAGTTTCGCTTGCGAGTGAGACTTGGCCACGTAGTTCACCCGTGGCGGGTTCAAAAATATCTTGGGTTCTGGTACTGGCAGGGGTGTGCTGACCATTAACAAAGTGAGTGATCTTGAGCATAGTTAACCTTTGATGTTCCCCGCCGCAGCGGGGTGTTAAATGTGAGAGTGGAACGAACCGTTGGCGCTATTATCCAACGGCGTTAATGGCATCGCTTAGGCTATTAACCATTTGGTCTATCTCGCGTTTATCGACAATCAGTGGTGGTGACATGGCAATAATGTCGCCCGTGGCTCGCACTAAAGTGCCATGGCGGAAGCAGTGTTCAAACACGCCGTAACCCCGTTTACCCGCGCCTTGAGCGTTAGGGGAGAATTGAATCCCAGCTACTAGCCCAGTGTTACGAATATCAATCACATTCGGCAACCCTTTGAGGCTGTGCACGGCGTCTTCAAAGTAGCGCTCAAGCTCAAAACTGCGTTCGAATAATTGCTCATTCTCATAAATCGATAGGGTGGCAAGCGCCGCCGCTGCAGCCACTGGATGACCGGAATAGGTGTAGCCGTGGAAGAACTCAATCAGTTCATTAGGGCCTTGCATGCAAGTGTCGTGGATAAAATCTTGCACAAACACTGCGCCCATAGGAATCGCACCGTTATTGATGGCTTTAGCCGTGGTGATAATGTCTGGAATAACGCCCCAACGCTGACTCGCAAAGGCGGCGCCAACGCGGCCAAAAGCGGTAATGACTTCATCAAAAATCAGTAGGATGCCATGCTTTTTAGTGATTTCACGCAGACGTTTTAAGTAACCTTGTGGCGGCAATATCACCCCTGCAGAACCTGACATTGGTTCAACTATTACGGCGGCAATATTCTCGGCGCCATGCAGGGTAACAAGCTGTTCTAATACCTCGGCTTTTTCAGCACCAAAGTGCGAGAGTCCGCGGGTAAATGCCGCATTTTGGATATCTAAGGTATGAGGTAAGTGATCGACGCCTTGCAATAATTGGCCACTAAATGCTTTGCGGTTATTGCTTAATCCACCGACAGATATACCGCCAAAACCTACACCGTGGTAACCCATTTCTCGGCCGATAAAGCGGGTGCGTGAGGCTTGACCGTTGGCTCTGTGATAGCAAAGTGCCATCTTAAGTGCAGTATCGACGGACTCAGAACCTGAGTTAGTAAAGAAGACCTTGTTCAATCCCTCAGGACTGAGCTCGACTAAGCGCTCGGCAAGTTCAAAGGCAATAGGATGACCCATTTGGAAGGAGGGCGCGTAGTCCATCTCTTTAATTTGTTTGCTGACCGCTTCGCTGATTTCTTTGCGACCATGGCCTGCGTTACAACACCATAAACCTGCGGTAGCATCTAACACTTTATTACCATCAATATCCGTGTAATACATGCCTTCGGCCTTGGCGAGTAACCGCGGGTTGGCTTTGAATTGGCGGTTGGCGGTAAAAGGCATCCAGAAATGTTCAAGTGAGGGATGCTCAGTTGAAGATAGATGTGAAGCATCACTTGAGGAATTGAGCGGCAAATCGGCCATAGTGTCTACCTTGTCCTGTATTTTCAGGTCTTGTTTTAGGGTGGCTAATATTTGCTATGCTATGTTAGAAATAATGAACATGGAAGAGCTGTGTGCAGTTATTTGTGGCAAAAAAGCTATTTTTGTAAAAAATATTGAATTTTATTGCTCAAACAGCGTAATCTGAAGCTCGGATTACGACTGTGATGATGTGTAGCATTTGCGCTAATGTCGTCACTGGCCACTATTTCTTGTCGATGAACGATAAACCACACCTATGCGAACTATTAAGAGGTCATCATGAGCACACCGAAGAAACGCAGCGAATGGGAAAGTCTTGCTGCCAGCCTATCTATTAATGGGAAGGCGTTTATCAATGGCGAATACCAAGATGCCGTTTCGGGTAACACCTTTGATTGTATTAGCCCTATCGATGGCCGCTTGCTGGTAAAAGTGGCGAGTTGCGATCTGGCGGATGCCAATCTTGCGGTTGCCAATGGCCGCAGCGTATTCGATTCCGGTGCTTGGTCGCAGCAGTCTCCAGTAAAGCGCAAACAAGTGATGATACGTTTCGCCGAATTACTTGAAGAAAATGCCAATGAACTCGCATTGTTAGAAACCCTCGACATGGGTAAGCCTATTCGTTTCTCTAAAGCGGTGGATGTGGCGGGCGCCGCCCGTGCGATTCGCTGGTCTGGCGAGGCGATTGATAAAATTTACGATGAACTTGCACCAACCGCTCACAATGAAATTGGCATGATCACCCGTGAACCAGTCGGTGTTGTCGCTGCAATTGTGCCGTGGAACTTCCCTATGCTGATGGCGTGTTGGAAGCTCGGGCCTGCACTTGCCACGGGTAACAGTGTGGTATTAAAACCCTCTGAAAAGTCACCCTTAACGGCTATCCGCATGGCGCAACTCGCTATTGAAGCTGGGATCCCACAAGGCGTATTAAACGTGTTGCCAGGATTTGGCCATACCGTAGGTAAAGCCTTAGCCCTGCATATGGATGTGGATACGCTGGTGTTCACAGGTTCGACAAAAATTGCCAAGCAATTAATGATTTACGCTGGCGAATCGAACATGAAACGCGTGTGGTTAGAGGCCGGAGGCAAGAGCCCCAATATCGTCTTTAATGACGCGCCAGATCTGAAAGCCGCTGCCGTTGCTGCGGCCGAAGCCATTGCCTTTAACCAAGGTGAAGTTTGCACCGCAGGTTCGCGTTTGCTGGTGGAATCCGGGGTGAAAGATGAGCTTATCGCGCTTATCGCAGAGGAGTTAGCCTCATGGCATCCGGGTCATCCACTCGACCCTGCCACTGTGAGCGGCGCCGTTGTTGATAAACAACAGTTAGACACAGTACTCAGTTACATCAAAGCGGGTAAAGATGAAGGCGCGATCTTAGTCCACGGTGGCAGCCAAGTCATGGCCGATACGGGCGGTGTATATGTGCAGCCAACGGTATTTTCTAACGTAAACAATCAGATGAAGATTGCCAGCGAAGAGATCTTCGGCCCTGTGTTATCTGTCATTGAATTTAATGGCATGGAAGAAGCGATATCAATCGCCAACGATACCATCTACGGTTTAGCCGCTGGCGTGTGGACATCGGATATTAGCAAGGCCCATAAAACTGCCAAAGCCCTGCGCGCTGGCATGGTGTGGATCAACCATTACGATGGCGGCGACATGACAGCGCCATTCGGTGGCTATAAACAGTCAGGTAATGGCCGAGATAAATCTCTGCATTCCTTCGACAAATATACAGAATTGAAAGCGACTTGGATCGTGTTATAACCGCTCTGTTTTTATAACCGCTCTTTTTTGTCTATATAAAAGAAGGAGCCACTTTCGCTCAATACTAAAACCTCTTTTCATATTACATGGAAAGAGGTTTTTATTTTTAGGGCGGTTTATCCCAAAGCAAGGCAGTTGAGTTGCGTGCATTACGCATTAATTGCCATTGTTTCCTCTGTGACACGCCGTAAACTCGTCCCTGAGGGCTCTACTAAAACATCCTGTTTTAGAAGGTCACAGGTGCAACAATGACAATCCTAATTAGCCTCTCGCTGTTCGTTTAATTAAAAAACTATTGCCTCAAGTGAGCTAAATAGAATGATAAAGCTAAAACAATATCAAGTAATTACCCACCAAGCTGTATAAAAAATCGCTACCGCAAAAAAGTAAATTCCTATAGCATCATTCATACCAATTGACACGGATGTGGCAGCGGCCATATTTAAGATCGAGTCAACAAACGATTTATGCCCTGCAAACAGCGCGGCGCATAAATATTAAGACGTTAGGCCCTACAAAAGGAAATCATAAATATGGCTAAAGTATGCGGTATTGAGCTTAAGGGATCAGAAGCAATATTGGCTATTATTGAGGCTAATGATAGCGGGCAACAATATATAAACATTGAGCCTAGAAAGATTAAAATCGGTGATGATGAATTGACCGATGCTGTACAGTCTTTTTTCGAGTCTTTTAAAAATTATGTAGCTGACAATCATATAGATACTGTAATTGTTAAAAAAAGGAAGAAAAACGGCGCGATGTCTGGTGGTGGCGTTTCTTTTAAGCTTGAAGCATTAATTCAAATGAATGGTGTTGCAGAAGTTGTCTTTGTTTCAGGACAAGGAATTTCAGCTTCTCACAAAAAAGATAACTTTGAATTACCAGCCGGAATCAATAAATACCAAGAGACGGCGTTTATGTCAGCTAGTTTTTATCTTAGAAAAAATAAATGAGTGCGCTATTTATAGATAGCGTGAGCGCTCCCGATGAAATTAAAGACCAGTTAAAGACCCTTTCTAAGGACATAAAGTTCGCTAGGGAGATTACAAAAGGAGGAAATGGTTATCTCTTTTTCGGTGAAAATCGCATTCTTCGTACGAAAATCGCTGTTAAATTTTATTATTGGGGAGGTGATAAAAAATATCACGCTGAACCTAGCGTCTTAGCTGCAATTGAATCTCAACACGTACTGTCCGTACACAATGCAGGTCTATTGAATGGCGAGTGGGCATATTTTGTCACACCTTACTGTGCCAACGGTGATTTGGATGACTTGATTGATAAAACTGAGTTGGGTAATTTTCAGGCTATTGACCTAACATGCCAGTTACTTACAGGTATAGGAGCACTTCATCAAAAGCGATTTTTGCATCGAGACTTGAAGCCAGCCAATATATATTTAAGTGATCAGAAGCAATCAATTATTGGTGATTTCGGTTCGATCAAGCATCTGCCAGAGTCATCGGCAGTAATTCCTGCCTCCGGTCACGCTATTCTGTACCGTCCACCAGAATCCATTGAAACAAATAGTTATGGCTTTACCGGCGACATATATCAAGCTGGTATTGTTCTTTATCAGTTACTCGGTGGTAATCTCCCTTACGATGAATTCTATTGGTTAAGCAAGAAAGAGCGACAAATATACAATGAGTTAAGTACAGACGCCGATAAATCCATTTATTCCGATCAGTGCCTAAAGGCCAAGATTCTTAAAGGAAAGGTTATCGATCTGAACTCTTTGCCGCCGTGGGTTTCTGAAAAGCTAAAACGCATAATTAGAAAGGCAACACATGTCGACCCATCTAAGCGGTTTCCAACAGCGTCAGCGTTCCATGTTCAGCTTAACAATATTCGGTCTGAGACCCTAGACTGGGTCATAGAAGATGGTTTTCCAATTTTGAGAGGAAAAACATCCTTTCGGATAGTCGACGAAAATGAAAGTTTTTATGTGCAAAAAAATAAAAATGGCTCGCAGTGGAGAAAAGACAACTCAATTGCAGGAAGCTCACTTGCTGGGCTCGTTGAAGAAATCATCAAATTGGCCTAACAAGCGCATGTTGTCGGACTGGTTTTCCGCTGCGATCCAAACCCACCGCAAATGCGGGCATTAAACCATAGAAATTTTTATTCGAAATTCACCTGTTATAGTTAACGACCTAGCTCGCTTTTGTCCAAAAGCTTGCTGCGTAAGGCTTTTAAATCTGCAGGTTACACTAATGCTAAAAAGGTGAGCCAGGGTGATTAGCGAGACGACCGTCCGCCCCATGGATGGGGCGGTCGAGCATCCAGGGAGGGACTTGCAGCGTGTCGGTGAGTGAACACCATGGCTTGCCCATTAGTAGGGGCCAGCATTTAAGTTACCAAACAAGTTATTTAGTCGTACTAGGCCTCTATTTTTAACGCTATTCTGTCTGTTTTTTAAGTCAGTATGTCCGCAACCTTTTGACTTCAAACCGAGAGTATTCACCTGTAAATACGTGATTTTAGCGTGCAACTGCTGTAGCCTCGTGGAAATTTATTGTTTCTTGTTCTGATCTTTTAGGATGCAAGCTTAGAGCTTTGCCATCTAAGGTTGTTGGTTATTTTCCCCGTGACTTTTGCTGAGTCTATTGCTCGTTAGCAAAGCGTTCACTCATTAGAGAGGGTGTCATGTGAATGCACTTCAAATGAATGCACTTCAAAACCCAATTAGGCAGTTCAATTTCGTGAAACTAGCAGTGCTGGCATTGCTAAGCTTTTTGGCTGGCTGTTCTTCAATGCAGACGGGGGAGAATGGTAACTGGGTGGGATTCACTGAATCGGGTCAGGCTTCCTTTTATGGGGATAAACATCAAAATAAGCAGACGGCTAGTGGTGAACTTTACAAACATAAGTTAAAGACGGCGGCGCATAAAAAGTTACCCTTTGGTTCGAGCGTTAAGGTCACCAATGTCAATAATGGCAAAAGTGTGATTGTAAGAATCAATGATAGAGGGCCTTTCGTGCGTGGCCGCATTATTGATCTGTCTAAATCGGCGTTCAGTAGCATAGGCAACACTTCCTCTGGTTTGATTGACGTGAAAATTGAAGTGATTAAATAGCGGCTATATTGAAAAGGATTATTTCGAAAGGGCTGTCTCGAAAAGCTATCTTGAAACACTGCTTCGCCGCAATTTAATGATTGAGTGTATTAAACCGAGTCGACGCTTTTAAATAAAATCCCAAAGCAGACAATTTGTTAAGCCGATATTTGGGCTTTACGGCATTTGGTGAGAGACTAGCGGCAGATTTGGATAACAGTAAAAGGACCCGCTATGGAATACCCACTAGTAAGTACGCAGTGGCTCGAAGCACACCTCACCGATCCCCATTTAGTCTTGCTCGATGCCAGTATGGAAACCGTTATTGGTAAAGAACCTCTGGTGTACGATGAGCCTATTTGTATTCCGCGCTCACGTCGATTCGACTTGGAAAATGTGTTTTGCGATAGCACTTCAACTCAAATCCATGCCTTGCCGACGTTTGAGCAATTCATCCAAGGGATAGCGCAACTTGGGATTGAGGCCGACAGTGTTATCGTTATCTATGATAACCAAGGCATTTATTCAGCCCCACGGGCGTGGTGGACCTTTAAAGTCATGGGTTTTAATCGAGTCTATGTACTCGATGGTGGCTTGCCTCAGTGGATTGAAGAAGACCGCATCACCTCATCGCGTTATCAAGCCGAAGGCGTCGATTATGGCCCGACGGATATCGATACATTAGCTGATGTGCTGCAATACCACCCCGAGCGGGTGATGGATGCCGAGGCCGTGTTATCACGTATCGAAGATGCCGAAACCGCGATTGTCGATGCCCGTGGTGCGCCACGCTTTTTAGGCCAAGTGAGTGAGCCGCGCCCCGGTGTGCGCTCAGGGCATATTCCTCGCTCGGTTAACTTACCCTTCGCTCAAGTGCTCGATGGTAATAAAATCAAATCGACCAGTGAGTTACAGGCTATTTATCAAGGGCTAGCAGCGGACAAGTCCGCACGGATATTTAGCTGTGGCTCTGGGATTACGGCGTGTATTCTGATCTTGGCTTCGGTTGCGGCAGGGCATACACATCCCATCCTCTATGATGGCTCGTGGGCGGATTGGGGCAGTCGTACCGATCTGCCGATTGAGTGCTAATTGAGCCGTGCATTGATTGAGTCAATGCAGTTTTGAGCATTATGTCATTGCAGTGTCATAACCGCTGCGTCGTTTGGCTAGATCACCAAGGAGGCTCCCTTGATAGGCAGATTGATTGATAAGTTAGTTTTTGGGTTGATTCTGGTGATTGCCTTGCAGTTGCCGCAACTGGCTGATCATTATCAGCAATTTCTGGCTGGACTCTATGCATCGACCCAATGGCAGGTAGAAGGTTACGAGGCAACGGCTAAGGAATATCATTATGCCGATGCTGAGGCCATGATTGCCCGTCATCAGCAAAATGAGGAGCCTAGTGTGCGTGCCGACGCCGAGCAAAAGGTACAGACAATCGAGCTTTATAAAGAGTTAACACAAGGCTTGGCGATGTTTAACACGGGCAATTTGTTTGAGAAAACTGCTTATATGTTTAATCCCGTTCGCTTTGATTATCTTGAGAAAACCGTCAGTAACTTTAAGCCGGGAATACCTTTAACCACCAGTGGGATTGGTTTTGGCGTTGTGGTGGCGTTAGTCGTGCATTATCTCGGGTCAATCCCTTTTATCCTGTGGGCAAGGCGTAGAAAGCGGCAGAGATTAGCGAGAGCAAATTAGCTTTTAAAAGTTGTTATGCTTGTTAGACCGAGGTTATCTCTTAGGCGAGGCTTAGCGTTGTTGCTGCCCTAGTTTTACTGAATAACTTGTACAGAATGACTCGTATCTAAATGACGAGTGGTTAAATGGTTCGTGCTTATAACAATGATGCCCATCGGATTATGTATCCGATGGGCATCATGCGTTATGGCTTCAAACCAGTCCTTAAAACAAGTCTTTGAATCTGTGATACAACATGCCAGCCGCGAGCATAGGTGAACGAAATGTCGGGCCGCCGGGGAAGGTCATGTGTTTGATTTTTGCGAACACATCGAAATGTCCTGCCTGCTGGCAGATAGCCTCGGCCAGCAGTTTTGCCGCCATGTGAGTGGCATTCACCCCATGTCCTGCATAGGCTTGGGCGTAGAAAATATTATTGGCATCGGGCAGGCGACCAATTTGTGGCATACGGTTAGCCCCAATACCTATCATGCCACCCCATTCATAATCGATACGCACGCCTTTTAACTGCGGGAACACCTTCTCCAGATTCGGTCTTAGTGCTGCTTCAATATCTCTGGGGTCTTTACCTGAGTAAGTGCAAAGGCCACCAAACAGCAGTCGACGATCTGCGGATAAGTGAAAGTAATCTAAGGCAATTCGCATATCGGCGAAGGCCATATTCTGCGGGATAATGCTCGCACATTGGGCCGCAGTTAAGGGCTCGGTCGCCAATAAATAACTGCCAGCGGGTAACACTTTGCCCCCAACAAAACTGTTAAGTTTGTGGCCAATATAGGCATTGCCAGCCAGTACCAAGTATTGGCAAGTGACTTCGCCCTTGGGGGTGATGACTTTAGGTTTAGCGCCTTGAATGATTTTTTCGGCGGCGCTGTATTCAAATAACTGTGCGCCCAGATTACGGGCGACGCGGGCCTCACCCAGAGCAAGATTCAGCGGGTGTAAATGGCCGCTGCCCATATCAACCAGCGCACCTTGATAAAAATCTGAGCCTATGACTTCACCTAATTGTCCCTTAGTTAACAGCTTGATTTCTTGCTGATAACCCATGGCCTTGAGTGCGCTAAATTCTTCTTCAAGCTCATCCATGTGACGAGGTTTAACTGCTAAGTCGCAATAACCCATTTGCAGATCGCAGTCGATATTGTGTTCTTGTATGCGATTTTGCACAATTTCGACGGCTTCAAAGCCCATCTGTTGAATTGCTTGAACACCTTCAGTGCCGATTTCACTGTGAAATTGTGCAGGGTCATGGCCTATGCCGCGAATGAGTTCGCCGCCGTTTCGCCCTGATGCGCCCCAGCCAATACGCTTGGCTTCTAATAGGACGACACTCATGCCGCGCTGTGCGAGTTCTATGGCGGTATTGATACCGCTAAAGCCGCCGCCCACTATGCAGACATCGGCACTGATATTGCCTTCGAGTTGTGGGTGCGCGTAAATTTCTTTAGCAGTATCAACATAATAAGAGTGTGGATACTGCTCGCTGTGCACCGGAGGTTTGCTTGCCATTATGGCTCCAAAAAATTGTTTTTATTGTAAATTGGACTTGTCTCAGTATACTCATCACACTTTTAACATGACGCAAAAAAGTGTTCGTTTTATTTAACACGCTTTTTATGTAGAATACAATGAAAGCAGTAAAACGCGCGCTTTTTGGGCGAAAATGCGTTCTGGATGGTGTTTATCCTGAACAACCTGTTCGTCATCTATCGGGGTTGACCCGAGCCTTTAGGGGGATGTGAAATTTGGATATTGGAGCCAGCCTCAAAACTGTTCGAAAAATGAAAGGCTTATCTCAACGAGAATTGGCCAAACGTGCTGGAGTGACTAACAGTACGATTTCAATGATCGAGAAAAACAGTGTTAGCCCGTCAGTCAGCTCTCTAAAAAAAGTGCTGTCGGGTATCCCGATGTCTTTAGTGGATTTTTTCTCCATTGAAGCCTCTGCGGATAGTGAGCAAAAGGTCGTCTATCGATCCAATGAATTACTGGATATCGGCACTGGCCCACTTGAATTTAAACTGATCGGCCGTGATTATCCGAATCGCGCTATGTCAGTAATGAGTGAGATTTATCCGCCCGGTTCAGATACGGGTGAAGAAATGCTGAAGCACGAAGGTGAAGAGGCTGCCATGGTGATCGAAGGTAAATTCGAACTCACTGTGGGTGATGAAGTGTATATTTTGGAAGCGGGTGACAGTTACTACTTTAACAGTGAAGTGCCCCATAGATTCCGCAATCCCTTTGATGAACCTTGCCGACTGGTGAGTGCGACTACGCCTGCGAACTTCTAGTTAAGTCATCAACTTACCCTATTATTCAACATATTAGGCCACTTCTTCGCTAGAAGTGAGTGGCGTAATACTGTTATTCAACACTTACCTCCTTTCTAATCCTGTCATATTTGTTATATATCCTCTTCTTTGTGTAAATAATATTGGTTCAAATTTAGCTCGAATACGGTTTAATTTATGCTGCTAAAAGTGGGGTTTTTGCTAGCTGAAGCACTATTTTATTCACATGAAATAACATTAAATAACTAAAATATAGGTTTAACTACATGTTATTTATGCTTATTAAACACAAGTGGATGAAATAATCTTTAACAAGTGCTTAACCTCTTGCCTAGTATGAAATTTCGGTGTACTGTGTGAAAAAATGAACATTTAAAGACAAAGTGTTCGTTATGCTAGTAAAACGAATTCTAAAGGTGAGATATGTCAGCCGATTTGCCGCTCATAGGTGTTATTGCTTGTAATCAACAACTGGGTTCACATCCCTTTAATATTGTTGGTGAAAAATACCTTTTAGGTGTCGTGAATGGCGCGAAAGGCTGGCCGCTAGTGATCCCATCGTTAGGCGGCGATTTACCGATAGACGCGATTTTAGAACGTCTTGACGGTATTTTGTTTACTGGCTCTCCTTCTAATGTAGAACCCCATCTTTATGCAGGCCAACCGAGCGAGCTTGGTACACACCATGATCCTAAACGTGATGCGACGACTTTGCCGCTGATCCACGCCGCTATTGCTGCTGGGGTACCTGTATTAGGTATTTGTCGCGGTTTTCAAGAAATGAATGTGGCCTTTGGTGGCAGTTTGCACCAGAAGTTATATGAGGTGGGTGGCTTTATTGAACATAGAGAAGATAAAACCGCATCCTTAGATGTGCAATATGGGGCTTCTCACAGTATTACTGTTGAGCCCGGGGGGCTTATTTACGAGGCCTGGGGCCGTAACTCTGCAGAGGTCAACTCTGTGCATACTCAAGGCGTGGAGCGTCTGGGTGTTGGGTTGCGGCCAGAAGCTTATGCTCCAGATGGGTTAGTGGAGGCTTTCTCCGTAATAGGTACTAAAGAATTTGCCCTCGGTGTGCAATGGCATCCAGAGTGGAAGGTGAGCGAAAATCCGTTTTACCTCTCCCTTTTCAATGCCTTCGGTGATGCATGCCGGCGCAGGGCTACAACTCGAGTGAAATAATAATGAATAAGCTAATCGCTTTTTTAAAAGAACGAAAAATCACAGAAGTCGAATGTGTTATCAGTGACATGACTGGCATCGCCCGCGGCAAGATTGCACCAGTCGATAAGTTTCTCGATGAAAAAGGCATGCGTTTACCCGAAAGCGTGCTGTTACAAACCGTCACCGGCGATTTTGTGAATGAAGATGTTTACTACAGCTTGCTCGATGCTGCGGACATCGATTTTGTCTGTGTACCCGATGAAAACGCTGTTTTTATGTTGCCTTGGACCATCGAAGCCACGGCGCAGGTGATCCACGATTGCTACGACAGAATGGGTAATCCGATTGAGCTGTCACCACGTAACGTATTGAAAAAAGTCTTGTCTCTCTATGACGAACAGGGCTGGGAACCGGTTATCGCTCCTGAAATGGAGTTCTATTTGACCCGTCGTAGTGACGACCACGATTTACCCCTAAAGCCACCAATTGGCCGTTCAGGTCGACCCGAAGCGGGCCGCCAGTCTTTCTCTATCGATGCAGCCAACGAATACGATCCTATGTTTGAAGACATGTACGATTGGTGTGAGCTTCAAGGTTTAGATATCGATACCTTAATCCATGAAGATGGCCCTGCGCAGATGGAGATTAACTTCAGCCATGGCAATCCATTGTCCCTTGCTGATCAAGTGTTTATCTTTAAACGTACCTTGCGCGAAGCGGCACTGAAGCACGATGTTTGCGCTACCTTTATGGCCAAACCTGTGACTGACGAACCTGGTAGTGCAATGCACATTCACCAGAGTGTGATCAATAAAGAGACAGGCAAAAATATTTTCACCAATGAAGATGGCACTAAGAGCCAGTTATTCTTGGGGTATATTGCCGGTCTGCAAAAATTCATCCCTGAGTTGCTGCCGCTGATGGCACCCAATGCTAACTCTTTCCGTCGTTTCCTACCCGGCACTTCAGCGCCTGTGAACTTAGAGTGGGGCGATGAAAACCGCACCTGTGGATTACGTATTCCAGAGTCTTCACCACAAAACCGTCGTATCGAAAACCGTATTCCCGGCGCCGATGCTAACTGTTATTTGGCAATTGCCGCGAGCTTATTGTGTGGTTATATCGGCATGGTTGAGCAGCTAAAACCTTCGACGCCAGTGCAGGGTAAAGCCAACGAAAGCCGCAGTAACAACACCCATTGTTTGCCTTTAACCTTAGAAGAAGCGTTAGCGGCGATGGAAGAAAGTGATGCCTGTAAGCAGTATTTAGGTGAAGCCTTCACCACAGGTTTTGTGGCGGTGAAACAGGCCGAACTTGAAAACTTCCGCCGTGTGGTCAGCTCATGGGAACGTGAATTCCTATTGCTCACTGTGTAATGTTTTTGGATTGAGTGTACTGGCAGTGTCGCCGCGTTAACCCAAGGAAAACAGAGGTTAACATCGGTAATCACAAGACTGAGCTTTGCACTGTTTTAGTGAGATTGCACTCAACCGGTGCAACTCACTTGTTAAATAATCTGATGGTTTTTAATGGCTTGTTGATTAAAGTGATTATTCAATTCAGATGCGTGTCCGCTAGAGAAGTGAAATATGCCTAACTGTTTTAAGTCGCTCGTTTGATAGAGTCGCTAACTAATTGTTAGTCATATTTAAAATGTGTTTTATCTTAGTGGTTTTTGCGATTACTTAGGGACTTGAGGCATTTGCCTTAATGTTGCAATATGTACAAGCAGTGTCATATCTAGTCTATTTTTTTGAGTGTTAATGCAATACCGATGCCTCGAAAATTTGGCACGAAACCTGATACTTAACAAATTGCAGCAAGATATAAAGGTGGCATGGAACTCATGCCGTAGAGACTGCCGATGCGGTTTGTAAGGTGTAGCATTGGTCGAAAATAACAACAATATCCGGATAGCCCGGTGACACAATGTCAGAATTTGCTAAAGCAATTCTGCTACCCGAGAAAGGAGAAAGCATGAAGCTATTTAATAAGATGACCACTCTAGCTCTGGTCACTGCGAGCGTATTAGCGAGCGCAGCGGCCCAAGCGGAAGAAGTGGTTCGCGTGTATAACTGGTCAGATTATATCGCGGAAGATACCTTAGACAACTTCAAGAAAGAAACGGGCATTCGGGTAATTTACGATGTGTTCGATAGTAACGAAGTGCTTGAGGCTAAATTACTGTCTGGTCGTAGTGGCTATGATATCGTTGTCCCTTCTAACCACTTTCTCGCTAAGCAAATCAAAGCGGGTGCTTTCAAACCTTTAGATCGCGCTAAGCTACCTAACTTCAAAAATTTAAATCCCGCCCTGATGAAGCTACTTGAGAAAGCCGATCCGGGTAACCAGTATGCAGTGCCTTATTTATGGGGAACCAATGGTATTGGTTACAACATAGATAAAGTGAAAGCGGCTGTGGGTGAAGATGCCCCATTCAACTCAATGGAACTGATCTTCAATCCTAAATATGCTGAAAAAATCTCTAAGTGTGGCTTTGCTATGCTGGACTCTGCCGACGATATGGTGCCCCAAGCACTGATTTATTTAGGTTTAGATCCTAACAGTTCCAACCCAAGCGATTATGAAAAAGCTGGTGAGTTACTGGAAAAAATCCGTCCTTACGTGACCTATTTCCACTCATCTCGCTATATTTCTGACTTAGCAAACGGTGACATTTGTGTGGCCTTTGGTTTCTCTGGCGACGTATTCCAAGCTAAAGCGCGTGCTGAAGAGGCGGGTAATGGCAATAAAATCGGTTACTCGATTCCAAAAGAAGGCGCCAACCTGTGGTTTGATATGTTAGCTATCCCAGCGGATTCGACTAACGCAGATAATGCACTGACGCTGATTAACTATTTCCTCCGTCCAGAAGTCATAGCGCCTATCTCTAACTATGTGGCCTATGCTAACCCGAACGATCCTGCACAACCTCTGGTTGATGAGGCTATACGCACCGATCCCGCGATTTATCCACCGCAAGAAGTGTTAGATAAACTTTATATTGGTGAAATCCGTCCTTTGAAAATCCAACGCGTATTAACCCGTGTTTGGACCAAAGTGAAGTCAGGACAATAGTCGATAAGGGGCAAGCCTAGCTTGCCCCTAGCTTGGCAGACTTGCTATGTCCAATCCTATGCATAGTTCATCCACGTATAGGATTTGACACAGTTTGGTTAACCTCTTTTCATTCATTAATCGTGTTGAACCCAGAGTTTGAGCGTATTGACGCATCATTTTCGGGTGGAGAAGTACTATGGCAATCACCTCGGGCGTCACCAATAAACCGACAACAAAGACGCAAGAAAAAGTACTGCTCAGGATTGAGCGGGTAAGCAAGTTATTCGATGACGTACGGGCTGTCGACGACGTGTCATTAACCATCAATAAAGGCGAAATCTTTGCTTTACTAGGCGGCTCTGGCTCGGGTAAGTCGACGTTATTGCGTATGTTAGCAGGGTTTGAAAAACCCACCTCTGGCCGTATTTTCCTCGATGGCGAAGACATTACCGATTTACCGCCATACGAACGTCCGATCAATATGATGTTCCAATCCTACGCTCTGTTTCCCCACATGACAGTGGCGCAAAACATTGCCTTTGGTTTGAAACAAGACAAGTTACCTAAGGCCGAAATTGAGCAGCGCGTACAAGATATGCTCAAGCTAGTACACATGGAGCAATACGGTAAACGTAAGCCGCATCAGTTATCCGGTGGTCAACGTCAGCGTGTAGCCTTGGCTCGTTCACTGGCAAAAAGGCCGAAATTATTACTGCTCGATGAGCCTATGGGCGCATTGGACAAAAAACTGCGTACCCAGATGCAACTCGAAGTGGTTGAAATTCTTGAGCGTGTCGGTGTGACATGCGTGATGGTGACCCACGATCAGGAAGAAGCCATGACAATGGCGGGGCGCATTTCCATTATGAGCGACGGTTGGATTGCCCAAACAGGCTCGCCAATGGATATTTACGAAAGCCCGAATAGCCGCATGATTGCCGAATTTATCGGTACAGTGAACTTGTTTGGTGGCGCGATTGAAGTGGATGAAGTCGACCATTTGATCATTAAACCTAATGAGTTGGCTCAATCTTTCTATGTCGGTTACGGGGTGTCGACCAACGTCGAAGACAAAAACGTGTGGTTAGCTGTGCGTCCTGAAAAGACCATTATTAGCCGCGAACAGCCTGAAGGTCAGTACAACTGGGCGAAAGGAATCGTACACGATATCGCGTATTTAGGCGGTATTTCAGTGTATTACATTCGTTTAGAGAATGGTCAAATTGTCCAGTGCAGTATGACTAACCGTGAACGCCGCGCCGATCATGCCACATGGGATGACGAAGTGTTCATCAGTTGGGAGGACACCAGTGGCGTGGTGTTGAGATCATGAAGATACCAACTAAATTAAAGTGGCTCAAAGGCCGTATTTGGACCATAGGGATACCCTATGCTTGGCTGTTATTGTTCTTCGCCTTGCCATTTGCGATTGTCCTTAAACTGAGTTTTTCGACGGCGGCGATTGCGATCCCGCCCTATGAAGCCACGTTCCAATATGCCGATGATGTGTTAAATATCTTCCTGCATTTTGGTAACTATTTGATGTTGCTTGATGATTCGCTGTATTACATGGCGTATCTCAGCTCATTGAAAATGGCGTTAATCTCGACTATCGGCTGTTTGATTATTGGCTATCCAATGGCCTATGCGATTGCCCGTGCGCCAGCGCGTTTGCAAACTGTATTGCTGCTGTTAGTCATGTTGCCTTCTTGGACCTCATTTTTAATCCGGGTTTACGCTTGGATGGGGATCTTAAGTAACACAGGGATCATCAACCATTCGCTGATGTGGCTGGGAATCATCTCTGAGCCGTTACAAATCCTCAATACCAATATTGCCGTGTATATCGGCATTATCTATGCGTATTTACCTTTTATGATTTTGCCCTTGTACGCCACCTTAGTGAAACTCGATATGAGTTTGATTGAAGCCGCGTCTGACTTAGGCTCAAGCCGTTTAAATACCTTCTGGAAAATCACTTTCCCGCTGTCAAAAAGCGGTGTGATTGCCGGTTCTATGTTGGTGTTTATTCCTGCCGTGGGTGAGTTTGTGATCCCTGAGTTACTCGGTGGTCCAGATTCCTTAATGATAGGTCGAGTCTTATGGCAAGAATTCTTCAATAACCGCGACTGGCCTGTGGCTTCGTCACTGGCGATTGTGATGTTGGGCTTATTGATTATTCCTATTACCTTATTCCATCGCTATCAGGCGCGTAGTTTGGAGAAAGACCTATGAAAAAGTTAAGTTTTTCTTCAGCGATGTTGTGGTTTGGTTTGTTCTTCCTTTATGCACCTATGTTAGTGCTGGTGATTTACTCCTTTAACGACTCTAAATTAGTGACGGTATGGGGCGGATTTTCACCTAAATGGTATGGCGAGTTATTTCAAGACCAACAGATTTTAGACGCAGTATGGACCAGCCTGCGGATAGCGTTTTATAGCTCAACTATGGCGGTGATTATTGGCACTATGGCGGCCTTTGTGATGACGCGCTTTAAGCGTTCATGGGCGAAGCTGACATTATCGAACATGATCACAGCACCACTAGTTATGCCAGAGGTGATCACAGGTCTGTCTTTGCTACTGCTATTTGTGCACATGGCCGACTTGTTTGGTTGGCCTAAAGAGCGCGGCATGTTAACTGTGTGGATTGCGCATTCGACCTTCTGCGCTGCCTATGTAGCTGTGGTTGTGTCGTCAAGATTGCGCGAGCTGGACATGTCTATCGAAGAAGCGGCAATGGACTTAGGGGCAACCCCGCTGAAGACCTTCTTCCTTATCACAGTGCCTATGATTTCGCCGGCGCTAGTGGCGGGTTGGTTGTTGTCATTCAGTTTGTCATTAGACGATTTAGTGATCGCAAGCTTTGCCTCTGGCCCAGGTGCGACGACGTTACCTATGGTGGTGTTCTCCTCGGTACGTTTAGGGGTTTCGCCTAAGATCAACGCCTTAGCGACGCTGATCATTCTGTGTGTTTCGTTAATCGCCTTCTTGTCTTGGTATATGGCAAGGCGGGCAGAGAAACGCGACCGCACACCGATGAACTAGTTAGCTTAATATAAGGTGGCTTTGGTATCGCCAAAGCCACCCTTGTTAATTGTCACCGCTCCCATCATCCGCTTCGCTTTGCAGGCCAGTTCTGCTACTCGACACCATTAATATGACATCGCTTAGCTTAAGTAGCATGACATCATTGAGCTTAAGATTATCGCGTGTTTGAAATATCAAACAAAATGTAAATTATTGCACTTTTCTGGCTAGTTTTTCGTTTTCTGAAGGTGTAGGATGTGATGGCTGTTTAAAATAATGAACATTAGAATTCAAGGGAACAACATGTCTGCCATAGCTCACGCTGGATCATATTATGCGGCATCGGCCAACGATAAGGTTGAACGTCCGCGTCTACAGGAATCGATTGAAGCCGATGTTTGTGTGATTGGCGCAGGTTATACAGGCCTTTCTGCCGCGCTGCATTTATTAGAATCTGGCTTTAGTGTGGTGGTGTTAGAAGCCGCTCGCATTGGCTGGGGCGCCTCGGGCCGTAATGGCGGACAAATCGTCAATAGTTTTAGCCGTGACATTGATACTATTGAAAAAACAGTCGGCAAAGAACAAGGTAAACTCTTTGGTCAAATGGCCTTTGAGGGCGGAAAAATCATTCGCGATCGGATTGCTAAGTACAACATTCAATGCGATCTCAAAGATGGCGGCGTGTTTGCTGCGATGAACGAAAAGCAAATGGGTCATCTGCGCCATCAAAAGCAACTGTGGGAAAGCCACGGTCATGTAAATCAGCTTGAACTCCTCGATGCCAAAGGCATTCGCGGTGTAGTAAATACTGAGCGCTATGTTGGTGGTCTACTCGATAAAAGCGGCGGCCATATTCACCCGCTTAACTTAGCTCTTGGCGAAGCGCGCGCGGTCGAATCCCTCGGTGGCAAGATTTATGAAGACTCAGCAGTACTGAGTGTCGATGAAGGCGATAACCCAGTTGTGCATACGGCGCAGGGCAGTGTTAAAGCCAAGTTTGTGGTCGTGGCGGGTAACGCTTATTTAGGCAAGTTATTACCAGAACTGCAGGCGAAATCTATGCCCTGCGGCACGCAAGTGATAACCACTGAGCCCTTGAGTGACGATCTAGCGGCGAGCTTATTACCGCAAGATTACTGCGTCGAAGACTGTAACTATCTGCTCGATTATTTCCGCCTGTCTGGCGACAAGCGGATGATTTACGGCGGCGGCGTGGTTTATGGCGCCCGCGATCCGGCGGATATCAAGTCGATCATTATTCCGAATATGCTCAAAACCTTCCCGCAATTAAAAGATGTGAAGATCGATTATGCCTGGACAGGTAACTTCCTACTGACGCTATCGCGCCTGCCACAGGTCGGTCGTATCGGTAAGAATATCTATTATTCACAGGGTTGCAGTGGCCACGGTGTCACTTATACCCATCTGGCAGGCAAGTTACTGGCCGAAATGCTCAATGGCCAAGCCACGCGCTTCGATGCCTTTGCCGCATTGCCACATTATCCCTTCCCCGGTGGTCACGCACTTCGCGTCCCTTTTAGTGCTATCGGAGCTTGGTATTACACTTTGAGAGACAAATTAGGTATCTAGTCTGTTTCATTTATTTTCATTCGAGGCAAGTGATTGCCTCACTAATGCGAGGACGTCCTTGTGTTGCTAAAAGATCCGAGTTTGCTACGTCAACAATGTTATATCAACGGCCAGTGGTGTGATGCCGAGTCGAAAGAGACTGTCGCCATCGCCAATCCTGCTACGGGCGCTGTGATTGCAAGCGTCCCTGTAATGGGGCAAGTCGAAACCCAAGCTGCGATAAAAGCGGCTGAAGCGGCGCTGCCAGCTTGGCGAGCACTCACAGCCAAAGAGCGCGGCGCTAAATTAAGACGCTGGTTTGAGTTACTCAATGAAAACAGTGATGACCTCGCGTTATTGATGACCACAGAACAGGGCAAACCGCTGGCGGAAGCCAAGGGTGAAGTGACCTACGCAGCGTCCTTTATCGAGTGGTTTGCCGAAGAGGCGAAACGTATCTATGGCGATACCATTCCCGGGCATCAAGGGGATAAACGCTTGATGGTGATTAAGCAGCCCGTTGGCGTAACGGCGGCGATTACGCCGTGGAACTTCCCTGCTGCGATGATCACTCGCAAAGCGGCTCCGGCTCTCGCCGCGGGTTGTACTATGGTGGTTAAGCCTGCGCCGCAAACGCCGTTTACCGCATTAGCCTTGGCCGAACTGGCCGAGCGTGCGGGCATTCCGGCAGGGGTGTTTAGCGTAGTGACGGGCGATGCCGTCGCGATTGGTAATGAAATGTGCAGCAACCCGATAGTGCGTAAGCTGTCGTTCACTGGCTCGACCAATGTCGGCATTAAGCTGATGGAGCAATGTGCGCCAACTCTTAAAAAATTATCTTTAGAATTAGGCGGTAATGCGCCATTTATCGTGTTTAACGATGCCAATATCGATGCCGCTGTCGAAGGCGCCATGATCGCTAAGTACCGTAATGCCGGCCAAACCTGCGTCTGCGCTAACCGTATATATGTACAAGATGGCGTATACGATGAATTCGCCTTAAAACTCAGCACTGCTGTGGGCAAGCTCAAAGTCGGAGAGGGCATCAAGGAGGGCATCACAACGGGCCCGCTGATCAATGCCGCTGCGGTCGAAAAAGTGCAAAGTCACCTTGTCGATGCCATTGCCAAAGGCGCATCAGTGGTCGCTGGCGGCAAAGTCCATGACCTTGGCGGTAATTTCTTCGAGCCAACCGTGCTTACTAACGTTGATAAAAGCATGCTCGTTGCCCGCGAAGAAACCTTTGGTCCACTCGCGCCGTTGTTTAAATTCAGCGATGTCGACGATGTGATTAAACAGGCTAACGATACTGAATTTGGCCTTGCCGCTTATTTCTATGGCCGCGATATTTCGCTGGTGTGGAAAGTTGCCGAAGCCTTGGAATACGGCATGGTTGGGGTCAACACTGGCTTGATTTCGACGGAAGTCGCACCCTTTGGCGGGATGAAATCCTCTGGACTGGGCCGTGAAGGTTCTAAGTACGGCATCGAAGAATATTTAGAAATGAAGTACATCTGCATGTCCGTTTAATACGGTCCGATTTGGCGTGTGAGGAACACTAAATGACAACAACCAATGATTCATTGATGGCACGTCGCCAAGCCGCAGTTGCGGGTGGTGTCGGGCAAATTCACCCAATCTTTACCGCGCGCGCCGAAAATGCGACCGTGTGGGATGTTGAAGGGCGCGAGTTTATCGATTTTGCGGGCGGCATTGCTGTGCTTAATACCGGTCATCTTCACCCTAAAGTGAAGGCAGCGGTTGCGGCTCAGCTGGATAATTTCTCCCACACTTGTTTTATGGTGCTCGGTTACGAGAGCTATATCCAAGTGTGTGAAAAGCTCAATCAATTGGTGCCAGGGGATTTTGCCAAGAAGACAGCATTATTCACTAGTGGTTCAGAAGCGGTTGAAAACGCAGTTAAAGTGGCGCGTGCCTATACCAAACGTGCTGGCGTGATTGCGTTTACGTCTGGCTACCATGGTCGCACTATCGCAGCCTTAGCACTGACCGGTAAAGTCGCGCCTTACAGTAAAGGTATGGGGCTGATGTCGGCAAATGTGTTCCGCGCCGAGTTCCCGTGCGAGATGCACGGCGTGTCCGATGATGATGCTATGGCTTCGATTGAACGTATCTTTAAAAATGATGCCGAGCCAAGTGATATTGCCGCCATTATTTTAGAGCCAGTGCAGGGCGAGGGTGGTTTCTACGCTGCATCACCTGCCTTTATGCAGCGGTTGCGCGCATTATGCGATCGTGAGGGCATTATGCTGATCGCCGATGAAGTGCAAACGGGGGCTGGCCGTACTGGCACTTTCTTTGCCATGGAGCAAATGGGCGTGAGTGCAGATATCACTACTTTTGCTAAATCTATCGCGGGTGGTTTCCCACTTTCTGGCATTACTGGCCGCGCGCAAGTGATGGATGCCATTGGTCCGGGTGGTCTTGGCGGTACGTATGGTGGCAGCCCGTTAGCGTGCGCGGCAGCGCTTGCTGTTATTGAAGTGTTTGAAGAAGAAAAGCTGTTAGACCGCGCCAATACCATAGGTGAGCGCATTAAGTCTGCATTGAATGTGATGCAAGTTGAACATGCCCAAATCGCCGATGTGCGTGGTTTAGGCGCGATGATCGCTATTGAATTGATGGAAGATGGCAAACCTGCGCCGCATTATTGCGCGCAAGTGTTGGCTGATGCCCGTGACCGTGGATTGATTTTATTATCCTGCGGCACTTACGGTAATGTGCTGCGTATTTTGGTGCCATTAACCGCGCCGGATGCACAAATTGATGCAGGCCTTGGTATCCTCAAAGCCAGCTTCGATGCCGTACTTAAAAGCTAATATTGCTTTGATATAAAGCTGTTTTAGATGATAGTTTTACATAATACAAATCCCGCTTCGGCGGGATTTTTTATGGAAGTTGTTTTGACTGTCGATGACTTTCAGCACCAGTCAGTTTACTGAATCGCTACTGTTTAATCTCCATTAGGATCTGCAGCGCTTTTTTGCGTTTATCAAGATCGTACAAGTCGTTGGTGAAGATAAACTCATTCACGCCAAGTTCTTTGACGATCATTTCCAAACGATGCTTAATCGTCGCTGGGCCGCCAATGACAGATAAACCTAAGAAATTATCGACATAGGTTTCTTCTTGCGCACTCCATAAGCCATCCATCGTTTCAACCGGAGGTTTTAACCATAACTCGTGACCACGGATAAGCGCCAGTACGCGCTGTTTCGAGGTCGTGCCCAGAAATTGCGCTTCTTCATCAGTGTCGGCAGCAACGAGCGGCAAACCTAACATCACATAGGGCTTATCAAGCACTTGAGAAGGTTTAAAGTCGCGGCGATAGATTTCAATCGCATCGTAGAGAAAACGGGGTGCAAAGTGGCCCGCAAACACATAGGGCAAACCGCGCTGCGCCGCTAACTGTGCGCTAAAGAGACTCGAGCCCAATAACCAAATCGGCACATTGGTGCCTTCTCCAGGAATCGCTCGCACCGCATGGCGACCATTGTAAGGGCCGAGTAAGGTTTGTAATTCACTGACTTCTTCAGGGAATTGTTCGGCGCGACTGGTATCGCGGTTCAGTGCTCGGCTGGTAACTTGATCGCTGCCCGGTGCGCGTCCCAGTCCTAAATCGATGCGACCAGGATAGAGACTTTCAAGGGTACCGAACTGTTCGGCAACCACTAACGGCGCATGGTTTGGCAGCATAATGCCACCCGCGCCGACGCGAATACGCTGCGTATTGCCAGCAATATAACCAATTAATACTGAAGTCGCCGCGCTGGCGATACCGGGCATATTGTGGTGTTCGGCAAACCAAAAACGATTAAAGCCGAGGCGATCGGCTTCCTTGGCATACTGCAAACTGTTGTGCAGCGTTTCACCCACAGTCGAACCTTGGCGCATGGGCGCGAGTTCCAATAGCGAGAAGGGAATATCGGCCAATATTGATGTCTGTTGTGACATAGTGTCTCCAAGTGACTGCCGTCTTTTGCTAGCGAAAACATTCGGCGCTAACAGTGTTAGTCGCATTGCTAGTGGCATTGTTAGGCGCATAGCGAAGAACAAGCGTTAACGGCTCAGTCTTGATGAATAAAAAGGTATTCAGTGATATTGATATGGGGCTAAGTACTGTGCTTCTCAAGCTTGAACGGCTAACTCTTTTCCCCATTCGTTATTTCATTAGTCATGTCAATTTGAGTTTGCACTTGAGCAGCGCTATTAAACCAGATGCGTCCGAGTCCATACTTGCTTTGTAACAAATCGAGACGGTGAAGTCATCCCAGCGTGAGGGACGATAATGTGGAACTGAAGATCTTATTCTCAGCAACTCAGCGCTAGGGCTGTCACTGTGGGATTGGGTGACGTTTGCTACAGTTCATTTGGTTATGAGTTGCAACACAAGGATATAACTAAGTGAATTAATAAAAAACTGCCGATAGCAGGGCTATCGGCAGTTGATGTTATGCAATAGATAAATCGCTATTGTCAGTCGAGCATTATTGCTCGGCTTTTACATCACGTAGCGATGCCGCAGCACTTTCATTCTCAGTATTATTATGTGAATGGTGAGTCTCAGTCAGGCGACGCATTAGGGGTAATACCGCAAGGGCGATAAAGGTACAGACCACAGCCGCGATACCCAACTTATTAAATAGGCTGGTGTATACGGGCAAGGTTTGCAGTGGATCGACTAAATCTTTTGGCACACTGGCGAAGTTAGCGACCACACCGCCCAGATACTGTGAAATACCTGAGGCGACGAAATAGGCGCCCATCATAAAGCCGCCCATACGCGCAGGCACGTAGCGGGCAATCATGGCAAGACCAAGACCACTCACCAGCAATTCGCCTAAAGAGTAAGAGGCATAGCCCCAGATCATGATCCATGAAGAGGTTTTACCGTTGACGGCGAATTGTCCGGCAAAGCCATAGATAAAGAAGCCGATAGCCACGACGGCAAAACCGAGGGCAAATTTCGCCGCAATAGAGAAGTCTTTATCATTACGACCCGCCCACGAATAACTCCAAGCCAAGATTGGACTTAACACCATAATCCATAATGGATTTAATGCTTGGAACTGGGCCGGTGACCAAGTCCACAAATGGGTACCAAAGATTTGGAAATCCCAGTCCACGTTACGCAGGGCAAACAGCGCCAATGACGTCGACATTTGTTGATAGAAGATAAAGAAGAACACGGTTTGCACTGTGAGGATCAGCGCCGCAATCAGTCCCGCTCGTTCACTGGTTTCACTGGTGCGGATCAAGTGGAAGAAAATGGCCAATACCGCTACGCCTGCGGCGTAAACAAAGACACGGGCAACCGCTTCATATTCTAGAATAATGGCCGAAGCGACTACTGACAACGCGGCCAGAGCTAATACTATCGCGAGGCTTTTCTTGTTTACTGGGCGAGTATCAGGCTCAGAACCATAATGGACTAAACTCTTACGCATAAGTGCATAGTTGCCTAACCCCACCAATATGCCGACACAACACACGGCAAAGGCGGCATGCCAGCCAAACTCGTTGCCATACTGGGCGTTGACATAATCTTTAATCCAAGGCGTCAGCAACATAGAGAAGGTCGAGCCGACGTTGACCGCCATATAATAGATGGTAAACGCACTGTCGATTTTAGAATCGTCACCTTCGTAAATTTTACGAACTAAGTTACCCGCATTCGGTTTGAACAGGCCGTTACCGACCACAATCACGCCGAGCGCTGAAAACATAAACCACGTATTTTCAGTGGGTACGGCCATCAGCGCATAACCCAGAGACAAAATCCCCGCGCCGAGCAGCATAGTGCGTTTAGTGCCGAGGATTTTATCCCCAACCCAACCACCAATCGCCGGTGATACATAAATGAGCGCCGCACAGGCACTCCATACTAAGTTTGCACGTGAGTCATCAAAGCCAAGGCGCTGCACCATAAAGTACACAATCAGCGCTTGCATGCCGTAATAACCAAAGCGTTCCCATAATTCGATAAGAGACACAGTCATAAATGAATGTGTTTTACTTACCGGAGCAGTCCCAATAGTCATATCGCTTGCTTCCAACATTGTTGTTTTAATATTTGAGCTCAAAAGTATAAGGCGATAACCCAAGCAAACCAATGGCAGAGACTGGCAAAACAGACTTTGTTACAAATGAATTGATGAATTTTAATGTGTGTTTAAGGCTTTGGGCGGTGTTAACAACGATTTTGGGGACGTCAATAAACCCAGCTAAACCTAAAGTCGTCAGCATCAGTAACAGTGATATAACGCTTTGCGAATCGCTGCGTTAGCGGACTGAGGGTTTAAACTCGATAAAAATATTGCTCGTTAGCCGGCCTGTTCTTGGGTTGGCATCAATATCGGTTTGTGGGTTCACTAAGGTGGAATGCAGCAAATTACCGGGATAAATCACTAAACGATTCGGGCGATACTCGACTTGATGATAAATCTCATAATGACTGTCGCTTTCAACACAATAGCCCGACGGATGGCGAGTAATGTCATCGACTAAAGGTTGAGCCGACTTAAAGTAGTCTGGCATACGCTCTTCATTTATCCGCTCAAAGCCCGTCGGAATATGGCGGAAAAATGCCGTATTGCCATGGGGGCCGTCGTTTAAATAGTGCAACAGCGCGAAATAGTGCGGTGATGGAGTATCAAAATGCGGCAGGCATTGCAGCGGTTTAAGCTCACACGCGGGGGTACTGATCAGCGAGAAATACAATGCCTGTAATTTGATGCTTAAACTCGAAGGGAGTTGGTACACATCATAAATCAGTTGGTACACAAGATTGAGTACATCGGTGACATAGGCCTGTGGCAAGGGAGCACGCACGCCGGGGTAAAAAGACCCGTTATCGGCAGAAAAGTGCGCTTGGGTGTAAGCGCACTGGCGTATTGGGAGCAGATCCGCCGCAACATCATCGATAATAATCAAGGGCGTCTTTTCATTGCCAAGATAAACTAGCTGAGGCGTGAGCTTGACTGTCTGTGACTTAATTGTCTGTGGCTTAGTTACCTGTTGCTTAGTTGCCTGTGACTTATTCGTATCAGCGTTGCGATCTATGGTTTGCATCCCTGTCCCTCACATAGCCATAGGTTTAGTGTTGGTCAAAACCTCAGCAGGGCAATAGTGCTGAATAAAATCGAGGTGGGCGGGTAGGCTTTCTACCTTACGCTTAACGGTTGATTTAATGTTGTTTAAGAAGGCTTCGAGTTCAGGCTCTTCCATCACATCGACTATCGGGTGATAGTGTTTTGGCATTATGCCTTGGCCCATCATCACTTGGATCCATGAGCTTTCGCCAAAGAGTTCACTACCGTATTTATAGACTTTGCCGCTGTCGGCAAACATTTCGATTCGATGTTTGAGCGACGCTGGAATGTCCATATTTTTGCAATAACGCCAGAAACGGCTGTCTTCGCGTTCCGTGGCCTTGTAATGCAAGATAATAAAGTCGCGTATATTGTCCATTTCGAGTTTAGTTTGTTGATTAAACTCATCAATATCGGATTGCACTATGCCCGCCGACGGGAATAGTTGCATCAATCTGATAATACTACGTTGGATTAAATGAATGCTGGTGGATTCCAGTGGCTCTAAAAATCCGCCGGACAGCCCGACGGCAACACAGTTTTTATGCCAATGCAGGCGACGGGTGCCGGTTTTAAACTTAATGACCCTAGGCTTATTCAGCGGCTCCCCTTCAAGATTAGCGAGGAGCAACTCAGTTGCATCCTCATCTGAGATAAATTTACTGCAAAAGACCAGGCCATTGCCCGTGCGATTTTGCAGTGGAATACGCCACTGCCAACCCGAGTCGCGGGCAATCGAGCGAGTATAAGGAATAGGGGCACCCACTGACTGCGTTTGCACCGCAATCGCACTGTCGCAGGGGAGATAATGACTCCAATCCTCAAAACCAGTATTAAGCGTTTGCTCGATCAGCAGTGCGCGAAAGCCTGTGCAATCGATAAACAAATCCCCTTCGATTGTTTCGTCATTCTCTAAGACGAGCGCTTTGATATTGCCGCTATCATGATGCTGTAATACCTGTTTTATTTTTCCTTCAATACGGTGAATGCCGTGTTGTTCGGCCATTTTTCGAAGGTACTTGGCATAGAGACTGGCGTCCATGTGGTAAGCATGGTTGTAATCTTGGTTTGGCAATACGGCAAAGCGTCCTTGGCGGGCGGCGAGATGTTCGGCGCAGTAGTCACCAATTTCACTCACCATGCCAAGCAGCTTACCTTTCAACCAAAAGTGTTGAAAACCACAGGCCCAGCAATCTTTACCTAAAAAACCAAAGGAATGCAGGTAGTTTTTATTGATATTCTGCCAATTTTCAAAGGAGATCCCGAGTTTAAAAGTCGCATTTGTCGCAGCCATGACCTCTTGTTCTTTGAGGCCGAGTAATCGATGGAAAATGTGTAATGTGGGGATTGTCGCTTCGCCCACGCCGACCGTACCAATTTCATCAGATTCGACCAGCACTATATCCAAGTGTTTGCCCATCAACTTAGTGAGCGCCGCAGCTGCCATCCATCCGGCTGTTCCGCCACCCGCTATCACGACTCTTTTTATGGCTGTTGTCATCGTTTATATCCTCAACTGGGCTAACGTTTGAGCTTATTGGTTAAATCTGCCCGCAATTTTCGGGCGTTGATTTCATCGAGTGGGGTGGTCAGCATGCCTTGGGCTGCACTAGGAATATGCTCTAGATCGCCATCTTCATGGTCAAAAATATAGTGATCGAACAGGGCTTTCCACGCCTGACGCTGCGCCTTGGGTAAGGAGCGTAAACTTAACATCGCATGCAGTAACGCATTATTGGGGCGACCAAGATAACTGGGCGTATCTCGCCACCAATGGGTAATGAGAACATTAAAGTCATCCATTCCGCGCACATGGTGCCACCACATACTGGGGATGAATAACACATCACCGGGTTCCAGTGCGGCGACCTGCGCGGCTTCCATCGCCTTGGCAAATTTAGGAAAGCGGTCAAAATCGGGATTATCCATATCGACTAAGCTAATGTCTTGGCCGCCCGGGGCAAACTCCATTGGGCCAATATACAGATTGCTGATTTGCTCCGGCGGAAACAGGGTAAAAGTGCGTCTACCGACGACATTGCAGGCTAAGTTGTGGGGAAAGTCGAAATGCGCAGCGATACGAGTTTGATTGCCAAGCCAGATATTGGTGAGCGGTGACAAAGGCGCAAGATTAAAACTATTATCGGCGCCAAGTCCAGGTAAGCACTGATTAATATTGGTTGAGCCCATATAAATACTGGCGGCTTGCGGCGCAGTGAGCTGCGTGAAGATTTGCCGCAAATCTAACTTACCCGCCTGATAATTAAACCCATCTAAAGTGTCGTTATAAAATACGCGGCCTTGATGTTCAGGCGCTAGATAATAGGCGGTGACGGGCATGCCTTGGTAAAACTGGGCCAGATACTTCATCGCGCTATCGCTGGACTCAAGCCCTGCTTTCACTAAAGGCCAGTTTACGCAAAGTCCTTTAAATACCAAAGGCTGCTCAGCATCTTTAATCAGCGCGAGCATCTGCTCGGTTGAGCCGTTTTCAAGGTGTTTGACGACATTAGTTTTAGGTTTAATCACATCAAGACTCATGGCTGCGACCTAGTTAACCTTGCGCATTTTTAAGGTTAAGCAAGTCACGTACTCTTGCCTGTGAGGCCAAGGTCATGTAAATCGCCTCTAGATAACTTTTAGCATGTAATTGAGCGAGCACTTCTGCCGAGAGGGCCGCTAGTGTTTCTTCATTAATAGTATAGAAACCCATCATTTGATGTTGGTGGCCATTGTCGAGCTTGATATCTAAGGTAAAGGATTCCAGCAACTTATGTTCGATAAGCAAATCGATAAAGTGCTTACTGTCGATAAGCCCGTGGTGGATACCTTCTAACATATCCCCAATGTCATCCAGATATTGCGTATTGCCGCCATAGGGATGGAACAGGGCTTCGCCTTCGGTTGTGCTGACTCTTGGGCTCGCCATATCGATATGTATGACCCTTTGTTTGCGCTCGATACCGTCTTCGCGCACGCTTTGCTGACCAATAAGAAACGGCTGACGACGTAGGGTGAGAGGGATATAAGAAGCCTGCCAAGTGCCATTATTTAAAAACAGATTCTCATTATTTTGAAAACCATAAAGCGCCACCGCAAAGAACTGGCCTGTGGACTGATCCTTTTGGAAAAAAATCGGATAATGCGCCTGTATGCTGCGAAACTCCGCCGGAAAAGTGACACTGAACCAGACATTATCGCCGTACTTAGCACTACGCTCAGTGATAATTTTGATATCTTTATGATCTACGCTGTTAAGTAATACGTGTTGGCTCATAGGGTTACCTTTGTCCTTTGTTAGTTCTCACTGCCGCGAGTTATTCTTGTTATTTTTGCTAAATCTTAGGGAAACCAAATTGCCTTACCTTGTTTAATAGGTCGCGATTGCTCGGAAGGCTTTGGCTCAATGCATGGACCTTTTGCTGATTCTCGCTAAAAAGTCTTTGGGCAACTTGTTGTTGCGACGGCTTGATATGGGTGGGCAGGGCAGTATTAAAGCCCATACCATAAAGCACATATTGGAAACTCGCCGCCGGAAATAAGGGTTCTTTGTAGCTAATATCGTGGCTGCTTGGCGCTTGATAACGCCATAAGTCGAGTTGCTGCTGTAATCTTTCAGGAATGGATGTAGCGGCCCTGTGATCGCGCCAGTAGCCATCCACTTCGCGTCGACTCACGACATAATGCAGTTTCAAAAAGTCGATGATTTGCTGCCAGTGGCGCTCATAGCGTTCATTCACTCGCTGGGCAATCGTGTCCATTACGCCGCGATGCGTTGGCAGTTGCGTGGCTAAGGTATTCGCCGTCCATTCCACTAAAGCCAATGCCGATGCTTCTAAAGGCTCAATAAAGCCTGCCGCCATGCCGATGGCAATACAGTTATTTTGCCAGCATTTTGCATGGTAGCCGGGGTTGATATTCAACTTTCGATATTCTTGTTTACGACTATCAAGCGCGTTGCTGGATGCCGATTGAGGATTAGTTGATGTGTCAATGGCTAAATAGGCTCTTAAGGTTTGTTCTGCCTCGTCATCGCTACAATGGGCTGATGAATAGACATAACCCACGCCTTTGCGAGTCGGTAAACCTATATCCCAGATCCAGCCATTGGGCTGCGCCGTTGAGAGTGTGCATGAGGCGATAGGGCTGTTTTCTTCGGCATAGGGGACTTGAATCGCTAAGGCGCTGTCGTTAAACAGCACAGCTTTTTGGCAGAGGAAGGGCACGTTAAAATGCTCGCCCAGCAGCAATGATTTCGTCCCGGAACAATCGACAAACATATCACCTAAAATCACGCCATGTTCTTTGGTCGCAAGGCTTTCAATATCGCCATTGGCATGACTGTGAACCTGAGTGACATGATCACGAATGTACTTGATCCCCAGTTTTTCGGTGCAATGCTGCATTAACAGCTGGCTAAATTTACCCGCATCTAAGTGATAGCCGTAATTGTTTTGAAAATGATATTCCGGCGTCGCAATGGTTTTAGGCGCTAGCCCTAACTGAGTCAGCGCATCTTGGTTGGATACCGCCTGAGCAAAACTGACCTTGTCACTGTGAGGCAACCAAAAGGGACACAAGTCTAACTCTTGATGGCCATGGGGCAGGCTAAAGGGATGTATATATTGGTTTGAACCTAATGGGTTAGTATGTTCAGTATCATCGTGCTGCCAGTGAATAAAGCGTGAGCCTTGCTTGAAACTCGCGTCGCATTGGCGGATAAATTCGGTTTCGCTGATGCCGATTTTATCTAAGGTGTTACGCATCGAAGGCCAAGTACCTTCGCCGACGCCGATAGTGGCCACATCGGGGGATTCTATTAATGTGATATTGAGTTTAGGCGAGTGCGCAAGCTGACCTTTATCGACATTATGCTCGGCGGCCAAAAGGGCAGCGGTTATCCAACCGGCTGTGCCGCCACCGACAATGACAATGTTATTAATGGCTGTGTGAGTTGCTTGCTGCATATCGAGTGCCTAATCTTTTATTGTTGTTTATAAAAGGCTTTTATTTTTTTGTTACCACTAACGCGGTTAACTATTGCGCTAGCATTGAATAGTTTTATTGCGATTTCCAGTATTTATTTTACTCATATTGACTAAAAAGAGCGGCTACGTCCGTGTAGCCTGCTGTCATCCTGATAAAAATGAGGCATCTATGGCATACCTCATACGACCTTAGGGTAAAGATCTGTTGCTCTTAAATCGGTACGACTAGAAAGTGTAACGTGCGCCTATACTGTAACGCGCACCCGTCTGGGTGTAGTTAAGGACTTGTTCCGTCGCACGGCCGTGTACACGCGTGGCTTCATTGGTGATGTTTAAGCCTTCGATGAAGATGGTTAAACCTTCAACCGCTTCAACGTCATAACCTATGTTAAAGTCCACCTGCGAATAAGCTTCGGTGTATTTAGGGTTCGAGCCAGTATCTTGACCTGTTGAGTTTAAGAACTCATCACGCCAGTTATAGGCGATACGGGCCGAGAAACCATAGTTTTCATAGATACCGACCAAGTTTGCGGTATCGCTGATCCCTAAAATCACGTTCTGGGTCGCATCACCAGGGCGACCTAAGTTAGTGTTATCATAGCTGTCCCCCGCATCCACCATAGTATAGTTGGCTTGGATACCAAATCCTGACTCACCAAAGAAGTGCTGGATAGAAAACTCCCAACCATCAATCACATTACTCAAATCACTGTTAGTGGGGTTAGTAATGAGGAAGTTTAACGAAGGATCACCTGGGTTACCGGTAATCTCGATATTGCCGTTATCAGGATTGATCTTCACATTTGGATCGGTTGCACCGTATTTGTCATAAATCCATTGGCGTTGTTGAATCGCAGTAGTGGCACCTGCCGCAATGGCTTCATCAACATATTTACCGTGTGCTGGATCCGGAATGTTGTAGATGTCTGAGTTTTCTGGGTTACTACTGATAAAGTTAGTCACATCTTTACGGAAATAACCGATTGAGACGTAACTGGCATCGTTGTAATACCATTCTGTCGATAGGTCGTAGTTTGTTGACTCAAGTGGTAACAGACTTGGGTTACCCGCCGAGCCGCTACCACCGTTGCGATAGGCAAGCGTTCCTACTGTGGTGCCACCTTGAATCGAGGTGTAATCAGGACGGCCAATTGTTTGGCTAAAGGCGGCGCGGACGAAAACATCTTCCAGCATTTCAATATTAAAATTGAAGCTGGGTAGCAGGTAATCGTAATCACCCTTTTGAGTTTGATAAACGCGATTATTATCCACTGAACTCGTTAGCGCGATTTCAGACTCTGCAATCCAAGTAGCTGTATCATAAGAGGAAACAACCGAAGTCGATTCAACATCTGTTTTTTCGTAGCGTAAGCCAAAATGCACGTCATAGGGCATGTTGGCAATTTCGCTGGCGAAGTTGTATTGGATATAGGCTGATTGAGATTTTTCTTCAGTGAAACGGTCTGTGCCTTTAGAGTAATCGGTAGAAGGGCAGAAGCCATTACCACAATCACCCACTATGCTCGTTGCATAGAGTTCTGCTGCTCGGGCACGAACTGCCGCAAAGTCCCAAAGGAACATAGTGTTTAGCGGATCTGTCGAGGCATTACCGTTATAACCTGCAAAATTACCTTTTGAACCATCAAATTTATCGATAACTGAACTGGTTGGGAACCAAGCTGCGTCTAAATCGCCCGCTGCACCAACGCCACCCCAGTCGTTACGTTGAATATCAACCTGTTGGGAGTGGTTATTCACGTCTGACATCGCAATACCAAAATCGATACTGCCTGCTTCGGCTAAATCATATTTACCCGACATTTGCAGCTGTTCGATTTCGGAGCGATTGACGGCATTGGTGAAGGTTGAACCTGTCACGCGCATATCTTCTGGGCGAACCGCATTTCCACCACCAACGGCGAGTACTGGGACATCACCGCTAAAATCGGTCGCTGCACTGGTACGAATAAAGGCGGCGGTACTGAGGTTGCTCGTACTGCCATTGACATTGTTAGGCGTACGTTCGGCGTAGGAGTTATGGTAATCCAAGTTTAACGTCAGATTATCACTGGCTTCCCAAGCTAAGTTAAAACCCAGTGAACCACTTTGGTCGCGGGTGCCGAAATCGCCAGCAGCCATTGAAAGGTCGGCGGGTGCATCGTAGGTTTCGGAATAAACGAGTGGTGATGAAACTGGGCCATCACTCCAAATATTTTCTTGGGACGGCACAAAGTTAAACCATGCCGAGACGTCGTGCGTTTGAGTATCGATGTCGTTACGCATGTAAGTGTAATCAAGCGTTGCGCGCAGCGAATCAATTGGCTCGTATTGCAGCACTAATTGACCGTTGGTGCGTTTACGTTGCTGTTCCTCAAAACGGTAAATCGTGGTTTGTGGCACGCTATAGACGTCATCATCGCCAGGGCGATTGACTTGATTGTCGTTTTTAGGAACACCACCCCATTCTGCGTTGGGGCCGCTGTAATCTTGGTCAACAATACCTGGAAAACTGCGCCAACCGGTACCGACTTGGGCTTGTTGATTACCACTCTCCCTTTCTTGATAGCTACCTGAAATAGAAATCCCAAATTTATCATCGGCAAAGGTATTTGAGTACAAGCCAGAAAGCTCTGGTGTGGTAGAGCCTTTATCCGTGGATGAGTCATCAACGGCCTTTGCACCGAAAGTGGCCTTCATGCCTGGCGAGCTTAGCGGTCTATGGGTGAGCACATTGATCGTTGCGCCAATACCGCCCGTTGGATTTTCAGCCTTAGCGGTTTTCTCCACTTCAACCGCACTGATGGCTTCTGACGCTATGTTGGCAAAGTCGAATGAACGAGAGCCAGTGGTGACTGGCATTTGACGTCCGTTTAACAGTACTAAGTTTTGATCGGCACCAAAACCACGGACCGACACTCGGCTACCTTCACCGTTTTGACGGTCGATAGATACGCCAGAAATACGTTGTAGTGATTCAGCTAAGTTACTGTCGGGGAATTTACCGATATCTTCGGCGTTAATGGCATCAACAATGCCTTCTGAGCCGCGTTTTACGTCCATCGAACGGACTAAACTACCGCGGATCCCTGTTACTTGAATAACTTCAATATTTTCTTCTTTTTTGTCAGTATCGGCGGCATAGACGGGCATGATAGCGCCCACGCCTAAGACTAGCGAAAGGCTAGTGGCCAATCTGGTTTTTCTAAATGTTCTAAGTTCCATCTACATCTCCCCGTTGAGTAGATATTCAGGCTACAACTCTCTGATTTTGTTTTTGGGTAGAACAAATTATGTACAGCTTGCTCATATTCTTGTTCGAGTTAGGTTTATGTAAGCGCTTACATAAAGCTAGTTTAAATTATCAGCAGAGTCAACGGTAAGTTGCTTTATTGTTGCAATATTATGTTGTTCTTGTCTGCGAGTTTATTCTAACCCATTGTTTTAAAATGAAACCAGTTTTATATTTTGTTACATATTGATGATGTTGTTTGTGAAAGAAAGCATGCTAACTCTACTTTATGAACTTCGTAATGGCGTGTTTTGCCATTTGGTGAATAGATAAAGTGTGAGGATATTTTGCGTAAGCGGGGGAAATATAGCGTGAGTTTCTCTTGCTGTTTTTGAGTGTTTTTTATACTTAGCTTGAGTCGGGCCTGTTTATTTTTGCCTTTGAGTTCAAGCGAAAAAATGCAGTGCCTTGCCCACTGGGTCGCCCCATCAGGGCAACTTAAGTATTTGAGTAGACTAGGGGAGTCTACGCCTTAGAGATTTAACTATTTATGATCTTAGTTGCTGAATTTCTTATAAATAGTGATGGGGTGAAACGACTAACAATTTCCACATCGGTTTTATTGTATACGTGTTTTAGTACCCAGAGCGCCGCCATTTTACCCATTTCATGGATGGGGTTGCTGATAGAGGTGAGCTTAGGAGAAATATACTGAGGAAACGGGATATTATCGTAACCCATGAAGGATAAATCTTCGGGCACCTTAAGCCCTTGTTCAAGGCAGGTTGAAATCGCACCCGATGCCATTTGGTCATTGGCGCAAATCACCGCAGTAAATGGCCGTTGTAGGCTGAGTAAATGTCGCATGCCATCGCAACCACTCGACTCTTTAAATGTCCCTTCGTAGAACAGCTCACTCTCATAGGGAATGGCCGATTCAGTGAGCGCTTTTTTATGGCCCATCAGGCGCTGCCTAGCATCTAGTTTGAATAAAGGTCCTGATATATAAGCAATATGTTTATGCCCTAACGACAACATATGCTGAGTCGCGAGGTAACCGCCAAGCTCGTTATCGAGATAAATACAGCGTTCACGTATGGCGGCAACATAGCGGTTAATCAGCACGATTGGCGTGCTCTGCTGACAGAGATCGATAAGATAGTCATCTGAAACCGCTTCCACGTCGATAATCAACGCATCACAGCCGCGATCAAGTAAAAATTGCACCGCATCTTTTTCTAGGGATTCATTGCTTTTACCCGCGGCAATAATGACGTGTTTACCCGCATCACGCAGGGCATCTTCAATTTCAGTCATCATAGGTCCATAAAATGGGCCATCGAGTTGTGATACTAGGACGCCCACACTATTTGAGCAGTTGGACGCTAATGATTGGGCTATCGCATTGGGACGATAGTCCAACTGAGCCATAGCGTCTAATACCTTTTGTTTGGTTTTCTCACTGACATTGGTGTTTTTATTCATCACCCGTGACACAGTCGCAAGTGAAACGCCTGCAAGTACCGAAACGTCGTAAATAGTGGCCATATCATCTCAAATTAGAGGTACTGAAAAGTACAATGCCTTGAAGATTAGCATAATTTTATTAGGTGGCTCTATTTAATTCCAGATGGATTTCATCCACTTTCTGGTTATTTAGCGTATAACGACGCATGATAAATGCGACCAAAATTGAGCCGATAGCGGGATAAAGGGTAAATGAAATTAAGATGCCATTGAGTGTCGTTTCACTCTGAACCACATCGGCTTGATAACCATAACTTGCCAGTAACCATCCTGCCGCTGCACCGCCAATTGCGACTCCAAGTTTGATAAAGAAAATCACCGAGGAGTAAATCATGCCTGTGATACGCACGCCGGTTTTGTATTGACCATAATCGACTGTATCCGCCATTTTCGCCCAGAGTAATGGCGTGGCCATATTGAAGGTAAAGCCCCAGACAATATAAAGAGTGAAGGCGAGAACGACTTGATCTTTAGGGACAAAAAAGTGCAATACGCACAGGGCTGCGGCGATGAGTTGCAACACAATATAGGCTTTGACCTTACAAACGCGTTTGGCTAATGGCTCTGCGAGAATGCAGCCAAAAATATTGCCAACCATACCTAAGGTGATGAAAAGAGTGATCATATCCGGCAGGTTAAGAAAATATTTCACATAGTAAATGGCGAGGCTAGTGCGTAACACCATGCCGGATAATAGGCAAACTGCGGCGGCGGATAGCACTCGCCATTGGTCATTCTTTAATAGGTAGGTAAAGTCCTGTTTAAAGCTGGAATTTTGATCCACTGGCGGATGTAAGCGCTCTTTTGTGCCCCAGAAGCAGGCCAAAAACATGGCAACACCTAAGATGCTCATGGCGAGAATTGTAAGCTGATAGCCCTTGGCTTGGTCCCCCTTACCGAGAAACTCGACTAAAGGAAGGGTAAGTCCTGAGACCAGTAAGCCACCGAGCATAGCGAATACAAACCGATAGGATTGCACCGAAACCCGCTCTTTGGGATCGGCCGTCAGTACTCCCCCTAAGGCGCAATAGGGAATATTAATGGCGGTATATACCATCATCAATGCCGCGTAAGTCACGAAGGCATAAATCATTTTCCCATCTTCAGATAAATCTGGGGTGGTAAATGCTAATACACTGATAATCCCAAAGGGCAGGGCAAACCAGAGTAAATAGGGTCTGAATTTACCCCAGCGCGTGTTCGTGCGGTCTGCCAATGCGCCCATTAAAGGATCGGTGACGGCATCAATCAACCGTACCAGTAGAAACATGGTGCCGACAAAGGCGGGTGAAATGCCAAAGATGTCGGTGTAAAAAAAGGTAAGGAACAGCATAACGGTTTGAAAAACGATGTTGCTGGCAGTGTCGCCAAGCCCATAGGCTATTTTTTCTTTTATGCTAATCATGGCTTTAGCCTTATTTATTATTGTTATTAGTTATGTGAGCCCTTGAGCGAATCAAGTCGCTGTAGGCTTGACCACTGGCCTTTATCGTTCTGGTTTGGCTTGCATAATCCACATAGACAATGCCAAAACGTTTTAAGTAGCCTTCGGCCCACTCAAAATTATCCATCAAGCTCCAGGCAAAGTAACCTTGAATGTTAACACCTTGTACTATGGCATTGTCTACTGCGGTTAAATGGTGCTGGTAATAGCTGAGCCTATCGAAGTCATCGACACGCCCATCAATACATTTATCGTCCATGGCGGCGCCATTTTCTGTGATGAAAACAGGTGGTAAATCATAGGTTTGATTTAAAGAAACCAGTAAATCGGTAAAGGCCTGTGGATGGATCTCCCAGCCTATGTCGGTTTTAGGTACCCCAGGTAAATCAACTTGCACAAATCCATGTTCGGCATCGGCCTGATATACGGCGCGGGTATAAAAGTTTACACCTAAAAAATCAATTGGTTGACTTATAAGCTCAAGGTCGCCGTCGTGAATTTCCGGTCTGTCTTCTGGCGCTAATGCTGCGAGAAGGTCTGGGTATGCCGCATCGAAAATGGGCTTGATATACCACTGGTTAAAGTAATCATCGGCTTGTTTTGCGGCTTGAATATCGGCAGCACTTTGGGTTAATGCGTAGCAAGGCGTGAAGTTAAGCACTATGCCATTCATGCTGTTAGGGCTGTTCTTTTGCAGCACTTGCATTGCTAAGCCGTGGGCGAGCAATAGGTGGTGAGCCGATTGACGGCCATAGGCTTTTTTGATTAAACCTGGGGCGTGAATGCCTGCCTCATAGCCTAAATATGAGCTGCAGAAGGGTTCGTTTAAAGTGGCGTAGGAATACACTCGGTCGCCGAAGGCTTGGCTTATTTTGTCAGCATAGTCTTTGAAAAGGTAAGCGGTATCTCGGTTTAACCAGCCGCCTTGATCCTCAATATGTTGAGGAAGATCCCAATGGTAAAGCGTGACAAATGCTTTGATATTTCTACGTTTTAGTTCATCTAGAATGCCAAGGTAGAAATCAACTCCCTGCTGATTAATGCTGCCATCTTGATTTAAGACCCGTCCCCATGCGATGGAAAAACGATAAGCATCAACCCCGAGTGACGCGATTAAGGCGATATCTTCTTGCCATAGATTCAGGTGGTTGCAGGCGACATCGCCATTGGAGGCATCACGGATTTTATCTGGTTTTGCACAAAAGGTATCCCAAATACAGGTTTGGCGAGAGTCCACGCCACCTTCGATTTGAAAGGAAGCGGTCGCAACACCAAAAGTAAACGCTTCGCTTTGGAGTATCGAGTTCTTTGGTAAAGATATTTTCATATATTCAGTCACTTAATTATATTTTTGAATTCATTCCTGCGATTTAAAACACAGAGTTCAAGATAAAGAGAGTAAAGATGCTTGCCGACTGTCACTAAAAATATTGACTTTGGTTATCGACATGTTAACAATGAAAGCGCTTACATCGAGGTTAGTGACTAATCATAAAAAGGTCAATATGTGATTTGGATAAATTAATCACGCCATTTTGACTAAGAAGATTAAACGTTTTTATCTAGATAATCGGTTGGGGAGAATAGGGCAAACATGGCTATTGCAAATGAAACTGAGGCGAGTGCAGTGAGTGAGGCGGCAAGGAGTGTGCACCAGAGTGGCAACTTTAGGTTCGCTTTAGTGGCATTAACATCGTTGTTTTTCATGTGGGGATTCATTACTTGTCTTAACGATATCTTGATACCTTATTTAAAAAACATGTTTGAGCTGAATTACGCCCAAGCCATGTTAGTGCAGTTTTGTTTTTTTGGGGCTTACTTTATTGTCTCAATCCCAGCGGGTGCACTTGTGGGTAAGATTGGTTATCAAAAAGGCATAGTCACTGGGCTTGGTATTGCGTGTTTAGGCTGCTTATTATTTTATCCTTCGGCGAGTTTCGCCTCCTATTGGATGTTCCTAGGCGCTTTTTTTGTTTTAGCCTCTGGCATTACCATTCTGCAAGTGGCGGCTAATCCCTACGTCAGCGTGCTGGGACCTGCAAAAACCGCCTCATCGAGACTCACTCTGACCCAAGCGTTTAATTCCTTTGGCACCACAGTTGCTCCGTTTTTTGGTAGTTGGTTGATTTTATCGACTTCACATCAAATGACAGGTGAGGCTGCTCCTGAGCTTGTGGTCAGCGCTGCGGCCCAAGCGAGCACAGTACAAGTTCCCTATTTGATTTTAGCGGCCAGTTTATTTGTGCTGGCGGTGATTTTTATACTGTTAAAGCTGCCTTTTTTAGGTCAAAAACTGCCTGCGAGCAGTGCTAAAGTGCTGGGCAGTGCTTGGCAATTTCCGCATCTTGTTCTCGGTAGCGTGGGGATTTTTGTGTATGTGGGGGCCGAAGTCGCCATTGGCAGTTTTTTGATTAGCTTTTTAGTTCAGCCCGATATTGGCGGTTACACTCACGCCGAAGCCGCACATTACATTGCCTACTATTTTGGCGGCGCTATGGTTGGGCGTTTTATTGGCGCGGCCGTGATGCAAAAAATCAAGGCCGGCAAAGTGTTAGCCTTTAATGCGATTTGTGCTTGCCTGCTGGTTGCCTTAGCCATGTTTAGTACGGGGGCGATAGCAATGTGGGCCTTACTGTTAGTCGGGTTATGTAACTCTATTATGTTTCCGACGATTTTCAGCTTGGCATTACAAAATCTTGAACAACACACCAGCCAAGGTTCAGGCATTTTATGTTTGGCGATTGTGGGCGGCGCGATTGTGCCCTTATTTCAAGGTATGTTAGCCGATCATTTTGGTATCCAATTGGCCTTTATCTTACCGCTGCTTTGTTATGGTTTTATCGCCTATTACGGGGCTAAGGGCTGTGATGCCCCAAGACCAAGATTTTAAATTAATTAAAACACGACGATTAAACACATGGATGCGCACACGGCGTGTGTATTAAGACATTTTATTTTTTGAGGGCGAGAATTATGAGCGTTATCGCATTGAGACCCAAAACCTTTAGTTTGAGTTTATTGGCTGTGCTGACCTGCGCCAGTTTAAGCGGATGCAGCAAAACAGAGCAGATAAAAGCAGCTGACAGTCAGTCTGTTAAGCCTAGTGATGTGGCCGCATCTAGCTCACCTAATAGCCCCAATGGTTACAGTATCAATGGTAAGTCTACAGATATTAATATTTGGCCGCAGTTAACTATCCCCCATAAAAATCACGAAGATGTTGAAAAACGCGTCGCAGATTTATTGGCAAAAATGACTATTGAGCAAAAAGTCGCGCAGATGATCCAACCTGAGATCCGCGATATCACGGTCGAAGATATGCGCAAATACGGTTTTGGCTCTTATTTGAATGGTGGCGGTTCTTACCCAAATCAAGATAAACATGCGACACCAGCAGATTGGATTGCCTTAGCCGACGCTATGTTTCAAGCCTCTATGGATGACTCGCTCGATGGCATCAGTATTCCAACCATGTGGGGCACGGATGCGGTTCATGGTCACAACAATGTGATTGGCGCAACGCTGTTCCCACATAATATAGGGTTAGGTGCGGCCCATCATCCTGAGCTTATTCAACAAATTGCTGCGATCACCGCCAAAGAAGTGATGGTGACGGGGATTGATTGGGTATTTGCGCCGACGGTCGCTGTGGTGCGTGATGATCGCTGGGGACGAACCTACGAGGGTTATTCTGAAGATCCTGCCATCGTCAAATCCTATTCCCACGCGATTGTCGAGGGATTGCAAGGGGGCAATGATAAAGACTTCTTATCGGATCAGCATGTTATCGCTACGGTAAAACATTTCTTAGGGGATGGCGGTACCGAAGGCGGGGATGATCAGGGCGATAATCTCGCATCCGAACAAACCTTGTTTGATATTCATGCCCAAGGTTATGTCGGCGGGTTAACGGCGGGCGCACAAACGGTAATGGCCTCATTCAATAGCTGGCACGGCGCTAAAAATCACGGTAATCCTTATTTATTGACCGATGTACTTAAGGCTCGTATGGGCTTTGATGGCTTTGTCGTTGGCGATTGGAATGGTCATGGGCAGGTTGAAGGTTGCAGTAACGAATCTTGTCCTCTGGCCGTTAATGCGGGCTTAGACGTATTTATGGTGCCTACGGCCGCATGGAAACCCTTATATGAAAACACTATCGCGCAAGTTAAGTCGGGTTTGATCAGCCAAGCGCGGATTGATGATGCAGTGAGTCGTATCCTGCGCGTAAAAATTCGGGCGGGATTATTTGAAAAGCCAAGTCCTGCTAAGCGTCCTTTATCGGGTAAAACCGAGTTGATTGGCCAAGCTAGCCACAGGGATGTTGCGCGCCAAGCGGTGCGTGAATCATTGGTATTATTGAAAAATAATCAGCATTTACTGCCGCTATCGCCCAAAGCTAAGGTACTCGTCGCGGGTGATGCCGCCGATAATATTGGCAAGCAATCGGGTGGTTGGTCTATTACTTGGCAGGGTACAGATAACCAAAATGCAGATTTCCCTGGAGCGACATCGATATATGCCGGTATAGCAAAGGCGGTTTCTGCCAGCGGTGGTAGCGCAGTGCTAAGTGTTGACGGTCAGTTTGATGCTGCGAATAAACCCGATGTGGCGATTGTGGTATTTGGTGAAGAGCCCTATGCCGAAGGCAATGGAGATATCGATAATCTTGAATATCAAAGGGGGAATAAGCGTGACTTAGCTTTATTGCAAAAGCTCAAAGCCGCAGGGGTTCCTGTGGTCTCTGTGTTTATCAGCGGTCGCCCTTTATGGGTCAATCCTGAGTTAAATGCTTCCGACGCCTTTGTCGCCGCTTGGTTGCCTGGCACCGAAGGTGCAGGGATTGCCGAAGTGTTATTCACTCAGGCCAATGGCGATGTTCAGTATGACTTTACTGGTAAATTGTCTTTCTCATGGCCGTCGACACCGCAGCAAACTCAAGTGAATGTCCACGACAGTGATTATTCAGCATTACTTCCCTATGGCTATGGCCTGAGCTATGCAGATATGGCTGATAGTACTGCGCCTGCGATATTATCAAATAGTTTGTCTGAAGATAATTTCAGTGAACAAGTGCCACTTAGCCAGAAGCCGTTATTCGAGCGTGCCGTTAAGGCGCCATGGAAAATGTGGATTGGCAGTATTGATGGTGACAAGATTTCGATGGAACCTATCGCCAGTAGCGTGCAGACTAATGAGGTTGTGACCATAAAAACCTTTGATAAACAAGTACAAGAAGATGCCCGTCATGTCAGCTTTAACGGTAAAGTGCTTGGTTTTGTGAGTTTACAGGGTAACTTCCCGGAAGACTTGCGGGCTTATCTGGCGAGCGAGTCTGTGCTCAGCATACAAGTCAAAGTGGGTTCATCGATAACGGCGCCAGTGAATGTCGGCATGATCTGCGAAGGCGATTGTCGAGCCAATGTGGATATCAGCTCTCAGCTAAGCGCATTAAGTCTTGATACTTGGAGTGAACTAAATATAGATCTCACTTGCTATCAGAAGCAGGGGATTGATTTTGCTAAAATTATTTCGCCTTTCACATTGTCATCTTCGGGCACTGTGGATATCAGCTTTAGCGATATCATCTTAAAGCCTAAGACAGCGAATATGGTGTCGGTCGAGTGTCCGTAATGTAACAGTTCAAGGTGCAGTGCGTCGTTTAAATAACACTGTGCCTTCATTGTTTGCTGTAATAAACAGCCTTTACTTTGGCAGGGGCTAATGTTGTTTTTGACCTGAGTCAGATTTCAATTACAGTGTATGGCATTAGGCAGTAGCGCCGCTTTGCGGTAAATATATTGAGATGGAGTAAGTTGATGTTACGAATTGGTATCGATCTTGGCGGCACAAAAATCGAGTTAGTCGCATTGGATGACGATGGTAAAGAAGTGTTTCGTAAACGCATCCCAACGCCAAGAGAATATGTTGCGACAGTCGATGCATTAGTCGCACTCGTGACAGAAGTCGAAGAGAGTCTGCAACAAACCGCCACAATAGGCATAGGTATTCCTGGGGTGATTTCTCCTTTTACTGGCCTAGTTAAAAATGCTAATTCAACGTGGATCAATGGCCATCCCCTCGATGTGGATCTGGGCGCTCGATTAAACCGTAAGGTGAAAATCGCTAATGATGCGAACTGTTTTGCCGTATCAGAAGCTGTCGATGGCGCAGCTGCTGGCAAGTCAGTGGTCTTTGGCGCCATTATTGGTACTGGATGTGGTGCAGGTATCGCCATCAAAGGCCAAGTGCATGATGGTGGTAATGGTATCGGCGGTGAGTGGGGCCATAATCCTTTACCTTGGATGAAAGCCGATGAATTTAATACCACGACGTGTTTTTGTGGTAACAGAGACTGCATCGAGACGTTTATCTCAGGGACGGGTTTTGTACGCGATTTTCGCGCAGCAGGTGGAGTAGCTGACAGCGGTATTGAAATCGCCCAAATGATGCAAGCAGGCGATCCGCTGGCGACTCAAGCATTTGATCGCTTTATTGATCGTTTAGCCCGCTCATTGGCCCATGTGATCAATATGATGGATCCTGATGTAATCGTCCTTGGCGGCGGAGTGTCCAACATCGATGCCATTTACACTGAATTGCCAAAAGTTTTACCGCTATATGTGGTTGGCCGTGAGTGTCACACTCCGGTTGTTAAAAACTGTTATGGCGCTTCATCGGGCGTACGTGGTGCCGCTTGGTTGTGGGGACGCTAACTTTAATCTTAATTTGAAATAGTGTTTGATATTTAAGGCCGAATTCATTTATTTGAATTTGGCCTTTTTTTTGATTTTGTCATGCTAAAGTTTTACATTTCATTAGCAAATCTTTATCTTAAGTGCTGGTAATTCTTACGCTAAGTGCTATTTTTAATGCTGGGTAGAAAGTATAAAAATGAATTAGATCATAATAATTACGCTATTGTCGTTCTCTTGGGAGTTTACTAGATGAAGCATTTGTCCATCAGTACTAAGTTGTTGTGGATTACATCAGCATTATTTTTATCGATAGTGGCTATTTTATCTATCAGTTTATGGTGGACGCTGTCGGCTCAAAACGCACAATTGTCGGATCAAGTTCAAAATACCCTACAAACGGAAACGCGGGATAAACTCGAAGCCCGCGCAGGTGAATATGGCGAAATGGTCGCCGGATTTATTAATGAAGCTTATCGTATCCCTTTTTCTTTTGCGGGTATGCTTGAAAGTACTGCCGAGGAATTACCCTTAAAACGTGACCGCTTAGAACTCGCAGTAGCGGCAGTGCTGAAGAAAAATGCGCAAGTCTCTTCTATGTATGCCCAGTTCGAACCTAATGGTTATGATGGGCTCGACAGTGAGTTTTTGAATGTGAATGTCAGTCACAGTGTGGCGACATCTGGCGCTCTAGAGGTCTATTACACCCGTAACGACGATGGCACTGTGGAGCATAACCAAGTTGAAGATTCAGCAGAAAAGTACCTCACTAGCTTAAATGAGTTTGGGATCCGTGATGCTGAATGGTATTTATGTGGTAAAGAAACCTTAAAGCCCTGCCTAATGGAGCCGTACTTATACGAGATCACTCCAGGCAACAAAGCATTAATGACCTCGTTGACTGTGCCCGTGCTTAAACATAAGCAATTTATCGGTATAGTCGGTGTAGATGTAAACTTGCCAGTGTTTCAAACCCTTATCGATAAGTTATCCAAAAGCCTCTACGATGGACAAGCGAAAGTCACTTTGCTGAGCACCCGCGGTTTAGTGGTCGCGGCCAGTCATTACAGTAAAAAGGCGCGTCCATTAGCTGAGTCGATAAATCCAACTCTCGCCTCGCAAATTATCTCGTTGCACAAGAATTCCGGCTACATGGTTAACGATGATGAAATTATTGTTGCCTACCCCATTAAGATCCCGCTAGCGAATGCCGAGTGGTCCTTAGTTATCCAAGTGCCGACTGCACAGGCGTATAAGAGCTCGATTGAGCTAAATAATGATATGGATGAGATGGCGACTTCCCTAGGCAGTTTGCTGCTGATCGTGGGTATTGTGGTATCGATTGCCGCTGTGATTACCATTAGCTTAGTGATCCGTAGCATTATCTCACCATTGAGGATGATCCAGGGCCGTGTAGAGCATCTTGCGAGTGCCGATGGCGATTTAACACAATCGATTGAGGTTGATTCGCACGCTGAATTGATTGCGTTAGCGAAAGGTTTCAACTCCTTTATTTATAAACTTAAGGATTTGATTGCCGAACTTAAAACGCTTGCAAGTCGCTCTCAGGAAGAAAGCCAAGCCTCTGCCAAAATTGCCCAGCTCACCCGTGACAGTGTGAACCGCCAGTACGGCGAAATTGAGAGTGTGGTAACGGCTGTGAACCAAATGAGTGCCACCGCACTTGAGGTTGCTAAGGCATCAGAGCAAACTGCGGCTGAAACTGAAGCTATGTCGCGCAATATTCGTCATAGCGAAGAGAGCCTGACTAAGGCAATGGGTTTTGTCGCGACTATGTCTCAGGAGTCTATGGAGGCTAAGCTGGCGGTGAGTAAAGTGGCTGAAAGCAGTATGAACATCAGTCGTATCCTTGAGGTGATAAGCTCCATTGCCGCACAGACTAACCTGTTGGCACTCAATGCGGCGATTGAAGCTGCAAGGGCGGGTGAGCAGGGACGAGGCTTTGCTGTGGTGGCTGACGAAGTCCGCGCGCTAGCATCTAAGACTCAGAGCTCGACGAACGACATTAGTACCCTGATCGACGCACTGCAAAAAGAGGTCCAAAGCGCTTCTGGCATCATAGATAAAGGCGCTGAGCGGGCACAAATGGCCGTATCTCAAACTGAGCAAGCGTTAAACTCATTGAATTCAATGGTGAGTCAGATTGGGGAAATTTCGGGCCAAGTGACCCATATTGCCGCCGCCGCAGAAGAGCAGAGTGCGGTGACTGAAGAGGTTAATCGCAATATCACAGGGATTTCTGACTCTGCTTCTGAACTTGCACGTCTTGCGGGTGAAGCACAGCAAAGCAGTGTAGTTTTAGCAAACTTAGTGAAGCAGCAGCATGAGCAGTTAGGTAAGTTAAAAACCTAGCACGCAGAGGTTTACTGAATTAGCGCATTGATTTTAAATAGGCTCTTTGATTGTGTTGTTGGTTAAGCACTGATCAAAGGGCCTATTTTTATGGCAATGGTAAATATCAAAGAACAGGCTGAAGCTATGAAATAGTCAGCGAGCGAGCCAGCTGTAAATGCATGGTGATTATGCGATGATTGGCAGGACAAATATTTTAGATACAAAAAAGCCCATCTTTCAATGGGCTTTTTTGTTGAATCGGGTGGTGGCCCCTCACGGACTTGAACCGTGGACCTAACGATTATGAGTCGATCCTGAATGATTTACCTGACCTGTGAAGCCATGTTAAGTTGTTGATAGTAAATATTTTTTGCATTTTTGGCAACTTAGGGTTTTGCATGGTTTTGCACTGTTTTGCATGTATCATGTGCGATAGGTGTGCGATCAAATTTCATCAAATTGAAGTGAGATAGCACATGAATAAGACATTAAAAATTGCGTTTACCAATCAATCTATATCAAGTTTTTTGGCCTACTTAGGTTACAGAGTCTCTTCTACTAGGAAGAGATTAAAAGTTGTCCAAGAGTTTGAGGTGTATTTAAATAGTCAATTTACGTTTGCAGAACTAGCTGCTTTCCACGAGAGCATAGAAAGTTGGTGGGCGGGGAATTCTAAATACTTGGCTATAAATAGTCATGAGATAGCAGGTCTTTCAATTCGGCTTTACAAGTCTGAATTTACATTGAAAAATGAAAAGCTTACAGCGATAGGAGAATCTCTCGCGAGTGTTTATCTAAGGCAGCGTGATACGCTTTCTGCAGCGCTGAAAACAATAAAGCTTGGCAATTTGACCAATTCTAATTTTCAAGTTCTTCTGAAGGCTGCACAACACGTTAAAGCAGGAAATAATCTAGGGATAAAAATCGTCGACAAACAACGTGGAACATCCGCAAGTGGAGAGAGTAGTGTTTCCCTTAGGGATTTTTTATATGGAGAATATGTAGAGACAAAACGATATGAAAATCCAAAAACGGTAATGGTGAAGGTGGATATCATTTCACGTCATTTTGGGCATTTACTAGATAGCCCTATCGGTAATATTAATGCTGATTTGGTACGGCAGTGGATGAAATCTAAAGAGCGAAAGTTGACGAAAAGGCAGTTAGCTGCGGGTGATAGTCTTTGGACGTTGAGTCCTTCAACTATGAAAGAAGGTATTTGCACTTTTCGAGCCTGTATCCAGTTAGCAAAGGAAAAAGGTCTTATTAAAGATCATGATCTGTATAGCTTACCTAGAATAAGAGTCGATAATCAGGTCATTCGTTATCTATCTGACCATGAGGAATTAAGGCTGTATGCTGCAATTAACCAGCGCAACTCATTAAAACATGAGCAAAGAGCTAGGACGATTGAGCATAGGATATTACGCAGGCTAGAAACGCCAGCGCATCTCGAAAGTTGTCATTTTGTGGATCATGTTTCACCTTTTATTATTTTGTTCAAAGAGACGGGAATTAGGCCTGGTACGTTGTTCAATTCAAAATGGTCTGATGTTGACTTGGACTCAAAATTTTTCCGTATTCGAAAATCGATTGATAAACGCGGAATATCTAATGTTATTCCTTTAAATTCTCTGGCGTTGGAGACACTAAAAGAATGGCGTAAACATGGCATTCATAACGAATCTGCTAGTTATTTTAAGACCAGAATGGATGCTTGGTTATTTCCATCGCCAGCTAATCCTGAGCTTCAGCTCACCACAATAAAAAAATCATGGGACATGATTATTAAAGAGGCAAAAATTGAAAATTTTAGGTTGTACGATTTACGGCATGATTTTGCATCTAAAGTGATGATGCAGACTGGTAACATCTATATGGTTAGTCAGCTGCTAAACCATCAACAGATTGAGACAACTAAACGTTATGCACATTTGATGGATAGCTCAAGGTTTGAAGCTGTGAATACACTTGATAAATCAAGACAAGTGGGTGCATTACCTGACTTTCTTAAGTAAGTTAAGACACCGCTTCTATAGAACGTACTCTTCTATATTGTGAGAATGCAGATGTCTTATTATAATAATCATATTTTAATACAGTTACTTAGGTTGGTTTTGTTATGAATGGTAAGGCTATGCCAAAAATCGTGTATGTAGATATGGACGATGTGCTTGTAAATTATACAGAAGCTGTAACCTTTAAAAAACTCCAGAAACCTGAGCAGGCATACCCTCAAGCTGAATTGGGATTTTTCAGCTGCTTAGCCCCTAAAATAGGTGGCATTGCTGTGATGAAAAAGATGCTTGAACATCCAGAAATTGAACCTTATATAGCCACAGCGCCAAGTCTGCAAAATCCATTGTGTTATATGGAGAAGCGTATTTGGGTAGAGCAACACTTAGGCATGGAATATGTCAGTCGTCTTATCATCATTCCGAACAAAGGATTACTGAAGGGAGATATTCTTATCGACGACCACGTTGAAGGAAAGGGCCAAGAGTTTTTTAAGGGGGATTTGTGGCAGTTTGGTTCGATTCGCTTTCCAGACTGGAGTGCTGTTGAGATTGAGTTATTTAATAACTTGCTTTGATGATGATAGCGTCTGAGCTTCACATGGGTAATCAGAATTCAATCGGTTTTGATGGCAATATATTATAAGAACTGACTTCTTCATTTAAATGCTATTATCCCTTTACGTCTTAGTAGTGCACTACGATATTAACTATGGTACTACTAAGTTAAATCAAGATGTATGTCTTAGATGTGGTGGTGATTAATTTTGAGCCTATAGTTCAGTGATAGAGGAAAGTGAATGAAACGGAATGTAGTCGCTTTTTTAAGCAAGGAAGGCTTGACTCTTAAAGATGTTCAGAATGGTAAAAAACAATTTACTTCACACCATAAAAATGAAGAAGATGACTTAGTTCTTTGCTTATCAAACCATACAAGTCAAGCGGATTGGTCTTCACTATTTTCTGATTATGATATTGGAGATCAGCACTTTAAACAAAAATCTGTCAAAGGAGCGTTTTTTGTTAAGGTCGAAAATCGTTATGTGATTTTTACGTTCGGTCACGGAAGGAGTCTTATTGAGAAGTTATCTATTGAGCGAGGTTTTGGCTTAAGGGTGTCAATGAATTTGGGAGATCCAGAACAGCTCAAATCAATCGATAAATCAACTTTAGATAGGGTTGCTAGAAATACACGATCTCAAGTGGCTCTGAACTCTGGTATTCAAGATTTTGACTTTGCGTTCGATCATGAAATATTAAAGTCAATCACAGCGATAGTTAGTAAAGGCGATGAAGAACTTGAAATGGTATCTGGCAATGACTCAGTGTCACTATACACTGAAATCGAAGCTGATAAGTTTAGAGATATTGCCGAAAGGTTAGTGACAGCTTATTTTAGCGATAACTATAAAGAGCAGTATCCTTGGGCTGAGTTTATCGGTTTGGAATCTGATCCAGAAATAGTAAAGCAACTTGAATCCATATTGGTCGAAAAATTTAAGGCAGAAAGCATAGATGGTTTTTGGTTGGCGCCTCCAAAGATCATTGACTATCATGACTTTTCTGGTTTTGTTTATTCGACAAAGTCGATAAGAAGTGAAGCTCCTTGTAAACACCCAGAATTACAATTGGATGCTTTTTTGGTCGAGGCACCATTTAAGAATAAGGCTTCGATTTCCATCAATACACTCAAAGCAAAGGAAATTTATTTATATAATGGCAGCGATCAGCATCTTGAATCAATTGGTTTTTTTGAGTCTCTAAATGGAGAATTAGACTTTAATGGTTGGAAATATGTACTGAATGATGGGCATTGGTATCATGTGAAACAGTCTTTTGCAAAGGAAGTTGAATCATATTTTGATTTGTTGCCCCGCTGGCAAGGCCTTGAAGATAAACCTTACAAAGATCAGCGTGAATGTTGTTATTTGAGACGCATAGCTGATGGAGAACAGATAGCAGTGCTTGACCAGCATTGGGTAAGACACAAAAATGTGAAACAAAATTATGAATTCTGTGACTTACTTACTCAATGTAATCGCATAATCCATGTAAAGCATTATGGGGGTAGTAGTGTACTTAGTCACTTATTCGCGCAAGCTACCAACGGATTAGATATGATGCTGAATTGCCCTGAAATTATTCCTCAAGTTCAAGAGCATTTGGAAAATACATATATCAGCTTTGATTTTTCGCCATCGGAAAAAAGAGTCCACACAATTGTTTTAGCAATCATATCCCCTCATTCGGGAGTTTTACATATTCCTTTTTTTTCAAAGGTTAACCTCCGTCACCATGCGAGAGAAATTCAAAATAAAGGCTTTCCTGTAGAGTTAGCTAAGATACCAGTTGATAAAATAACGCTACTAGATTCATCAACAGAGTCTAAGTGTCAGTGTAAATCAAAGACTGCAATATGTACAAAATCACTAACAGAAACTGATTGAGTAAAAATAGTAGAGTTCAATCTTGGTCTTAGCTGCAATTGATTTGGTTACGTTTCTACTCTAACTGTTTCGGATTTTTGCAAACGGCTTATCTCACTTGTCCTTAAGTGATTTCGTTGTTGCGATGTAAAGCCTATTGCAAACTATTACAAAAAATAGACTTTACTTAGATGCGATTTAAATAAGGAAACTGCTTAAACATTTAGGCAGATTCCTTACTATGGTCACGGATTTCAGAGATTTTTCTTATCTATTTCTTTGGCTTACATCTTTTCACAAGCACTATGCTGCCAATAATCATTAGCGCAATTGGTAGTAAAAATTCCATCATTTTTCCTTAACCGCCCTATAGGCGTCATTCACTAATTTGTCTGGTTAGTTACGTTGAGGTTTAGTAAAACCGGAACATCATGTATTTAAAACGCACCCATGGATCCTCGGGCTCAGGTGTATTTTCATAACGTCTATCATAGGCTAAAACACCGAAGGCGTACTTAATATGCAGTATTAACGGAGGTAAAAGGCAATTCATATCCTCAGTATAGATAAACCAGCAAAAGCACATGATGGTGATAATGCTCACAAGGACTAAAGGTATCCATTTGGCAAGTATTTTGTCGTTTAGATGACGGCGCATAATTAGAAACCATCCCCAAATCCACTGTCGAAATCGCAGCTAAATGTGTCGTTAGGCAATGACCAAGCATCATCGCTTGTGCTGCTATTACACGCCGATGTGTCGGATTCAGTAATGCCAAATGGGTTGCCATGCACATCGATTCCTGTGTTACCTATCATAGGTGTGCCATCAATGTTTACGATCGGGCCGTTGTGATTATTGTCAGTCATGCTGTTATTCCTTTAATGTGATTAAGAGTAAAGCTCCTAAATTGACATTAATGAAAAAAAGCACTTTTTCAAGCATATTTTTCGCAATGGTGGACAATAAAAATGTTGAGTGAGTTTTGTTGTTTTTCTTTCATTTTTTTATCTTGTCTCGGACTTCACACTCACATTAGTGACGACATTTTAATGCTGAGCTTGCAGGTTGGCGTTAACAGAATGTGCTTTTGACGAGCAAAAATCGGTACGATTTTTTGCGACAAAAGTGCTTGTGATAACAAGCTTTCAAGCGCGGATTTGGGCGATTACGCAGTAATGGCTCAAAGGAGCACGCGCATGTACAGCTGGTCTGTACTAACCGCATTTTAGTTTTGCCTCAGCAAAATTTAGGGGTGAATTTGGCACAAATACACCGCTAAACCCCAGACTTTTCGTGAGAAAAGTGAGCGAGACGCGAGGGGGAATAAGATGGCACATCGCCCCCTCGACGTAAGCGGCGAAAATGCGGTTAGTACAGAGCGTAGCTCGGTGCATGCGCGTCTGATGTCGTGGAGTGCTAGAACGGAGTTCGTAAGCCTGCGTCGATGACGAGTCATCAGAGCTGGCGGGCGCTTCAGGGCATCTGAGTCGTTTGCGCAGCAAGTGACTCATCAGCCAAAGGCTGGCTTGGTAGCGATGTTCATCGCTATTTTCATTCCGACAGGATGAAAGCAGTTTATCGTGATGAAAATCTGCAATTATTCACTCAAAAATATCATCAATGCGTTAAATTTGTCCCCTCGATGGCTAGTTAATTGTACCCATTTAATCAAAGGTATTTTTAATGACATCACACAGTAGCGCAAAGGATAAATCGGTCGCGAATCTTCCACTTCGATACGACCCGTTTTTGAATTTCGATATGCAATATCGACCTGGCGTAAATAACAATAAAACGGGGAAAATCCGCCGCGAGTTCACCATGAAATTGGTGGCTCGATTCGGTCTGATTTCACCGAGTAACATTGCTTGGCTCTATGGCATCAGCCATCGGCAATCTCTGGAGCATTTAAATAAGCTTGTCCAAGAGCAACTGCTCTGCCTTGTTACTACCCATCGTTCCCACGATGGCCGTGTTTATACACTCACTTACAGTGGCGCAAAATACGCCGAAGAGTTACTGAATGTTGCAGTCTATTATCGTGCGAAAGAGCATCCGGCGCTGCAAGTGAACCAGAACACTTTAATGCACGACTTAATCATGCAGTTTGTGTTGTTGAAAGGCATCCATCATCACAAACCTAATGGAGAGCCAAATCCGCTATGGTGTGCCATGATGACTGAGCCCGAGTTTAAACGGCGTTTTACTCACAGCAGTGTGCGAAATGTGGATGGGATAGTGAGGGAGGTGGATGGAACCATTTGTGCCGTCGAAATGGAGCATTCCTTTAAGACAAAAGCCGCGCGGCAAACCATTTTATTGAAATGGCATGATGGGATAGGGCAAGGCTATTACGATAAGGTCATGCTGTTTTCTCAATCCTTGCACATTTTTAGCGACATTAAACGACTTCATGAGCAGCTCTATGATGAGCTAACCACAAGGCCTGATAAAAAGACTCGTCAGCCTTTATTAACCGCGCAAGATGCGGCATCACTTAAGCAACGAATTATCTATCGTACTCTGCTGTGTGATGAACTCACCGAACGGTTTTATCGCTAACAAACAATCTCTAATTTCCAAAAACGACAAAAGGCACCTAAGTGCCTTTTGAAGGGTATACAAAGATTTTACAATGCATTACCAGTAGATGAAGTCGGCTGCACACTTTGGTACTGCCATCTGAAATAATAATTTTTATTATTTCAGCCTGTTAAGGCTTCATTGCGAGGTCGTCCCTGTTCCCCACATTGATAAGTAAGCACATCCTCGGGCAAATTAATCAGTTGATTGGGTATTTATGATGAAATGTCCACGTTATTTGGTTTTGATGTAAAACACAAAATAAGATAATTACAGGGTAATTGCTGTTCTAACCCTAGGTTACTTAAGGGCTTTGTGGCAAACTCAATAACCAGAATATTCGGTTATCTATCTAGAGGGAATTGGATTAGTAATGGTCAACCATAACGCGAGCATCAATAAAGCAAAGTTAACCGAAACAGATATCATCACAAAGTTCATCATGCCTGCGGTAAAAAATGCGGGTTGGGATGATATGACGCAAATTCGCCAGGAGGTGAAGTTGCGTGATGGTAAGGTGATTGTGCGGGGTCAAATGGGCATGCGCACAACGGTTAAGTCAGCCGATATTGTGCTCTACCATAAACCGAGTATGCCGCTGGCGGTGATTGAGGCTAAAGCGAATAAGCATGAAGTCGGTAAGGGCATACAACAAGCACTCGATTATGCTCATTTGCTCGATGTTCCCTTTGTGTTTGCCTCTAACGGCGATGGTTTTATCTTCCACGACAAGACCAAACTAGGCACCCCAGAGGCTCACAACCTTGAATCCGAAATCCGCTTAGAAGATTTTCCTAGTCCTGAAGAACTCTGGGCTAAATATTGTATTTGGAAAGGTTATACCGCAGCGCAGTTACCTATCATTAACGAAGCCTATTACGATGACGGCACGGGTAAGCACCCGCGTTATTATCAGTTGCAAGCCATCAATAAAACCGTTGAAGCTATCTCATCGGGTAAAGATCGGGTATTGCTGGTGATGGCAACGGGCACAGGTAAAACCTACACAGCATTTCAAATCATTTGGCGGTTATGGAAATCCCGTGCCAAGAAACGCATTTTATTCCTCGCTGACCGTAATATTTTGGTCGATCAAACTCGCATAAACGATTTTCAGCCCTTTGGCACATCGATGACCAAAATTACTGGCCGAACAGTCGATCCTGCTTATGAAATCCATCTAGCACTTTATCAAGCACTGACTGGCCCTGATGAGAGTCAAAAAGCGTTTAAACAAGTCGCTCCAGACTTTTTTGACTTGATCATTATTGATGAATGTCATCGTGGCAGTGCCAGTGACGACAGCGCTTGGCGCGAAATTCTCGAGTATTTTAGCAGTGCCGCGCAAGTGGGCTTAACCGCAACCCCAAAAGAAACCGATGAGGTATCTAACTCTGATTATTTTGGCGATCCGCTTTACACCTATTCGCTCAAAGAAGGTATCGACGATGGTTTCTTAGCGCCTTATAAAGTGGTTCGTGTTGATATTGATGTGGACTTACAAGGCTGGCGACCCACAAAGGGCCAAATCGACAACAATGGCGAAGTGATCGAAGACAGGATCTATAACCAAAAAGACTTTGACCGCACTATGGTGATTGATGAGCGTACTCAGTTGGTGGCCGAAACCATAACTAACTACCTTAAACGCACCGATCCTATGGGTAAAACCATTGTTTTTTGCAACGATATTGATCACGCCGAACGGATGCGACGCGCACTTGCCAATCTTAACCCTGAGCAAATGGCGAAAAATGACAAATACGTTATGAAGATCACCGGTGATGATGAACTCGGCAAAGCCCAGCTGGATAACTTCATCAACCCTAAAAAGGCCTATCCGGTTATTGCGACCACCTCAGAACTCATGACCACAGGTGTCGATGCGAAAACCTGTAAGTTAGTGGTGCTCGATCAAAATATTCAATCCATGACCAAATTTAAGCAGATCATCGGTCGCGGCACTCGAATAGATGATAAATACAATAAGTTATGGTTTACCATTCTGGATTTCAAAAAGGCGACTGAGTTATTTGCCGACGAACGTTTTGATGGTACCCCTGAAAAAATAATTAAAGTGACGCCTGAAGATATCGAAGATGAAGACGTGGATATTGATGCCGCTGATGATGAACCAAACGAGGAAGATGTTCAGGGGGACATTCAAGATGAGCAACAAGGCGAACATCAAGATGGCGGTCAAAACACCTTAAATGAGCCTCAAGGCGATGGCCAGGATAATGATAAATGGGATGAAGGTGAATGGGACGAAGGCGAAACTCGTAAGGTTAACAAGTACCGCGTATCTGGCGTGACAGTCAGCAAAGTTGCCGAGCGGGTGCAGTATTACGACAGCGACGGCAAACTGGTCACTGAATCCTTTAAGGATTACACCCGTAAAACCATGGCGAAACAGTTCAGTTCGCTTGATGAGTTTGTCAGGCGTTGGAATGACGCTGACCGTAAACAAGCGGTCATCGATGAGCTGGCGCAAGAGGGGATTATTTGGTCAGCACTTGAGGAAGAAGTGGGTAAAGACATGGATCCCTTCGATATGATTTGCCATGTCGTGTACGACCAACCGCCGTTAACCCGCGCTGAACGGGCTAATAACGTTAAAAAACGTAATTATTTCACTAAATATTCCGACACGGCCCAAGCCGTACTCGAGAATTTATTGATAAAATACGCCGATGTGGGCGTGCAAGAAATTGAAAATCTGCAAGTGCTTAAAGTTCAGCCATTTAATGACATAGGCAGTTTAAGTGACATCATCAAAAAAGGCTTTGGTGGCAAACCCCAGTACGAACAAGCCATTAGTGAGTTAGAAGCCGAAATCTACCAAATAGCACAATAATCAGTCTAATAAGCAGTGCGTACTTTGGTGCGTTTTACTTACAACTAAAAATTAAGCGTTAAGCATTAAAAACGAAAAGAGAAATTTATGTCTATCAGTTCAGCCGTTAAATCTATTCAAGACATTATGCGTAAAGATGCCGGCGTCGATGGCGATGCCCAGCGACTAGGCCAAATGTCTTGGTTACTGTTCTTAAAAGTATTCGATGCCCAAGAAGAGCAGTTAGAGCTAGAACTCGATGATTACAGTACACCTATCCCGAGTGATTTTTTATGGCGTAATTGGGCGGCCGATAACGAAGGGATCACAGGTGACGAGCTGCTTGAATTTGTGAATGATGAGCTATTCCCTGATCTTAAAAATCTCACCGCCCCGATAGATAAAAATCCCCGCGGTTATGTGGTAAAAGCGGCGTTTTCAGATGCCTTTAACTACATGAAAAACGGCACGCTACTGCGTCAAGTCATCAATAAACTCAATGAAATCGATTTTACTGACTCAAAAGAGCGGCATTTGTTTGGTGATTTGTACGAGCAAATCTTAAAAGACTTACAAAGCGCGGGTAATGCAGGCGAGTTCTATACTCCGCGTGCCATCACCAAGTTTATTGTTGCCGTGACAGACCCAAAGCTGGGCGAGTCTATTATGGATCCGGCGTGTGGAACAGGCGGTTTTTTGGCCTGCGCCTTTGATCATGTTAAAGCCAATTACGTCAGGACGGCGGATGATCACCAAACTCTGCAACAGCAAATTCATGGGGTAGAGAAAAAGCAATTACCGCACTTACTGTGTACCACCAATATGATGCTGCACGGCATTGAAGTGCCCGTACAAATTAAACACGGCAATACCTTAAACAAACCCTTATCAAGCTGGGATGAAGATATTGATGTCATCATCACCAACCCGCCTTTTGGCGGCACCGAAGAGGACGGCATTGAAAAAAACTTCCCTAGCGAGTTCCAAACCCGCGAAACTGCCGACCTGTTCCTGCAGTTGATTATCGAAGTGCTTGCCCCTGCAACAAATGGCAAGGGCGGCCGCGCAGCTGTGGTATTGCCCGATGGCACCTTGTTTGGTGAAGGTGTTAAAACCAAAATTAAAAAAATGCTGCTCGAAGAATGTAATCTGCACACCATAGTGCGTTTACCTAACGGCGTATTTAATCCTTACACTGGCATTAAAACCAATATCCTGTTTTTCACTAAAGGCATGCCTACTAAAAATGTCTGGTTTTACGAGCATCCCTACCCAGAAGGTGTAAAAAACTACAACAAAACCAAGCCCATGAAGTTTGAAGAGTTTGAGACAGAACTCGCGTGGTGGGGCGATGAAGCCGATGGTTTTGCAGCGCGGGTCGAAAACGAGCAAGCGTGGCAAGTCTCCATCGACGACATTATTGCCCGTAACTACAACCTCGATATTAAAAACCCGCATGTGGGCGAGGTGGTAAGCCACGATCCGCAAGCCTTGTTAGCCGATTACGCTAAACAACAAGCGGATATTCAAGCCTTGCGTGACCAACTCAAAGGCATCTTGTCTGCGGCATTATCGTCACCTTCGGCAGCATCAGACGGTGAGGGCAAGTAATGGCTGATTTATCAACACCGACTAACGACGCTCAATCTGAGCAAACAGCTGAAAGCTTAATCACTATGACCGCCAAGGATGGCGGGAATGTCGATCATGCAGGAGCAATTATCGACCATATTGATATTTGGACGACCGCCATTGAGCAAAAGTCTTCAGCAGGCCGTGGTAGCTCCAATAAGTTTTCGCTTTATGGCATCAAAAAACTGCGTGAATTGATTTTAGAACTCGCCGTGCGCGGTAAGTTAGTACCGCAAGACGCAAACGATGAACCTGCTTCAGTATTGCTAGAACGCATTGCAGCCGAAAAAGCGCAATTGGTGAAAGAGGGTAAGCTCAAAAAACAGAAGCCTTTGCCTGAGATTAGTGAAGATGAAAAGTCGTTTGAATTGCCTAACGGATGGGAATGGACTTGTTTAGCTGAAATAGCTGAAATTGCACCAAGAAATACAGGTATTGATGACAATACAGAAACATCTTTTATTCCAATGCCACTAATTTCAACTAGCTATAAGGGCATTCACGGAAGTGAAATAAGGTTATGGAAGGAGATCAAAAAAGGCTACACCCATTTTGCTGATGGTGATATTGCTCTGGCAAAGATCACTCCATGTTTTGAAAATAGTAAAGCAGCTGTTTTTTCTTCATTAGTTAATGGAGTCGGTTCAGGAACCACGGAATTACATGTTGCTAGGCCATTAGATGGAACATTAGATCCTTTATTTATTTTGCTTTATTTAAAGGCCCCAATGTTTTTGCTCGTGGGTGAAACTAAAATGACTGGTTCTGCAGGACAAAAGCGTGTTCCTTCTAATTTCTTCGCAAATCATCCATTACCTTTTGCTCCGCTCGAAGAACAACACCGCATTGTCGCAAAAGTCGATGAGTTGATGAGCTTGTGTGATGCCCTTGAAGCACAAACCGAAGCGAGCATTGCGGCACACCAAACCTTAGTCGAAACCTTGCTCAATGCGCTGCTACTGCCACAAACGGCTGCTAATACTGCAAGTCAATCTGATGTCAGCCTTGAACCACAGCTTGAAAGCCGTTCGCAACATTTTGAATCCAGCCTTGAGCTGCCTTTTACAAATAGTTTTGATAAGGATTGGCAACGTGTTGCCGAGCACTTCGACACCTTATTTACCACCGCAGCTAGCATCGACACTTTAAAGCAAACCATCCTCCAACTCGCCGTAATGGGTAAGTTAGTAAAACAAGACCCTAATGACGAACCTGCAGCCAAACTATTAGAGCGTATCGCCAAAGAAAAAGCCCAGCAGATCAAGGAGGGGAAAATCAAAAAGCAGAAGCCACTGCCCGCCATCACCGACGAAGAAAAGCCGTTTGAACTGCCGCAAGGGTGGGAGTGGGTAAGGTTCGGAACGTTGTTTAAATCCTTCTCGAATGGCTTGTACAAACCTGCAAAATTTTATACAGATGACGGTGTAATATCGCTAAGAATGTACAACATACAAAGTGGAATGATAGATTTCAGAGGTGCAAAAAGAGTTGAAGTCGAACCTAATGAATTAGCTCAGTTTCTTCTCGAACCCAATGACCTACTGATAAACAGAGTTAACAGTAAAGAACTTGTCGGTAAAACTGCAATAATACCTATAACAGAGGAACCTTTAGTTTATGAAAGCATGAACATGCGAGCTAAACCTTTTTCTGAATATTTATCAGCTAAGTATCTAAATTTATTTATGATGACAGGTATTGTACAGGAATCAATTTCAACTTTTGCTAAAGAGGCTATTGGTCAGGCATCCATAAATCAAGGTCAAGTCAGCTCGATAAAGACCCCTTTACCACCACTCGAAGAACAAAACCGCATTGTCGCTAAAGTCGATGAGCTAATGACTCTGTGCGACCAACTCAAAGCCCGTTTAAGTGATGCCCAAACCACCCAATTACACCTCACCGATGCCATCGTCGAACAGGTAGTGTAATTATGGATAATACTGTTAATTTCAAAATCAGCTTTTTAGAGTCAGAAAAAAGTTTAGAGCCCAATGAAGTTCAAGTTATTGCATCTTTTGACAGTTGGAATGATTTTGGTCATAAAATTCATTGTCGGTGCAAACTGCTAAATCCTTCAACGAATCGACCTTTTTATTTTAAATGCTTTATTGGTTTTCTCCCGCCTGAGAACAAGGATAGTGAATTCCGCGAAGATTATTTGGAGTATTTCAAGGATAATGCAAAGTCTTTGGCTAACATGATGGGGTATATAGAGCATCTAAATGCAAATAATTCTATTCACCTCTTTCGATTTTTTACTATGCTGCCAAGCATGGGAGGGTACAGAGAGGCTGTAGAAACCTTAGGTACAGAAATCTTAGCTAAAGTGCTAGAGGCTTTGAATGATTTAGTTTACTACAAAGAGAGAAAATCTAGCTGGTTTGAAGAAGCTATTAATTCTCATGTCTTCAACTTTGGCTTTATACGCAATTCAGAACCTTTTTTTGCATTTAATAATGCGGACAGCATTTTAGGTGGAGTTGAAGAAGAGAAATTTGACGGTATATCGCAAAAGCTAACTCTCAAATATCACCTTGAGGGTTTTGATGTCCCACATGAAATCAAACTTAACTATGATTTAACTAGCTGTATCCCCAAAAGAATTAATATTTTGATCGGTAAAAATGGGCTCGGTAAAAGTCAAGCTTTAAAGTCTTTCTGTAGGGCGGCACTTAGGTACCAAGATAAAACTATATCATTAGAGGGGGAAACTCCAAATGAGCGACCAATGATAAATAGGTTGCTTGCAATTGCAACTCCGGGGGAAACTCAAAATACATTTCCCTCTGAGCGTCGTTCAACACAAAAACTCTATTACCGTAGGCTCTCACTGACTAGAAATGGTAAAGCTAAAACGACTAAATCGATTGGTGAATTACTCGTCCAGCTAGTAAGAAGTGAAGAAATGATAGGAGAGTCGTCGAGATGGGAGCTTTTTATCAAAGCACTATCTCAGGCTTTACCTATAGATATTATTTTTATACCATTGAAAAATAGTAAGTATGCATCTCTAAAAGAGCTAAATCATGGTTATTCTGAAGAGGCTACTTTAAATTTATGGTCTCAGATAGATAATAATTCCGAGCCAAAAATAAAATATTCTTTCGAATCATATGCCATGAGTAGTGGCCAGCTTACATTTTTTAAATTTGCGCTTCTAAGTTGCTTATACATTGAAAATGGTTCATTTGTGCTACTGGATGAACCAGAAACCCATATGCATCCCAATATGATCTCAGACTTTGTTGAGCTTCTTGATTATTTGTTAGAAGAAACAGGCTCACAAGCTTTGATAGCAACCCATTCTGCTTACTTTGTACGTGAGGTTGGCCGTGAGCAAGTCCATGTATTTTCATCATCAAAATCCAAGATTTCGATTGTACCACCACGACTAAGGACATTTGGAGCTGATGTTGAATCTATTTCTCAATTTGTTTTTAATGAAGATATCGAAAATCGATTGACTGACAAAATCTATAAGAAGCTTAGAAATCGAACATTCGAATCTGTCGAAAAAGAACTCGGTGATGAATTATCTCTAGGTGCGCTAATGGATTTAAAGTCAAGATTTGAGGCTAAGCCATGAAGAAGCTCACTCCAATTATAATTAATGACCAAAGATATTTAGAGGAGTTAGCTGAAAATGTTGGTCTTTATAGAACAACCTTTCCTGAGCTGAAAAACCAAAAGCAAGCAGTGATACAAGCATACAATGATTATGAGGCTAATGGCGGAAATCCTTGGTTGATAGCTGCCCCAGCAATAAATGAAAAATTAAAGTCTGGATTACTTAGCCATTATTTATCACCACCAGTATCTATAGACTATTTTGATAGAATAACTGACTCTTCTCCAGATGTTTGCCCCATGTGTGGTGGTTTTAAGCCTTTTTCTCGAGATCATATTCTCCCCAAGTCTGATTACCAAGCATGGGCAATTTTCTCTAAAAACTTGGTACCAGCTTGTGATTGTAATCAAAAACGTGGTGTTGCGCTGAAAGGTGATCCCGCAACTTGTGAGAGGGTTTTGCATCCATATTTTGATGGATTTTTAGCTGAAAGATTACTTAGCTGCCAAATCATTCCTCGTAGCAACTATCGATGGTTTGATATTGAAGTTATATATGTTGTACCAAACCATCCCGAGATCGCTTCTATAAAATATCACACAAAAAATATTGTTATTAAGTCTGGTATTGAAAAGTGGCTTAAAGGCCAACTTGGAAAGTTAGAAAATCGACCTTCTAACGTTATTCAGACTCTGCCAAGAAAAGAGGAATTGTCCGAAGAAGAAGCAAGACAGGCTATTAATGATAGCTTGGAGCGTAATGATGAATTAACAGGGTCTAAAAATAATTGGCTATCGGTATTATGTCATGGTCTTCTAAATTCTGAGGGAATGGTTCATTGGATAAAAGAAAGACATAATGAAACATTGCCTACTCCTTAGTATATTTTGTTAACAGAAAATTAGGAGCAATAACGTGAAAATATCGGAAATGTTTAGCATAGCTTGTTAGAGTAATGAAGTATTTTAATAATTTGGTTATAAGGATTATTAACTATGATCGGATTAGGTGATATTGAAGCTTTTTTTGCACTTAAAGATAGATTCAAAAAATGGCATAGACCAGAGCCCTTAGTGACTAATACTGCTCAACGTTTCATCCATTTATTTGAAGCGCATGGTGTTGCGCGGGCGCAAATTCCTCGTTTCTTTGGCCATAATCTCACGATTTATCAGGTTGAACATGAGAGTGAGCTTTTAAAGGTACTCAATGCTGGTTTATTAGATGCCGCGGCGACATTGTTTAGTGTACGAGTTGAATGGCTTGAAGGCGCGACGGAAGAGATTTATCAGCTTAATCATTTTTATCAACAACCATACATGTTTGGTACATGGTTAGATTCATTGTTGGAAACTGCTGGTGAGCATAATATTAACGGATGGTTGCTAACTACGCAGTTTAAAACCGAAGAATATGATGCGCTGATTCTGATGCGAGAGAAAGTGGGTGAGTTAGCAGGTGAGTCTGTCTATCGATATCATTTTTGTGAACAATGGATTTTTAATTATTGGAAGTGCAGAGCTGATATAGCAGCTTGCGTTGCTCAAGCTTGGAAGCGTAATAGTTATGTTTCAGGCAAACGAGTGAATACAGACTTGTTTAGCCGCCTGTTAACGTTAAAACAGATACCTGATAGTGAACGTGATAATACTACGATTATAGGTCAGTCATTCCATACTGAAGACCTAACAATACACCCAGATTTTTACACTCAAGGATTAGCTGAAGGTCAATTTGGCAAAGATTGTGCACTGGGTCGATGGATTGAACATTACGAGCAAGGTTTAATGGGGTCTGGTTTTGGTGACTACGGCTCGGTTTTTAAGCATACGTTAAAAAATTAGTTCGCTAGCTTGAACCATCATAAAAAAAATCGAATCCTTTTGGGTTCGCGAGTAAGGGCTAACGTTTAACATTACTGCTAGACGTTAGCTTAAACTTCAATAATCTGCTCAGCCCAGAATTGTTCGTCGGTGTCAAAATTGAGAGTCGGGACGATCCTAATAACTGCTTGAATCCGCGGTAAACAACTCTCAATAGCCAGATATTTCATCTTTATACATCAACAATAGCATCATCATTTCCAAGCCCATTAAATACTGAGTATCAAACTCAGTATGCTCCTCAAAAAGTGATTTACTGATGCTAATGCTTAAGTGCTGTCCTTTAATATCGCGATGAAGATAGATATATCGACTGAAAATTGTAGCTTGGAAAATGTCCAGAAGTGGATTGATGCCTTAAAACGTTTTGCCCAGAAGCGTGTCAAATGAATGACTCAATAAAGAGTTCAGATAGGATCTCTGTTGTTCATTTACTGCAATCTCAACGACTGTTTACTTAGTAAAATACAGTTTACTTTAAAATCATTACAGTAAATTAGTATTTACCAAATTGGTTTTAATCTATTACTTTGACATTCAGGTTTTGGTAAATTACTGTTTACTCTAATTGGTTTATGGTGAAGAGAAATTTTCTATGGGAAGGAATAAAATTCAAGTTGGCACTGTTGCTAGTGCTGCACTAGCCCATTTCGCCACTCTGCTTTCAATCCAGCGTAAGGAAAAGAAAATCACAGTAGAAGAGCTGTGTTCACGAGTTGGGGCATCTAAGCCCACGATGATAAAGATTCTTAAGGGTGATCCGTCTGTAAGTATCGGACTTTACTTCGAAACTGCTTGGGTGTTAGGTGTTTCCTTATTTGAACCCGATGAAAATCGGTTTGCTATTAAACATAAAACAAATGCGAAAATAGAAGCACTGCTGCCTAATCGAGTGAGAAGGAAAAAGGTAATTTTGGATGACGACTTCTAGTAACCAATGCTTCGTTTGGAAATGGCTTAGAGGACACTCAGAACCTATGGTAGCCGGTAGACTCACTATTGATGAATCTGGCCAATATTTTACCTATGGTCAGTCTTACTTGAAGCGCCCAGATGCAGAGCCAATTTACTCACATGAATTACCGCTTTCTGCTGGTACTATGCAGCCAGTTCAAGGTATGTCTATATTCTCATGCTTGCGTGATGCAGCTCCTGATGCTTGGGGACGTAGGGCCATTATTTCTCGGCTGATGAGCAAAGGCTACGATGCTGAGTTTAACGAAATGACGTATTTGATGCATTCCGCTTCAGACCGGATCGGTTCTCTCGACTTTCAAGAATCGGCCACTGAGTATGTTGATCGTTCTACTGATGCAGCCACGCTTGAAGAGTTATACCTGGTGTCTGAAATCGTCGCTCAAGGTAAGAAAATCCCGTTGGATTTGGATAAAGCACTTATGCATTGTACATCGCTGGGAGGTGCTCGTCCGAAAGCGATGATCACTGGTGGTGTAGTGGTCAAGTAAAATTGGCCACGGTTTTAGAGTCATTCCAATATAAACGTTCTGACTCATTTGGCGTTAACCCACCATTATATTGATGGGGTCTGGTCTCACTGTAATATCCAGTGATGTAATTTGTGATCTCTTTATCTGCTTCTGTAAAATTCCCATAACCACTGGCGGGTATCCACTCAGATTTCAAACTTCTAAAGAAACGCTCCATTGGTGCGTTATCCCAACAATTCCCGCGACGACTCATACTTTGCTCAATCTGAAGACGCCATATTAATTGTCTGAATTTCAAGCTTGTGTAATGCGAACCTTGATCGCTGTGATATATCACATTCTCAGGCTTACCCCTTAACTCAAATGCCATTTTTAAAGCTTTACAGGTCAGCTCACTATCTGGTGATAATGACAAAGCCCATCCAACAGGTTTGCGGGAAAATAAGTCTAAAACAACGGCTAGATAGGCCCAACGATTACCGACCCAAACATACGTCACGTCGCCACACCACACTTGATCTGGTTGAGTTACTGCAAACTGTCGATTAAGCGTATTGGGGATTGCAACATGCTCTTGTGTCGCTTTTCTATAAGAATGCTTAGGCTGCTGACAGCTTAATAACCCAAGCTTTTTCATTAGATTACGGGCTCGATAACGACTGAGACCAATCCCTTTGTTAGTCACTAATTGCGCTATCGTTCGCGCACCGGCAGAGCCATGACTAATACGATGTGCAGCCTTCACTTCACTGCATAAAATAGTAAAGTCTGCATCAATATGTTCTTTTCTTTTTAGCCAATACTTATAGCTACTTCGATGCACTTTGAATGCATTACAAATTGTGAGAATAGAGTGGCTCTGCTTGAGTGCGCTGATTAGCGTAAATTGTTCATCGAGTCTGACATCAAGAGAGCGGTAGCCTTTTTTAGGATAAGATTGTGCTCCTCAAGACGAGCTATTTGCTTCTTCAGCTCACGGATTTCAATTTGTTCAGGGGTAATCGGAGATGCTTTTGGTGTGCCACCCTGGCGTTCTAGTTTTAACTGTCTCACCCATTTATCCATAGTGGACTTACCTACGTTCATCGCCTTTGCAGCTTCGATGATGCTATGGTTTTTATCGAGGACTAATTGGGCTGCTTCAAGTTTGAATTCAGCACTAAATGTTTTTCTGGTTGTCGATCTCATGTGTTCACCTAAAGTCATCTACGAGGTAATAATATCACCTCTATTTAGGTGGCCAAAATTAGTGTGCCACTACAGTGCCACTACACGGGCTGCTCTGCCTGAGTGCCAACCTAATCCTCCGGTAGGTTGCGTTCTCGTTCTAGGCGGGCAAGTCATTGCCGAAGGATTCACACAGAAAATTGGTGGCAACCATGCTGAGGTCGAAGCGATTAGTGCTTATGATGGCCCTATGGAAGAAGTGACTGCATATGTCACTCTTGAGCCATGTTCATTTGTTGGCAGAACTCCGGCATGTTCTTCTGTAATCATTAAATCAGGAATTAAGAGAGTTGTAGTTGCTATTCTAGATCCTGATGAAAGGAACAATGGAAAGGGTCTTTATGCTCTAGAGAAAGAGGGCATAAAAGTTGATATTGGTATTGCTTCAAGAGAAGTTAGTGAATTTTTGTATCCTTATCTTGGAAAGTCATAATTAACCTCGCATAAGTTCCAGGCGAGGACGGTGATGTATTACAGGATTTTGCCTCCCAAATGGGCTAGTTGGTTAACTCATTTATGCCCCAAAGTTAGTTAGGATTGTCGTATGTAACATATTGCTGCCAATCATCTGAACAAGTTTATCTAATACGTAAACTCTTTGAGTCTAGTTTAGAGGAGGATTGCAGGTTCCTACTTAGTTATTATATCCAGATTCAACTTGCCTTTAGAAACAAAAAAACGCTCTATAGGTTTAAAAAACAAAGCTTTACATATAGGACGTTACTCAATATTATGCTCTTAATTGAATTTGATTGTTAGGGGGGTATATGGAAGTTGTGTCTCTAAAAAATAGTATTTATCAAATGGTTCTGGATGGTGATGTTTCTGAAAATTTTTTAAAGAAGCTAATTAATGTGGATGGTAGTGTTGTCCCTATAGAGTGCTCACTGTGGGATTACAAAGCTTCTTTTAATTCAACAGATATTGGGCAAAGAAAAGCTCTAAAAGCAATTGTAAGCTTCTATAATACCTACGGTGGTTACCTTATTTATGGTATCGATGAAGTAGAAAAAGATACTAGTTTTAAGGCTGTAGGTATAGAACCCAACCAAATAAATCTTCAAAAATTAAGTGGTCAATTTGATAAATACTTTGGGCAAAGAATTGAACTTCTTTACTCTGAAATTGAGATGTTAATTCAAGGTGAAAAAAAGTTATTTGGAGTTTTGTTTATACCTAAAAGAAATACTGATGCACCGTCTTTAGCGCCGATTTCAAGTGCTAATGATGATAAAAACAAACCGCTCCTTCAAAAAAATGCGGTGTATTTTCGAACGGCTGATGAATGTAGGCAAGTAACTAGCATTGAAGATTTTGAGTTTATATCAAGCCCCCGTAATTACAATGGTATTTTTTCTACTACTCAAAAAAGAAAAAAGATAATTGAACACAACCTTCCTGATAAGAATTTTATATGCCCTGTTTTTATTGGGAGATTCCCTATACTTGAGGAACTATGGGCGTGGTTGGCTGATGAGTTTCAATATACAAAAGTTCTTGCTGCTGATGGTGGAAAAGGGAAAACGTCCATTGCATATGAATTTTGTCAATTATTAATTAGAACAAAAGTAGAAGGTTTAGAGCAAGTAATTTGGTTAACAGCTAAAAAAAAGCAATTTAAAGCGATGTTCGATGAGTACATCGATACACCAGAGACGCATTATTCAGATTTACATACATTACTCGAACAAGTATGTATAAAAACGGGATCTTTAGAAAGTGAAATATTAGATTATTCTACAACTCAACTTATGAGGGTAGCGAAGAATAACCTTATAGATTATCCTTCGTTTATTGTAATTGATGACGTTGATTCGAATGCCCCAGATGAACAAAAAAGGATTTTGGAAGCTGCTAGAATATTTTCTAACCCAGCGTCTAGGGTTCTAGTCACGACACGAGTCAATAGTATTTACTCTGTAGATTCATCTATTTCAATACCAGGGATGTCTGGTAGTGAATATCAAGAATTAGTGAATACAATTTGCACTCGGTTTAAATTACCATCACTTAATGAAAATAATCTTTTAAAATTGGAAAACATATCAGAAGGCTCCCCTCTTTTTACGGAGTCCATCCTTAGATTATTAAAAAGAGGTTCTTCTGTAGAAAATTCGTTAAATGAATGGAATAAAAAAAGCGGACTAGCCGTCCGAGAAGCAGCTCTTCGTAAAGAGGTAGACGAATTAAGTTTAAGTGCTCGAAAAATTCTTATCACCGTTAGTTCCGTAGGTTCTTGCTCTAAGGCTGAACTTCATCAATTAACGGATATGGAAAATGCGGAAATAGAAAATGCTCTTGTTGAACTTGATCAATTATTTTTGGTAAGCAGCATTCCATTCATAGAGGAAGAACCTCGATATGAGTCATCAACTTCAATTGCGAATTTAACATTATCGATATCTGATGAATTACTTCCCGATGCTAGAAAATTCAGAGAAAACATACGTAAAGTATTTAACGGCCTTCAAGCAAATTTAAAATCTCACATACCACGAGTAGCACAAGCTATCGGGCAATGTAACGCTTTGATTAAATCAGAAAGGTTTGGTGATGCTAGAAAAACGTTGAAAGCACTAATTTCAGAACCAGAATATAAAGAAAACAAAGACTTACACTTCATGGCTGCAAAAATTGAATATTACGATTCAGCTAATGATACTTTGGAAGACACGTTATTTCAAACAGCCTATATTAAAGGGCAGAGAAAAATGCCTTTTTTTGAGATGTGGTTTGAGTATGCAAGTCTACAGGAGTCCAACTCAACACCCTTAGACATTTGTAGAAAAGCAATCCAAACATCTGGAATACATACAGCCAGGTGGTGTGATAGGTTTGTCGAATACAGTGATAAACAAGTTGTAAATGTAATCAATCCTTCCAGAAAACTTGAATTACTTATAGAGACCTATAATATCTATGTTCAATCTAAAGCCACTAGACCAAGCAATAGTAATTGGGCTTTATTTAGATCTAAATGCCAGGAACTTTTAGAAAATATATGTAATACCTGTGACCACATCCCTAAACTTGAAACTAAGGCTAAAGTAATTCTTCAAGCTTTAAAACATGGAGATCTAAGTTCTTACACTTGTAATCAACTTGTAACGACCTCTGGGCAAATTAGAAAATTAAAGCCATGTCAAATTGAGAAGTATGATACTTTATCAGAGAATATTTTTAACGCTATCACTGTAACAATAGACTGTCTCAAGTCTCAAGAAACAATCCGAGAACAGCTAATCAAGGCGTTACAAGCAGAGCAGTTAGCACATGCAATACCTAATAAAGAGGTCGAAGCGAATTAGGGGCTGGGATAAAATAAGATACTTTTCTAATCGATGTGGGGTTAACTTGGACAAATGCTCTAGCACGTTTTTGTCCCAAAGTGTTTGTGTTGTCACATGTTGTTAGAGCCTCATCAAATATGATCTATGGACTTAATTCGTACACAAGTTTGATTCAGTATGAAAAGCGAACCCTTTCGGGTTCGCAAGTAAGTGGCTAACGCTTAGCATTACTGCTGAATGTTAGCTTAAGCTTCGGCTTCAATAATCTGCTCAGCCCAGAATTGTTCGGCAGCGTCAAAATAGAGAATCGGGGGCAACCCGAATATCTGTTGAAACTCCGCGGTAAACAACTCGCAAAAGGCAGAAATATCATCTTTATACATCAACAATAGCATCATCATTTCTAAGCCCATTAAATACTGAGTATCAAACTCAGCATGTTCCTCAAGAAGTGATTTACTGATGCTAATGCCTAAGTGTTGTCCTTTGATATCTCGATGAAGATAGATATATCGAGTGAATTGTAAGGCTCTAGGATTATTATCATTTTCGTCAATGTCAGCGAGTAACAAGACGGTACTATGATCATCCCAAGGGCTTTTTGATTTACGTTGATATACGCGAATAAACGGTGACTGACTCATTATTAACTCCTCGTTATTGTCCTTATCAATAACTAGAATTTGGCACCGGAAATTCTGTCGGTTCAGGGGTTAAGTTTAACGTTTTAAGTAAGAATCTCTTCTTAGCCTTTTGCTGGTAACTAGTCTTCTCCTCATCCTGCTAGTTTGTATTTTTTGATAAACATGTACCTAAGGTACTAAATAATTGCAATTTATAAACTATGCTTCTATAGTTGGTTTAATTTACTCTATATTTTGGTACTTATGGTGCAACTATGTCATCAAAAATAAACTGGCTTATTAATCATACGAGTCCTGGTGCGGTAGTGCTTCAGTCGTGGTTAACACAAAATGAGATCAGCTCATCTTTGGTGAGAAAATATGTGCAGAGTGGTTGGTTGTACAAGATAAGTGCGGGGGTTTACGTTCGTCCTGAGTCAACAGGTAAGTTACAGCCTCATTGGGTTGAAGCGCTCAAGGCTGTGAATGAGCAGCTAAAGCTTCCTGTTCACCTTGCGGGAGTCAGTAGCCTAACGCATCAAGGGCTTAGTCATTATCTTCAACTAAGCAGCGAGCAAGTTTGGGTTGGCTGTCAAAGTAAGCAGGCGTTGCCAAAGTGGTTCCGCGAATTGGAGGAGCAAAATTGGCTTTTCTATACCAGTAGCAAGCTGACTCAAACGTTGGAAAAAGACTTTATTACTATAGGGGTGAACAATAGGGAAGTTAAGGCAAGTTGTGCGGAGCTTGCAGCCTATGAGGTCGTCAATGCCATTGGCAAACATATCAGTTTTGAGCATGCCGCGGAGCTGTTTCAAGGGTTAGTGAATCTCAGCCCACGTAAAATACAGTCAATACTGAATCGAAGTGAAGCCGTACAAGCTAATCGCGTATTTCTCTTTTTAGGCCACTACTATCAACACCAGTGGAGCAAAAGGCTAGATGAGCAGCAAATCACGCTAGGCGCGGGAAAGCGTCAGGTGGTGGCTCATGGCCGTTACGATGGGCGGTATCAAATAACAGTGCCGGCATCGTTTATTAAGACAGAAGAAAATCAATATGAATAAGTCATCGATATACTACCAGCAAGTGACCTTGCTTATTCGGATGCTGCCGCTCGTCGCCCAAGAGAAGGTATTTGCCCTAAAGGGCGGTACGGCTATCAACCTATTTGTGCGCAACTTCCCACGCTTATCGGTCGATATCGATTTGGCTTATCTTCCTTTGGAGCCAAGGGAACAAGCGCTACAAAGTGTGAAGGAAGCGCTTGGTCGTTTGACTGCGCAGATCAATCTACAACCGAACCTTAGTGCAGTATTTCAAGACAATAAATATGATGAGCTCAGGGTTGTCGTGACAAGTGATAGAGTCACAATAAAAATTGAAGTCTCTCCTGTTGCGAGAGGTACGCTACACAAAGCGGTATTAATGCCAGTCGTTGAGTTAGTTGAAGAAGAATTTGGGTATGCAGAGATCCCCGTCGTAAGCCTGCCTGATCTATACGGAGGTAAGTTATGTGCAGCGATGGATAGACAGCACCCAAGGGATCTTTTCGATGTGAAAATGCTGCTGGCGGAAGAGGGGATCAGTCGAGAGATTTTAGTCGGCTTTCTCACTTATACACTTAGCCATCCAAGGCCCATTAATGAAGTGATGTCTCCACGCTGGAAACCGCTTGATGAAAGCTTTCAAACTGAATTCAATGGAATGACGACAAAGCCGATTAAACTCGATGAGCTGGTTTTAACTCGCTCAGAAATGCTAACAGCGTTGCAGCATCACTTTACTGTAAGAGACAGAGACTTTTTATTATCCTTTAAACAGGGTCAGCCTGATTGGTCATTGTTTGATGAACCGAGCGTTGCGGCACTACCTGCGGTGAGATGGAAGCTATTGAATATCCAAAACCTAGCGAAAAATAAATCCAAGCATCAAGAACAACTCATTAAACTGGCTGATGTATTGGAGACGTGGGTTGCCGGTCGGATACTGTAGTGCAGTGTATTGCCGATTTTATCTGATAGTTCGCTGTTTGTGGGCGTTGGCGACTTAGATTGAGCTAAGGCTATAAGCAAATAAAAAAAGCGAACCGTGAGGTTCGCTAGTAGGTGATTATTGAGGCGCGTTAGATTGTGCTTCAATAATCTGCTTTTCCCAATATTGTTCCGCGGCTTCAAAGTAGACTGTCGGGTGATACCCTAAGACATACTCAAACTCTGCGGCAAATAATTGGCAAAAATTTGTTATATCATCAACATACATGAGCAAAAGCTGCATCATTTCTAAGTCGTTTAAAAACTGAGAGCTAAACTCAGGATGCTCCTCAAAAATAGATTGGCTAATACTCACACCTAGAACATGTCCATCTATATTTAAGTGAAGATAAATGTAGCGTGTAAACAGCAGCTCTATTGATGTTTGGTCGTTCAGTTTAATATCTGCAAGCAACACGACTTTGCAGTGTTCATTCCGAGGACTAAATGTTTTAAGCTGATTTACATGAATAAAAGTTGAGTGTTCCATTTGTTACTCCTATTGATTTGGCCTTTCAACTTTTACTTAGGTCTGTGCCATGGAAATTAGCCCTGTTTTCATAAATTGCTCAGCAAATGAAATTGCGAGTTCAATTTGAACGGCGGACATTTTTTCACGCACTAAGCGTTGTTTAAGCATGTGCAGGAGTATTTCTTGCTCAACGTTGTCCTCGTAAGAAAAGGTGTTGCTATCAGGCATCTCTTTTTTAATTACATAGGTCATCAATTCGAAGACCATCAGCAGATTGTGGGCTTGTTGTTCAAACGCAGTCGATTGCATCATCGTGGTTTCTCGCTTTGCAGGAAAGTATGTCCTGAGTAACTAGAAACGCACGATGAGAATTTCACTGTTCTGTCGTTAAATTTATACCGTCATATTCTGAGTTACGAGATTTTGACGTTACTTCGTACCTGCTACTAGTGCTCTGGCCTGAAGGATCTCGTTATCTACCATCTCGGAGTATTGAGTGTAACAACGCTTGATATCCAAATCCGTATGATGCGAATATCGCAACGTTGTCGTGACATTTCCATGGCCAAGGAACCGTTGCGTTTTAAAGATATCATGGCCCCCAGATTGAAAATGTGTCGCAGATGTATGACGAACAGTTGTAAAGTCAAAGTGTTCAAAACTCAGCGTTTTTTTGAAGTTTTTGACTAATTTACTGTAGTCTACTAGGTGTGATTTATGATCAATTGGATTAGGGAAAAGCCATTGACTTTTTGAGGAGTGAATTGGGTGTTGTAACCATTCTTTAATAATAACATCGAGGCCATTACACAATGGAGTGTATTGTGGCTGCTTAACTTTTCCCTTATCTCCTCGAATAATCAGCATGTTACTTTCCCAATAAATATCTGTTTTTTTGATTTTTAGTGCATAGCTCGGCCTTAACCCTAAGTAGATGCAAATTAAAATTAGAGGTGTCAGGTAGTCGTAGAACGGGCAGGAACCTAGTTTTCCAAGCAGTTTGTTCCTGTCTCGTATAAATAATTTTTGGTAAATTTCTACTCGCTCTTCTTGGCTGTAATATTTATGCACCAAGTTTTTGGGAATAAATTTAAGCTCGCTGGTGTGAATGATCTCCTCCGGAATTTTATAATTATGAAATGGTGATGCGGAAGCGGATCGTAAAGCTGCTCTGAGTGATGAAATTGCGCCTTTAAGTGTTGATTCTGCCAAATCATATGGACATTCACTTTGTTGTTTCTGTTTTGTTGTTAGCTTTCTGATATGGCTTTCCTTCCAGAGAATTAGTAATTTTAAGTCTATTTTATCAATAGGATATGCTAGGAATTGTTTGAAGTGATAACGGATGATATTGATTTTATTTCGCGCTGTTTTTGGGTTTTTTGATATCAAAACCACTTCATATTCTTTCAGATACTCATCAAGCGTTAGGAGATTTGTGGAGGTCAAGTGGAATTGAGGTTTGGCGAGTTTAAGCAGATGAGCTGAAATAACGTTATCCAAATCTTGTTTTGGCGTAAGGTCGCAAATTTTCCTTGTTTTCAATTTCCCCGTGCTGCTTTCTCTCACTCTGCTATAAAAACTCATGGCTGCTAGGCTGTTGGGGACTAGCTCGTTAGTATCGTTATTTTGGAAGTTTTTGATATCTAAAATCCGAATGTAAAAGTTAGGTATATCTTTTACTGAAACGGTCAGAAACTTTCGTTTACCTGAGTGCCATTCGTGAACAACCTGGATCAATTTAAGGTCTTTGTTCTGCGGCTCATTTCCGCTCCCGCTGACATTGAAGGTTTTGTGAAACTGTTGAATGACATCGTCGTTTGGCGCTCCCACAATAATCAGGTTGAATGTATGAAGTAGAAGATCCCACATAAGTTGGTAGAGTTTCATTTGTTTTGCCTTTTGTTGTTTAAGATGGCAATAGCATGCAAATTTTTTTCAAAAGGCAGAAATTTCGATTATGCATAAAAAAATTAATGAGGAGTGTGCACAAGATTTCTAGACCAAACATAATCGTTTTTTTTGTTTTTTTTACGCACCAGATATTCTTCGCGGGTCTACCCACTAGGAGTTATTTGATGTCAGATGTAAGGCTATACACCGAAAAACAAACCGCGATGAGGTTGTCTATGTCAGTTAGCGCATTACAGAAGAGTCGAGCTAAGGGCTCAACTGCAATTGAGCTGGGGCATGCACCAAGCTTTATTAAGATTGGTAGTCTTGTACGCTACACGGCCGAGGATATTGAAAATTTTATTTCTTCAGCAAAGCAATATGCACTTGAGTCAGAATCGAAGTCCTCGACCAAAGAGCAAAATCTTGGAACCGTGATGTGGGGAAATACGGGGGGGAATGAGAGGACAGATAATAGTCAACATGTAGAAATGGTAGTTGAAGACTCTATGGAGGGGCGGCTGATAAAGGAAAAAAAACCTAAATGTTGGCTGACGGGTATTGGCTTATAGCATGTTGATATTGGGCCTAATCCTTTATTTCTTTGCTCTCAGGCCCATTGAACTTCTATAAGTTGCATACGCTTTATCAGGTAAGTAAGCATTATTAAAAAATGCTGTAATTGGACGAGTTGAACACTGGACTCGTCAAGATTGATACTTTCATCTTAAGCGACGCGTTAGAGCGTCGCTTTACTCTTTTCGGGTCATCTTCAGCTTCGTTTTTTTGCACTCTATTAACTCCCTAACTTTTATCATTCTAAGATGCTGACACGACCTAATGCGTGTTCCATTTTAGGCAGAATAAATTTGTAGCTTGAATTGCCTTGAAGATTGGCTAGACTGATGTTTTGCACCCTTTTGCATGGGGTTGCATGCAGTTTGTGCGATATAGGTGCGATCGTTCCTAGGTTCAGGTATTTCGAAGGTGAGAATGGGTGTGCTTTAGATACAAAAAAGCCCATTGAATCAATGGGCTTCTTCGTTGTATTGGGTGGTGGCCCCTCACGGACTTGAACCGTGGACCTAACGATTATGAGTTTAAGTTAACTAAGACATTCACTGCCTTTTTCAACTCGAATCTAGCCATCTATCCTCCACGAAAAATAATGAACTGGTGACTATGTTGACATGGTCGGCTGAATTAAATGCAACGATATCGGCAATGAAATAATTGCAAGGTTGGCGAAAATTAGTGTGAGTTACCGGAGTACTACCGGAGTACTACCGGAGGAATTCG